>CAZAYV010000020.1:0-34893 GCA_964489465.1 uncultured Dactylococcopsis sp. | reverse complement strand
AGAAAACTTTGCTGTTACCAATTTACCGCCACTGGGAAATACACCATTTATTACCAACCAAGGCGGAACCGAGGTGATTAATCCTCTCATTAGTAATTACAATGACCTTCTTGATCAAAAATTAGACGACCTAGAAACTGAATTAGACATTGAAATCTACGAAATTGATCTCGAAGAAACCATCCAAGAAATTTTTAATGATCCAGCAGCCTTTGGTTTAACCAATGTCACTGATCCAGCACTGAATCAGGAGACGTTAGAAGTGGTTGAGAATCCCAATGAGTTTTTATTCTGGGATAATGTTCACCCCACTGCAACCGTTGGTGAAATTGTTGCCGAAAGTGCATTAGAGGTGATTCTAGAAGGAACGGTTTCTGAAGCGCCAAGTCTTCGTTTTGGGAGTTTGGATAATGATGTGGTTGAAATAACCGGTGGTCATGAAATCATCTTTACAGGAAAAGGGGATGATATTGTAGATACTTCGACGGGTACAGGTGGCAATCGTATCTATGGCGGGACTGACAACGACGAATTACTGGCGGGTCAGAAGGATCGTCTCTTCGGTGGTGAAGGTGATGACATTCTTGATGCGAGTGTTGGTGCTGGCGGAAATCGTCTCTATGGCGGTGCGGGTCAAGATGACTTTTTTGCGGGTAGCAATGACCGGTTAGTCGGTGGCGAAGGCAGCGATCGCGTTTTTATTCTCAACGGAGGATATAATCTCATTACGGGGGGGGCAGATGCAGATCAATTCTGGATTGCAAACGCCCAATTGCCAGCAAGTGCTAACACAATTACTGACTTCACCATTGATGAAGATGTGCTTGGCATTGGTGGGATTGATAGTATTACTGAGTTTGCTGATTTAACGCTGACTCAAGAGGGGTCAGACACAATCATTAGCAGCAGTCATAACGAGTTAGTCCGCTTAGTTGGTATTAGTAAAAGTGAACTGACTGCAGATCAGTTTGTCATTGAAGATAATGGACCGGTTTTTTAACTCAGCAATGATCTTCGTAAAGTCAGTGAAGAGGTCAACCTCTCCACTGCACTCCAAAACCGCGCTTGCGCTAGGGTAAGCAACCAACGAGTTACCAGTGATGTCACTGTTCCAATCATCTCAACGCGAAAGGGCAAAACCGGTCATAACGTCCGTACTAAATTATGTGATGAAATGCACTGACCAATAAACTGTTTAGCAGATCCTAGATAAGACGACTTGATAAAGTCGTGCCAAACTGTCGATCAGAATGTCTAAACTTTGTGGGTCGGAAAGACGATGGTCGCCCGATTTGAGCAAAATGACAGTAACAAAATCACTCCCGAATTCCTGCTGTAATTCACAACTCCACATCCAAGGGATAACAGTGTCTTGTCTGCCATGAAGCAAGGTCACAGGGCAAGTTAAGGTCCTAAGACGCTCATTGCCAAGGAGATGATGATTGATCGACTCTTGGATGTAACGCTGAGTCATTGGTAAAGAACTATGAGCGAGGATAATTTCACCTTTCGTCCCTAACTCTTGTCTTTGTTGAGTACTCAGACCTGGTAAAATCAATCGCGATGTGAAGTCGGTTGCAGTCGCCAGACCCATTAAGCCACAGACACGCTGGGGAGAGTGAAGCGCTAAGAGCATCATAATCCAGCCTCCCATCGAGGAACCAACCAAGATCTGTGGTCCTGATGTTATGGTTTCTAAGATGTGACAGGCATGATCGGTCCATTGACCCAAGGTGCCCTCGCTAAATTCGCCACTAGAATAGCCATGACCACCATAGTCCATCAAGGTTGCTTGCAAACCCTGTTGCTTCGCCCAGGTAAAGATCTGAGTCGCTTTAGTCCCATCCATATTTGAACCGTAACCCGGCAAAAAGAGAAGCCCCGGCTGATAACTTTGTTTGACTGAGGCAGCATGATGGCGATAGGCTAATTGTGTTCCATCGGGATGTTTGCTATAGCTGATCTCCATAATTGAATATTTTTAGCGTTAGCTACTGTGAATCAGATGAGCTTAATATCAAGGCAAACTTACGATTTTTCCTGGAAGATTAAAAGTTTATACAATGTTACTTCTTCTTGTCTAGGTTAAACGGTAAGAATCTCATCTCCGATAACGCACAAAGTGCTCTCTTACTGCTACAATGCAGCCAACCTCAAGGCAGGATCGCGATCAGTTTAGGAAGATTAATCAATTATGAATGCTTCAGATAAAGTTTCTGTTGGTATTGTTGGGGCGTCTGGGTATGGGGGAGTACAGCTGGTTCGCTTACTCCTAGAACACCCTCAAGTAGAAGTGACTTATTTAGGAGGCAGTCAGAGTGCTGGCAAAGACTTCGCTGATCTTTATCCTTACCTCGCTCATCGTTTTCACCATCGGATCGAGCCCATCGATGCTGAGACGATCGCGCAACGGTGTCAAGTTGTCTTCCTTTCTCTTCCTCATGGTTTAGCCCATAACTTAGCCCCGCAACTGTTAGCGAAAGGATGCCAAGTTCTCGATTTATCTGCTGATTACCGTTTCCGCGACCTCACCACTTACTCAACCACATATAATGTTGAACGGCATGATGAAGATACTGCCTCAGCAGCGGTTTATGGCTTACCTGAACTTTATCAAGAGCGCATTGCTGCTGCTTCTCTAATTGGTTGTCCGGGATGTTATCCCACTGCTAGTTTACTCGCGATCGCGCCTGCACTCAAACAAGGGTTAATTCTTCCAGAAAGCATCATTATCGATGCCAAATCTGGAACATCGGGGGGTGGACGTAAAACCAAAGTGAATCTACTCCTTGCTGAAGCCGACAATGCCCTGACCCCTTACAGCGTTGCCGGACACCGTCACACCCCAGAAATTGAAGAAATTTGTAGTAGCCTTGCCGGAGTGGAGATTCGAGTGCAATTTACGCCTCATTTAGTTCCGATGGTACGAGGCATGTTAGCGACGGTATATGCGACTTTGCGCGATCCAGGATTAGTCCGTGATGATTTACTGACAATTTACAATGCTTTCTATCGCTCCTCTCAGTTTGTGAAAATTCTTCCCAATGGCGTTTATCCACAAACCAAATGGGCATCTGGAACCAATCTCTGCTACATCGGCATTGAAGTCGATCCCCGAACTGAGCGTATCATTATTATGTCTGCGATTGATAACCTCATGAAAGGGCAAGCCGCACAAGCGGTTCAGTGCATGAATTTAATGTTGGGTTGGGAAGAAACTTTAGGGTTACCCCAACTGGCTTTTTACCCCTAACTCGGATCTGTTGAAGCAGATTTAGAGGGAAGCAGATTTAGAGAAAGTTGATTAGACACAACGGTATCTGCTCAATAATATTGATTAATTTCATGCTGCAGATGAGCAATGACCTCCCCTTGTCTTCCCCATTTCCTAGATTGCCTCTGCCAGGGAATTGAAGATTCGATCAATTTGTAGCAAAGATATAAGGTCCCGCTTTCTTAGGAAAGAAGTGCATAAATTCCTGTTCCTCAACATATCAAAGAACAACACATCAAACTTCTTCACCTTTAGAAACACAGACTCAAGAGAAACTCATATGATTAGTAAAAAACTTGCTTTCGGTTTAATCGCTGCTGTTGCTTTCGCCACTCCGGCTGCTGCTCAACAATCCCAAACTTCTGTCCAAAGTGCCAATACTCAAAATGCAGCGGTTAATGATTCAACTGCGATTAGTAATACCCAGCTTCGCAATCAGCAAATTCAACTTGAACGCGATGGCTTCTACCATCACGATCCTCAAGGCCAACTTTCAATTCAAGAGTCTAACACGAGCAATGCTGCGGTAAATGGCTCAACTGCGATTAGCAATACCCAACTTCGCAATCAGCAAATTCAACTTGAACAGGATCAGTTCTATTCACCTTATCACTTTGGTCACTAATTTTCCTGAGGGGGGGACAAACCCGATCCCTCCTCACCTGTTAAAAAGGAAAAAGTTAGAGTTTTCAAGGCTCATTAGCAACTTTTTAATTGTGTTAATAACAAGAGAAATTGATCAATAGTTGCCCTCTGTTCCGATGCTAAACGCTGAGAATGATTGAGAAAAATGCTAAAAACTAACGGTTGATAATTAGGCACATTAAGATAGCCTGATAAAGCAGAAATACCAGTAAGACTTCCTGTTTTTCCTTTTAAATTGCCCTGTAATGGTGTTTCTTGAAACCGATTTTTTAAAGTTCCGTTTACACCCGCTACTGCGAGAGAAGACTGAAAGCTTGCTGCATTTTTACTACTCAACATTCCTTGTAATAGTTGCGCGATCGCGCGAGGAGTTACTAAATTCCGTCGCGAAAGTCCTGATCCATCTGCTAAATGATAACTACTGGGAGAAACGCCTAGTTGAGTTAGTTGTTCTTTGATTACTTCTTCTTTTGTTTCCGTCATTAATACTTTTAACAAGGCTTCTGCATATAAATTATTACTATTACGATTCACTTCTTGAACCAATTTACCAACACCAGGAGAAGCAATCTCTATAATGGGTTCACCCGCAACTGGAAGCAAATCTGAGTCTGAAAATTGGACTTGCTTGACCTTAATTCCTTGTTCTCCCAGTTTTTTTAAGAGAACATCTCGAAAATAATGATCAGGATTGGGAATCGCTAATTGCCAAACATCGGTTTCGATATCTTGGGGGAGTTTTCCGCTTAAATTGAGTTGTGAAGTACCGAATTTGCGTTGTAATTCAACTTGATAATCGGTATGAGGTGGCGCGGTCATTGCTTCTCCCTGCAATTGCCATTGTGACGCCGCAATATCATTATCCCAATCTACTTTTGCCACTTTCCCAATCTTTTGTGGACGTAAGGTTAATGTGACTGCATTTTCATCTAAGATTAAACTATTCACTGCGGTTCCATAAGCTGCATAAACATCTTCCCATTCCCAAGTGGGATTAATCGCAGGAGAATCAAAATAGCCCGTTTCTAAAATGAGGGTTTCAATAGAACGAACTCCCTTTTGGTTTAATGTCTCTGTTAGTTGCTCTAAATCATTACTATTTAAAGAAGGATCTCCTTTACCGATAATCTGTAATGTTTGCAATTCCGGTGCGGTCCCTTGAGCAAAAATAGGCGTTATCAATTTAAATTGAGGGGTTAATTCATTTAAAGCCGCTGCAGTTGTCAATAATTTAACGTTAGAAGCAGGAATAAAAAATTGATCCGGGTTGCGTTGATATAAGATCGTTTCAGAAAGCGAAGATTGAATGATCATTCCCCAGCGAGAACCCTCTCTAGTCTCTTCAATAATCTGATCAATTTTTTTGGGTAACTGTTGTGGGCAAAAGGCTTCTGAATTGGAATTACTATTGTTTGCTAATACCTTCGTATCGGTTAGCCATAAGGTAAAGCAAAATAAAATGATGGCATGAAAAGCAAGTTTAATCTTCAATGTTCTAGATTTAATTTTAGTCAATCAAGGATTAAGGTGATTAAATTTTAAACTGCAAATAAGAAAACATTAAGACTGAATTTAACAAAGCCGGAAAAGCTCTTCAAGCATAATTTTCAAATCGTTCAATTGATAAAACAAAGCCGGGCAATACGTCCCCTAATTCAAGTTCTTGATTCCCACTGTATCCCCCAACCGGACTCATAACAATTAATTCTCCATTGCGCGATCGCTCCATTGGAATGTCTGGGTTGGCTAGACAAAGTTGATAAAATTGCTCATCGCTGAGATTAACCGGTTTGACGTTTAAAGTTAAGGGAAACGTTAACATAGTAACAGTTTAAGAAGAACTTACTTTTAACTGTGGGGCAGCTTTAAGTAGTGTTTTTGTATAAGGATGTTGAGGGGAATTAAAAAGGGCTTCGGTTTCTCTTAATTCTACAATTTTTCCTTGATTCATTACAGCAATGCGGTTACACAAAAATCTCGCAACTGAGAGATCGTGAGTGATAAATAAATAAGTCAAATTAAACTCATCTTTTAGGGATCGCATTAAGTCTAAAACTTGAGTTTGTACCGTTGCATCTAGCATACTCACTGGTTCATCACAAATCATTAATTGTGGATTAGTAATTAACGATCGCGCAATGGAAACCCGTTGTTGTTGACCCCCCGATAAATCTTTAGGATAGCGGTGATAGTATTCATCAACTGGGGTTAATCCTACTTTTTCTAAAATTGCTTTTACTTTTTCTTTCGCTTCTTTGGGAGTGGCTAACTGATGAATAAATAAGGGGTCAGCAATACTTTCTCCTACTTTCATTAGTGGGTTTAAACAAGCGAGCGGATCTTGGAAAATCATCTGAATGTGACGACGAAATTTTCGCACAGCAACATCCGATAACTGCGTTAAATCTTTTCCGGTGAACTTGACTGTTCCAGAGGTAGGACGAACCAGCTGTAAAATACTCCGAGATAAGGTACTTTTGCCACAACCGGATTCACCAACTAAGCCTAAAATTTCTCCTGGAAATAACTTAAAACTGACCCCATCGACAGCTTTGATAATCGTCGGCTCTTTTTTCAGTAATTGTTGAATTAGATTTTGTTCTAAGGCGTAGTGCTGAACCAGATTTTCTACTTGTAAAAGCGGGATTTCTTTTGCTGAGTTGGATGCTTGTTGAGGATTAACGTGAAGATGAAGCGCTGCGTTTAATAGTGACTGTGTATAATTATGATCTGGCTGGGATAAAACTTGTTCTGCCTTGCCCTCTTCCACTAGTTTTCCTTGGTACATGACTGCCACGCGATCGCAGTATTCTCCCACTAAGGCTAAGTCATGAGAAATTAACAGTAACCCGACATTTTTTTCCTGACATAAACGGGTCAGTTCTTGTAAAATTTCTGCCGAAACCGTAACATCTAAACTCGTCGTCGGTTCATCGGCAATAATTAATTTTGGTTCTAATAATAAGGCTAAAGCAATGGCAACCCGTTGACGCATTCCTCCGCTGAATTCATGGGGATATTGTGACCAGCGATTGGCTGGTATTTTCACCGCTTCCAAAGCAGCGATCGCGCTTTTTTTTGCTGCCTTTTGCGATAATTCAGGACGATGGGCTTTCAGAGTTTCCAAGCAGTGAGTGCCAATGGTCATCAAAGGATTTAAACGGGTCATCGGATCTTGGAACACCAGGGAAACTGCTTCCCCGCGAAATTTGCGCAGGCGTGACGGCGTCATCTTGAGAATCGATTCTCCCTGAAATTGCAGTTCCCCTTCTACTGTTGCATTCCTTAACAAATGCATGACCGCCCGTCCTAGGGTTGATTTGCCACACCCTGATTCTCCTACTAATCCCAACCGTTCTCCTGCTTGTAAAGAAAGGGAAACATCATCAACGGCAGTTGTTACACTAGAAGATAAGCGAGTGGAGTAACTAACTTTTAGGTGCTTCAGAGACAGTAAAGCCTCAGACATCGTGTTAATTGTCATTCTTTTGTCAACGCAGTCGCGAAATGAATTAATTTTCCCACGCGATCACGCACTCTGGCTAAACGTTGTTGAGAAGTTTGACTGCTCTGTGACGTTTGCAAAAACATCATATCGTTTTGTAATAAGCGCATCATACGGTGAACTTCCGTTTGGGAAGATTGCCAACGAGATAAAGTTTCACCCGTTAGCTCTTCTCCCGTTAAAGACATAATTTCTTCCTGGAATTGTTGCTGCAATTCCGAAAAAACAGACTTCAACGTTACGGGATTAGCCTCTTCTTGAAGCTGTCTCTGTAACTGATTTAACGTCTCTAAAAACCTCTGGTAAGCGTTCCGATAAGATAGGGGTAACATGATGTGCTGAATTTACGTTACAATTTCTGAAATTAACGGCTATGTTAAAAACCCTTAACTTAACTTTTGCGTAACAGTCAGGACGCTTGCCTTCTTTTAAATTAGGCTAGGCTTGCTCGTTGACTGCCGAAAAACCAAGCAGGTTAAATTGCCCTTTCCGAAGCCAGTTACCAAGGAAACTTGGTCATTGGAGCCATTTCAATTTTAGTCACACCCTATTTGTAGAACACGAACAGCGAACCCAATTATGGACGCGATGTCTTCGACACGAGCTTTGCTCTACGCGCAAAAAACCCCCACCGAATATAACATAACTTTACCGCAGTGGTTAGCAGATTGCATCAACATTGCGAATGATCCGAGTCAAGAGAATGAAGAGGCGCAACTGATTGCTCATGCTTTTCAGTTTGCTTACCAACTGCATGAGGGTCAATACCGCCGTTCTGGCGAACCCTACATTGCTCATCCAGTAGCAGTCGCCGGTTTAATTCGGGACCTGGGGGGAGGTAGTGCTATGATAGCCGCTGGCTTCCTCCATGACATTGTGGAAGATACGGAAATTACCTGCGAGGAAATTGAAGAAAAATTTGGGGAAGGGGTGCGTCATCTGGTCGAAGGGGTGACTAAACTCTCTAAATTTAACTTTTCCAGTAAAACTGAACGCCAAGCAGAGAACTTCCGGCGGATGTTCTTAGCAATGGCAAAAGATATTCGGGTGATCGTGGTAAAACTCGCTGATCGACTCCATAATATGCGAACCCTAGAACACCTGAAACCGGAAAAACAGAAACAAATTGCCCTCGAAACCCGAGAAATTTTTGCTCCTCTTGCCAACCGTTTAGGAATCGGGCGGTTTAAATGGGAATTAGAAGATTTGTCCTTCAAATACCTCGAACCAGAAGCATTTCAGGAAATTCGGGAACTGGTAGCCGATCGACGCGCAGATCGCGAAGCCCGGATCGAAAACGTGATCCAAATTTTACACCAACGCTTTGCTCAAGCCGGGATTGAAGTGGAAGAACTGAAAGGTCGTCCCAAACACCTGTATGGCATCTACCAGAAAATGCAGCAGCAGCAAAAGGCCTTTGAAGAAATTTATGATTTAGCTGGGGTGAGAGTCATCCTCAAGACGCGAGAAGATTGTTATCGTGCCCTGGCAGTTATTCACGATGCCTTTAAACCTATTCCCGGTCGTTTCAAAGACTATATCGGCTTACCGAAACCAAATCGCTATCAATCTCTCCACACCACAGTGATCGGCACCTACGGCAAGCCCATTGAAATGCAAATTCGGACCCTGGAAATGCACCACATTGCCGAATACGGGATTGCCGCCCACTGGTTATACAAAGAAACCGGTGGTTCCAGTGACTTTAAGCCCACTGCTGAGGATGAAAAATTTACCTGGTTACGGCAACTTCTAGAATGGCAAAATGACCTCAAAGATGCCCAAGAATACATCGAAAGTATTCGGGATAATCTGTTTGAAGATGATGTTTTTGTCTTTACGCCGCAAGGGGATGTAGTCGCCCTTTCCCGCGGTGCGACTCCTGTCGATTTTGCTTACCATATCCACACCGAAGTGGGAAACCATATGAAAGGGGCGCGGGTGAATGGACGGTGGACCGTTTTAGATGCACCGTTACACAATGGCGATATTGTTGAGATTATCACCAGTAAAAACAGCCATCCCAGTTTAGATTGGCTGAACTTTGTCGTTACGCCCAGTGCCCGAAACCGCATTCGACAATGGTATAAACGGTCCCATCGGGAAGAAAACATTGCTCGCGGGCGCAGTATGTTGGAGAAAGTGATCGGAAAATCCGGTTCTGACTCCTTAATGAAATCTGATCGAATGCAGCGGGTTGCAGAACGATGTAATCATCAAAGTGTGGATGACTTACTTGCTGCCATTGGCTATGGTGAAATCACCACCAATTCTGTTGCCAGCAAGTTGAGGGAAGAATCTTTACAGGAAGAAGAATTAGAGAAAAACGAAGGCATTGGCAATTTAGAAGAAGAAGCAGTTCACACTTTGCCCACGACCTCTTCCCGCCAAACGTCATCGCCAAGTAGCAGTAAATCTCCCATCGCTGGTGTTGAGGGCTTAATGTATCATCGTGCGGGCTGTTGTTGTCCCCTACCGGGAGAACCGATTGTTGGCGTGGTGACACGAACAAAAGGGGTGACTATTCACCGTCAAGACTGCTCAAATGTGGAAAATATCGACAGCGATCGCGTCATTCCGGTAGACTGGAATCCCACTAATGGCAATGGCAATGGTCGAACTCCCACTTATACCGTGGACCTTGAAGTAGAAGTGATTGATCGTGTGGGGGTTTTCCGAGATATTCTTGCTCGTTTGAGTGACCAACATATCAATGTTAGTAATGCCAGTGTCAAAACTGGAAAAGGAAAGCCTGCCTTAATTAGCCTCTCCATTGAAGTGAAGGATCATCAGCAAATGCAACACTCCTTTAATCAAATTAAGCAGATGAGTGATGTGCTAAAGCTACGGCGCGTTCATCACTGCAGTGAGTCATAATACTGCCAGTTTCAGGTAAAAACATAAAGCTAGGGTTAACTCATCCCTGGGATATTGTGTCTTCATCAAGGCTTGATCAATCAACAAAAAGAAGGGCAGAGCACTGCTCTACCCTTCTCTTAATGAATGAGTGGTGTTAGATTTTAGTAATCAAAATCATCAGCACCAGCGCCAGCCCCTGCTTTTTCTTTCTCAGGTTTATCGGCAACAATGCACTCAGTTGTGAGAACCATCGATGCGATGGAGGCAGCGTTTTGCAGGGCAGAACGAGTGACTTTTGCGGGATCCACAATGCCTGCTTCTAACAAGTCAGTGAAGGTGTCATCAGCAGCGTTATAGCCCACATTAAAGTCTTTTTCTTTCACCCGTTCAGCAATCACGGCACCGTTAGCACCGGCATTTTCCGCAATGCGTTTAAGGGGAGCTGTTAAGGTGCGCATAACAATCATTGCACCGGTGAGTTCTTCGCCACGGAGATTTTCTTTTGCCCAATTTTCTAAGTCTGGGGCAAGGTGAGCTAAAGTGGTACCGCCGCCGGGAACGATTCCTTCTTCAACTGCCGCTTTAGTGGCATTGATCGCATCTTCTAAGCGCAGCTTACGATCTTTCATTTCGGTTTCGGTGGCTGCTCCCACTTTGATCACAGCAACACCACCGGAGAGTTTTCCGAGACGCTCTTGTAATTTTTCCTTATCGTAGCTCGATTCAGTTTCTTCAATTTGACGACGAATCTGTTCACAACGGGTTTTAACCGCTTCTTCGTTACCTTCGGCAACAACCGTGGTGTTGTCTTTGGTAATCGTGACCCGACGAGCAGTTCCGAGCATATCCTGGGTGGTGTTTTCCAGTTTTAAGCCTGCATCTTCAGTGATCACTCGACCGCCGGTTAAGACAGCAATGTCTTCTAACATTTGCTTACGGCGATCGCCGAATCCGGGAGCTTTTACAGCAGCAACGTTTAAGACGCCACGGAGACGGTTTACAACCAATGTCGCTAGCGCTTCTTTTTCGATATCTTCAGCGATAATGAGTAAGGGCTTACCGGAACGAGAGACTTGTTCTAAAACTGGAACAATGTCTTGGACCACGGTAATTTTCTTATCCGTGAGCAGGATGTAAGGATCGTCTAAAACGGCTTCCATCCGCTCGGTATCAGTAGCGAAGTAAGGAGAGATGTAGCCTTTATCAAAGCGCATCCCTTCTGTGATTTCCAATTCGGTGGTCATGGATTTCCCTTCTTCGAGGGAGATGACCCCTTCTTTGCCCACTTTTTCCATCGCTTGGGCAATCATCTCACCGACTTCTGGGTCATTACCGGCCGAGATGGTTCCCACTTGCGCGATCGCTTTCGGATCGCTGATATCAGTGGCGTGTTCTTTAATTTTTTCCACTAGGAATGCCACAGCTTTGTCAATACCCCGTTTGAGGGAAATCGCGTTGGCACCAGCGGCAACGTTTCTTAATCCCTCTTTGACTAAAGCGTGAGCAAGGATGATTGAGGTGGTTGTTCCGTCACCTGCAGCATCATTCGTTTTGGATGCAGCTTGGCGAATTAAAGAGACACCCGTATTTTCAATGTGGTCTTCGAGTTCGATTTCTTTGGCAATCGTCACACCGTCATTGATAATTTGCGGTGCACCAAATTTCTTCTCGAGAACCACGTTACGTCCTTTTGGTCCGAGGGTAACAGCAACAGATTCAGCGAGGAGGTCGATACCGCGTTCCAAAGCGCGACGGGCTTGCTCGTTATAAATGATGGATTTAGCCATAGTAGTTTCCCTTTTGATTAATCCTTAATGGTTGACTTAGTTAACAATGGCGAGAATGTCACTTTCTTTGAGGAGAACGTAATCTTCGTTACTTAGCTTGATATCGGTTCCTGCATACTTGGAATAGAGAACTTTGTCTCCAACTTTGACTTCCGGTTCAGTACGGCTGCCGTCATCGTTGCGTTTGCCAGGACCAACTTGCACAACTTCTCCAACTTGAGGCTTTTCTTTTGCGGTATCAGGGAGAAGAATACCGCCGGCAGTTTTTTCTTCTTGCGGACTAATTTTGACAAAGACGCGGTCTGCAAGGGGTTTGACAGTAGAAACACTAAGGGATACAGTTGCCATAAGTTAATTTCCTCTTTTTTAGCACTCTCTAGTTCTGAGTGCTAATTTAGCCGAAGTAACTCATGCTTGGCAACTAATGGGTGAGTGTGGGTTCCCGTACCTAATTTTTCTAGTTAAGATATTCCTGAGTAAGATCGGTTCACCTTGTGATTAAATATACTCGTTGGGGATTATCCCTGGGATAGGAATAATGGAAGAAACAGCAAATGTGAATGAGGAGTGTCTAGAAACGCTACAAACAACAGTGGAGCGTTTAGGACTGCAAAAAATTCAACGGCATCTTTTCTTATGTGCCGACCAAACGAAGCCGAAGTGTTGTTCTCATGAAGAGGGGTTAGCTACTTGGAATTACTTGAAGCAACGGTTACAAGAACTGGGATTAGATGATCCCAAGGCGGATTCATCTTGTTTGGTCTTTCGGACTAAAGCAAATTGCCTACGGGTATGTTGTTCAGGACCGATTTTGTTAGTTTACCCGGATGGCATCTGGTATCATCGCGTAACTCCCAGCGCGATCGAGCGGATCATTCAAGAACATTTATTGAAAAATCAAGTTGTGAAAGACCATTTGTTTTTAACTCATGCTTTACCAACACCGAATTTAAAAATGTGAATTATGCAACAAGAAATATGAGATAATTTACGGTAAAATACTTAGAGACGTTTGCCGCTTTTTCGATTAAATTGAAAAAAATCTTCTCCTACGGATTAGCAAGTACAAATGATACAAATGAAACAAGTACAAATGAAAGAGAACCACGTAGATAACGAAACCAAGCAACTACTCCTTATTGACGATGATCCTAATTTAATTCTTTTAGTACAAGACTATCTGGAGTTTCAAGGATATCAAGTACTCACTGCCGATAATGGCAAAGATGCGCTTGCCATCTTAGAACATGAGATTCCGGATCTCATTATTTGTGATATTATGATGCCCGAAATGGATGGGTATGAATTGGTAGAACAAATTCGCCAAGATGATCGGATTAGCTGGATTCCAGTTCTCTTTTTATCAGCAAAAGGACAAACCACAGATCGGGTCAAGGGTTTAAATACAGGTGCGGATGTTTATTTAGTTAAGCCGTTTGAACCAGAAGAATTAGTCGCTCAGGTGGAATCTTCCCTCAAGCAAGCGCAACGTCTCATGGAAAAAAGTGGCGGGGGGCTCAATGGGAGTCAGGGTGAGCAGATTCATGTCCCGGCAGATGTTACTCTCACCCGTACCGAAACTAAAGTTGTCCAGTTTGTTGCCCAAGGATTAGCAAATCGAGAAATTGCAGAAAAGCTCAATGTGAGTCAACGCACGGTTGAGTCTCATGTCTCTAATATGTTGAATAAAACCCGACTTCATAACCGCACTGAACTTGCACGGTGGGCCATTCAAAATCGCCTAGCGTATTAGTTTGACTCCCCATCGTAACTGACGATAATGATGGCTGATGCCGTCAATTCCAGCCAAAAGGAGCCATGCGAAAAGATTCAAGCGGAGATCGAACAGAGTAATATCGAGTAAATTAAAAAGGCTAAGGGTGCAAAAGGCAATAATGAAGGTCAAGAAAATAAGCTGGTCTTTTTGCCATTGCTCAGCACCGGGAGTGGGGGGAAGCTTATGCCAAATGCTGAGTAGGATATTGGCACGGGTAATGATACTAGCAATTAAAGCAAACAACAATCCCCCCCCCGGAATCCCCATTTCTGCAATTAACATTAAGGGTAAGTTATGAGGATGTCCCAGCCAAATTCCCATTTGTTCTTGATATAGAGGAGTAAAGTTGCGTAGTCCCCAGCCCAGTAGGGGACGATCTTGGATTAAATCCCAGGTAAATTGCCATTGCGTGGTACGGAGGGTCGCAAGCGGGCGATCGCTGTACATTTGATCGTTAAGACGGGCCCAAATCGAACGCGGAACCACTTGCCGCAACCCTTGATGCAAGGGAGAAGGAGCAAAAGCTGCGCCCAATACGGCACTAAGGATGATAGCTCCCATTGCTAGTAGCCAGTACCATCGCAAGTAAATCACATAAACGATTGCCACGAATAGGGCAAGTGCCCAAGCATTGCGAGAGCTGGTCAGAAACAGCGCGATCGCGATTAAGATTATAGCGCCGGTTAATCCGAGCCAGCGCCACACCTGTTGTCGTCGCCAGCGATAAGCTTCAACCCATAACCCGATAGTCAAAGTTAGCATAATTAATAAATAAGCCCCGGTAATATTGGCATACATAAATACAGAGGCTAAGCGACCCGAGGGCTGTCCTCCTGGCATTAATATCCATCCCAAAAAAGGTTGTAAAGCATCTGAGGTGTGCCAACCGAACCTCACTTGTCCAATCCCTAAAACGGCAACGACAACCGCACTGATAACCGCTAATTCAGCTAATCGTCGTAACTGACTCGGCGTTTCTAACAGCAGATTAAAGCCGAGGAAGACAATGAAAAAAGGGATAAAATTGGCAATTCCTAACCAAGCTTCTGTTGGATGTTCTGCTGCTGCAGCGGTTAGCAATAGCCAAAATGATAAGACTAGTAATCCCCAAGTCAACCCCCGTTTTAGTATTTCTCGAGGGGCTTGTTTGATCGCAAGGAGCGCGATCGCGAGCAGCCCAAGTGAGCCCCAAGTGGGGAGTAAGGGCAAGATCAAAAAGAATATTTGTCCCCAATACCATAAGCGGGGGCAACGTTCACAAAAGAGCATTTATATAAATTGCCAGTTCGCGTCATCTTCCCGGAGGAGGCGGATTTGTGCTAAAGCAAACACGGTGGGAATAATACGCCCATAGTTGGTGGCAATCGTTTTCCACCCGAGATCGGCTGCTAAACAGCCCCATAAAATGGGTCCGAGAAACGAAAAGACAGTTCGCACTGCCCCATACCGGGCAGCACTGAGTGCCATACCATGCTGAGCGCTTTTCAGGGCAATTTGACCTTGAATTTGGGCTGCTGCTGCTGTTCCGCCGCGAATCACCGCATTTTTTGCCACTTGATAACGAGCAAAGTGGAAGGCAAACTGACGGGCAATTTGTTGCAGTAGCCACGGACGCAAAATAGAACTCACCGCAACCACACTACCCCCTTTTAGGAGAAAACTCATGGGGTTATTTTGAATTTGCGGTGGCAGGGGGGCTGGGGCTTTGCTTTGGGCAAGAGAGTCTTGAACTTTGGCTGTAATTGAGGCTTTTTCTTGGTCGGGAAGCTCTTGCCAAGCCCGAGTCATCAAATTGAGGAAAATTTCTGCTTCGAGATCAGTGGTGGAAAGGTCGCCAGAGAAAGAGAGTTTGAGGTAACTACAAACCCGAACTAAGATTTGACGGTAACTTAACTCTTGGCTGCGCTGCCGTAAAACAGTAAAGCCATCGGCAGCCAGAAAACGAAAGCGATGCTCGATCGCGTCTAAGCAAGCAGCATGTTCTTTACTTAAAATTTCTGCCGGTTCTGGGGTGCCAAAATAATCTAGGGGATTAAATCGGCGGCAGAATAAAATGTCGATGATTTGCTGGAGTTCGTCTTCTGTGGCTAGTTCCAAAGCAGTTCTCAGTTCATCCAATGCTTTAACCCTCCGCGACCAAGCAAGCTAAGTTCCACTTAATTTTAATCGATCTTTTCTGGGGTCGGTAACAGTTGTTTTTTTGAGATCGGTTGGGGAATCGAGATATCAACGGTGGTTACGTCTTCGTCTAACCGACTGAGATCGGGTGTAATTCCGTCGGAATTGCCAACGACTAGCTTCACCATTTTTTCCGGTTGTAAGTAAGTGTTGGCTACCCGTTGGACATCTTCTTTAGTGGTTTGTTTAACCCCCTCTTGAAATTGGAAAATAAAGTCTGCCGGATAGCCATAATAGTCATAGCGCATCAACCGCGAAAGGGTTTGGGAAGGCTGTTCAAAATTGAAGATGAAGGAGTTGAGAATGGATTCTTTGGCGTATTGCAGTTGGGAATCCGAAAGTGGGGTTTCTCTCACTTTTTTAATTTCATCCATTACGGATTGGATAAAGGGAACCGTCGCCTCAGAACGGGTTTGTCCGCCGGCAATAAAATAGCCGGGATAATCGTAACGGGCACTCCATACTCCATAAACCGAATAAGCTAAACCTTCGCGCGATCGCACATCATTCATTAAGGTGCCGCCAAAGCCATTGAGTGACCCATTTAAGACTCTTAAAGCCGGATAATCTGGGTTATCTAGCGTCCCGCCCATGTGCCCTAATTCCACATAAGATTGACTCAGTTGCGGTTGGTCGATCAAGTAAATACCATCCGTTTTCGCTTGTTCGGCAGGGGGAACCTCATAATTGGGTTTTGGCGTTGACACTTGCCAATTTGCAAAGGCTTTCGCCACGCGATCGCGCATTGTATCCGCATCAAAATCGCCGACAATGCCTAATAACATTTCCTCAGGGCGGATATAACTTTCATAAAAATCAACCAGATCCTGCCGTGCAATATTGGCTAAAGTGGCGTATTCTTTGGTTCTGGCATAGGGACTGCTCTCCCCATAAATTAACTTTTGAAACTCGCGATCGGCAATGTCACCCGGGTCATCATTCCGGCGAGAAATTTCCCCTTTTGCCTGCTGTTTGGCTAAAGCAACTTTATCTTCGGCAAAGGCAGGTGTCTTAATCACTTCTGCAAATAAGTTAAAAACCGTATCTAAATCTTGAGTTAAACAATCAAAATTCGCATTGCCAGAAGTCGTATTGATTCCCGTTTCAATTGAAGCCGCTCGTTGTTCTAAAATTTGGTTTAATTCATCCGCTGGATGCTGTTGGGTTCCCCCACTGCGCATCACAGTTCCCGTTAGGGAAGCCAGTCCAACTTGATCGGCAGGTTCAAAGCGCGATCCGGTACGAAACAATGCCGTTCCCCTAACCAAAGGGAATTCATGATCTTCAATTAAATAAATCTTTAAACCGTTCTCCAACTGATACGTTTCGTACTCAGGAAGGGTCACTTCTGGGGGAGAAGAAAACTCCAATTCTGTATAATGTTTGGCTTCTGTTGTTGCTGCCTTGGCAAATAAATCGCTATTGCCTAAAACCACAAATAAGGCAACGCAAATTGCCATCCCGAACCATTGAATTGGCTTCATATTTAATCGATTTCTTTTCATTTTTCCTATTATGATTTCTCTGATATTATTCGCCCAATTGTGCGATTATCTTCGGTAAATGTTGTTTGTGCTACCCGTTGGATATCATCGGCAGTGACAGCACTAATTGCTTCTAATTCTGTAAATAAATTTTCCCAACTGCCAGTTTTTGCTTCATATTCAGCCAAGCGTCGTGCCATCCCTTTATTCGAGTCTAAACTGCGTAGCAAACTGGCTTGCATTTGCGTTTTCACACGTTCTAATTCTGTTTCAGAAACGGGCTCTGTTTTTAATTTTTCAATTTCTAAAGTTAGGGCTGCAGAAACTTCTTCCAAGGTATGAT
Organism: uncultured Dactylococcopsis sp.; assembly: GCA_964489465.1. GTDB lineage: Bacteria > Cyanobacteriota > Cyanobacteriia > Cyanobacteriales > Rubidibacteraceae > Halothece. The sequence continues at coordinate 17,041 of CAZAYV010000020.1, read as the reverse complement.
TTGGTGCGGTTAAGGCATAAAACAAAACTAAATTGGGAAACTTATCTCCGGGAAAACTACTTAATCCTCTTGCTGATAAGGCAACTTGTTTGTCTTGCACAAGTGATTGATATAACCGCGACGTTCGGCCATCACTGAGTAAGCGAGAAATCACTTCATAAACCACATGATCATCATCGGTAATAGCTGGGCGATGATACCCTTCAAAATACCAAGGTTGAGAATTAAGGGTTAAATTCACTTCCCGAGTTTCACTTTGCGGCGGTTCCACTGCTGTTACTTGTGGGGGTTCGGGCTGCGGTGAAAAACGACCAAAATAAGTATCAGCTAATGCTTTGACTGCTTCTGGATCAACATCGCCAACCATCGCAACTGTTAACTTTTCCGGAACATAATAAGTTTCAAAAAAATTACGAATATCATCCCGAGTGAGATTACGAATATCTTCTTCGTAACCAATGACCGGACGTTGGTAGGGATGCGTTGTAAACGCAGCGCCTAAAAATTCTTCAATCATTTTTCCCACAGGGGAATTATCAGTTCGCAGTCGTCTTTCTTCGAGAATGACTTGTTGTTCTTTATAAAATTCTCGAAATACCGGATCTAAAAAACGTTCCGATTCAAGAGACATCCAAAGTTCGAGTTTATTCGCCGGAAAACTATAAAAATAAACGGTATAATCAGCAGATGTAGCAGCATTTAAGCCCACACCCCCTTCAGCTTGAACAATTTTTCCATACTCATTTTGCTCAACATATTCAGCCGCTTCTGATTGCAATTTTTGAAACTTGGTTTGTAGTTCTTGAACCTGTTCTTGATTCTTCTTTTCTTGGGCAGCTTCCAATTGTTGATGCACTTGATCTAAGCGCTCAATTAAAACTTTTTCTTTCTGGTAGTTTTTCGTTCCAATTTCGCTCGTTCCTTTAAAGGCAAGGTGTTCTAAAAAGTGAGCGGCACCCGTTTTTCCTTCTTCTTCATTCGCCCCACCGACATCAGCATACGTGACAAAGGAAATGACTGGGGCTTCTTTTTCGGGAAGGATGATAAATTTCATCCCATTATCCAGTTCATATTCTGTAATACGGTCCTTAACCCGTTCCAGATAAGGTTGAATCTGCGATGACTGATTCTCTGCTTCCGCTGGGGAAATCATCGGAGTTCCCCAAAACAGGAAGAGACAGCTAATAGTAATGATTAGTCGTAACACAATTTTCCTCTAGAATTTACTCGTATCAATCCGTTAACTAAAATGCAAACTTCTGTTACATTTTGTTGAAAATCGTCAACTTTTTTGTCGGATCAAAGCTACCCTATCAATGATAAGCCACAGATGAAAGTCTTATGCAAGTGTTCCGTCCACAAGCTGCACCCTATCCTCAAAAATCGCCTTCTGAAGCCAGTGTGCGCGATCGCGTTCTCAAGACTGCGCAGCGTCTCTTTGCGAACCGCGGCTATGATGCAACCACAACTAAAGAATTAGCAGCAGAAGCTGGAATTGCAGAAGGAACACTATTTCGACATTTTGAGAACAAAAAGGCAATCTTGGTAGAAGTTGCTACTCAAGGCTGGATTGAAATCTTAACCGATCTCCTCACTGAGTTAAGTGAAATGGGAAGCTATAAAGCGGTTGCCCAAGTGATGAGACGGCGTATGTTTCGACTGCATGAAAATGGGGAACTCTTACGGGTTTGTTTCTTTGAAGCTCAATTTCACCCAGAACTGAGGGAACGCATACAGTCAGAGGTGATTTCCAAAATGACTGATGTTACGGAAGCCTTCTTTGAAACGGCAATGGAACGAGGGATTTATCGTCGGATGAACCCACGCGTGGTAGCACAAGTCTTTTTAGGAATGTTTACCATTGCTGGGTTTTCTAACGATACCATTGTCGAATCTGATGCACCGCCTCACGCGATGAAAGAGATGGCAGAAGGGATTGCTGATATCTTTCTTAATGGTGTTTTAGCAAAGTCAGAACCTGAAAACTCAGACAGTTAATCCTTTTTCATCAAACTGAAATCTTTCTTAATCATTAATTGAAACACCGCAGAACATAGGATAAAAAGAATTCAAAAAGACAAGTGTAACTATCAGTGGAAACCAAATGATGCTGATCCTTTAAATCATTTGCAGAGTGGAAGGTTAGAGATTTAATCAAATTTTGCCCCTTCTAAATTACAATCATTAAAGTTGGTTTGGCTTAAGTTAGCTTCCTGTAAATTTGCTTCTTGTAAATTTGCGCCACTGAGATTAGCCAGTGCAAGACTCGCCCGATGAAAGTCCGTATTTTTGAGATTGGCATTACTCAAATAAGCCCCAGATAAGTCAGCACCGCTCAATTTTGCCCCTTGTAAATTGCCTTGTGAGAAGTCAACATCGGTCAGTTCAGCACCCCGTAGATTCACCCGCGACCAATTTGCCCCATTTAAATCCAGTCCTCTCAGGGTTGTTCCGCGCAGGTTTGCACCGGCAAAATCGAGGCGCGGATTGAGATCGGCAATTTTGCAGAGTTCAAAGAAATCATTGCTTTCCGCATGAATAATATTCTGAATGATGTTAAGTAAACCTGAGGTGTCTGTTGAAGCTGGCGACTTGGTTTCCTCAGTTAAGGATGAATCCATTTGTAGGAAAATTAGGGGAGATGGTAGGTAGTTTTCCAGCAGAAAGAGGGCAATTTTACGATGGAGAATTGCTTGTTTATTGGGGCGCAGATCATGACGCCATAATCCTTCTACTTCTGTAATGAGCAATTCAGATTTGCCGATGGTTAAGCTAACATCCACTGACCAGTTTTCAGCGGTTGCAGTGATGCGTCCCAGCGGAATCGCTTCTGCATCAATTTCCAGAACATTGAAACCGGCTGGTAAGGCAAATTTCCAAGTGGGGTGAGTAGGGGTGGGAAATTTGGTAATCGGGAGATAATGCTTGATATCTTCGGAAAAATTGCTAAAATCTGCCGCTCTGAGGTCTAATTTGAGCGTTCCTCCCGTAAAACCATATTGAACTTTTCCTTCTCCCAGTAAAAATTCACTTGTACTCAATTTCAGTCCCACCGCAAGATCAAGGGTTGGATTACTCCCGGCTTCACCAGGATCAGGAGTACCAAGGAGAGTGAGTGCTGAAGCGTCGGTGGACTGCGTTAAGCGTACTGTTTTGGTCATTGATGGCTCAATCAACTGGATTTGAATCGTATTATTGTTGATGCTATCAAATGAAGGGACCAGAAAATCGTTTTTGCTTGAGGAAGTTGTTTGTCAATTTTTAATTGATGGATCAAGGAAAAAGGGTCAAGGCTAAAAGAAAGTTTAAAAAACCCTTCTCCTTGACCCCTTAACCGATATTCACTCACTGGACCAACCTAAATGAGAGATGATTTCTATTTTGCACTTACCTTTTCCGGAAGATACTCTTCAATTCGTTGCCGATATTCACTTTTTTGTTTCACACCACGCAGTTGATCCATAATTTCTTGGTTGCGGAAAAATTGGACGGTTGGTGTACCCGTAACCATGGCGTTTTCAGCAATATCTGGTTCTTCAGCAATATCAATTTCGACAAAATGCACTTTGTCTTCATATTCATCAATGACACCATCTAAAATTGGGGCAAGCGTCGCGCAGAGTCCACAGTTGGGACCCACATATTTGACAATCAGAACGCGATCGCTCTCATGAAATAATTTACGCAGCGCATAACCGCCATAGTGACGCGTTTGATTGATATCAAACGTTTCTGCCGTATCAGCAACCGGTTTATCTTCTTCCTGAGTACTGGCAGTTTCTTGGCTTGTTTCGCCACTGGTTTCTTGATGATACTCCGTTGCTAATTCATTGGCGGACAACCAGCGTTCGGCTAACATTGCTGCTTGACAACCGGTTCCTGCTGCCGTGACTGCTTGTCGGAACTCATGATCCTGCACATCTCCTGCAGCATAAACCCCTTCAATACTGGTTTCGACCGAATCAGGCTTGGTAATAATATAGCCTACATCATCTAAGTCTAATTGTCCTTGAAATAACTGGGTATTGGGGGTGTGCCCGATCGCGTAAAATAAACCGCGCGCTGGTAAATTACTTTGTTCCCCTGTTTGATTATTAATAATCTTCACCCCTTCTAAGAAACCGCCTTCTTTTCCATAGACATCAACCGCTTCTGTATTCCAATGCACGGTCACTTTCGGGTGATTAAGGACGCGATCTTGCATCGTTTTACTAGCGCGCATTTCTTCACGACGCACTAACAGATGTACCATGTCGCAATATTTGGTTACATAAACGGCTTCTTCTGCTGCGGAATCACCACCACCGATGACAACCACATGATTACCTTTAAACATGGGATTTGCGCCATCACAGATAGCACACGCAGAAATCCCCATATTCCAGAATTTATCTTCGTTGGGGAGATGTAAGCGTTTTGCATTTGCCCCCGTTGCAATAATGACGCTATGAGCTTTAATCTCTCTTTCCTGTGATCGAATCGTAAACGGACGTTGTTTTAAGTCGGCATAAATCACATCTTCTGTATAAACTTCCGTTCCCCAGCGCTCGGCTTGCGCTCTCATATCTTGCATTAATTTGGGGCCAGTAATCCCTTCGGGGAATCCGGGATAGTTTTCCACATCGCTGGTTGTCATTAGCTGTCCACCAGGAACGCCCCCCGCTTGGAAGCCTTCAAACATCACCGGTTTAAGATTGGCTCGGGCAGCATAAAGTCCTGCGGTATAACCAGCTGGTCCCGATCCGATAATCACCAGGTTTTCTACAGTTGGATTGCTCATATTTTTAATTAAACTCATAACGACTCCGAATTAATCTGTATTATAGCGCGATCGACCGCTTCGGAAAAGCATAGAAATTGAAAGATCGACCCTATGGAAGAACTTGATTGCCGATAAGAAAGCACTGTCCACCCGAACTCATACTTGTTTTCACGGAGCACCCTAGCAAAAAATCTCACTTAAATCTAAAATAAATCCAGGCAAAACATCTTTCCCTGATAAGGTTTGAGGATTATTTAAAACCTCTACAGGTTGCGCCAATTGATAGATTTCGAGGGTTTGTGCCAAGGGTTCGATTAACCAACCTAACTGCACCCCATTCTCTAGATATTCTTGCATCTTTGCCTGTAAGTCTTCATAGCGCTGGCTTTTTAAATCGCTCGCACTAACTAACTCAATGACAAAATCAGGCGCGATCGGTGGAAATCCTTGTTTTTCTTGAGAGGTTAAATGATTCCAACGATCTAATTTGATCCAACTGACATCAGGACTTCTTCTCGCCCCATTAGGTAGAACAAATACTGTCGAGGAATCAAAGGCTTTTCCCAATCTTGTCTGACGATTCCAGATTCCCAGATCGATAGACAAATTAAAGTTTTTTCCCCTGCTTCCCCGCCCGTGGGACTCATAACAATTAGTTCTCCAGTCTCAGTCAACTCGATTTTTGAAAGTTGCTCGATCTCGGCGAGTTGATCGAATTGTTCTCGCGTGATTCTAAATCCTTTGGGAATCGCGATCGGCATCGCCACACGGGTTCTTTTTCCAACCAAGGTTCTAAATCATTGTAGCGTTTTTCATTTTTGCAAGGAACAAACCACTATTTGCCCTGCCAGAATTTCTACTTTCTCGGGGGAAGCTGAGTCAGGATGTTCGATTTTTTGTGTTTTTAGCCGTTTCCTATCCTTTGATATAAACTCAAAATATGAACCTTCCAGTTAACCAAAATGGTAGAAGCGCGATCATTGAGCTTGCAAGAATTTCTGCAACAGCCAGAAACGAAACCAGCCAGTGAGTATATTGATGGGGAAATTATTCAAAAGCCAATGCCAAAGGGACGACACAGTCGCCTGTAAGGAAAGCTCTGCGCGATCATTAACGAGGTTGCAGAGGAGACAAACATTGCTTATGCTTTCCCAGAATTGAGATGCAGCTTTGGACAGCGATCCATTGTCCCTGATGTGTCGGTGTTTCGGTGGCAGCGTATCCCTTTTACAGCAGAGGGGAATGTTCCCGATCATTTTAAATTACCCCCTGATTGGACAATTGAAATTCTTTCTCCTGAACAGCGAACGAATCGAGTGTTAGGAAATATTCTCTACTGTTTAGAGCATGGCAGCGATCTTGGTTGGTTTATCGATCCCGATGATGTCAGCATTTTAGTGTTATTTCCCCAGCAACAGCCGGCGCTGTATCAGGGCGATCGCGCTCTTCCTGTTTTGCAAGATTTAGAATTAACGCTGACTGTCAATCAGGTGTTTGGCTGGTTAAAAATGAACAGCAGCAAGGCATCTTATTGATTGAGTACGCGATCGCGCATTGTCGCCAATATTGATTCATGTCAGCCCGTAACATTTGATTAATTTTGGTGATCACGCCTCGCAATGTCTGTTGCAATCGCTCATCCCCCAAAAGATAACAAATCCAGATGTGCGTATCGAGCAATACGATAGGGGAAGAAGCCAAGTCACCCCTTAAAGTTTTTGATTCAAAATTCCCTCAGGCGTTAACCTAAGTTGAGGAAACTGTTGAGACTCAATCCTGTCTTGTCCACTTAAAATCGTCTCTTCGTATAATCCTTCTTGCCATGATAAGAGGGTTACTTGTTGCTGAATCGGATCAATAATCCAATATTCAGCAATGCCGAGGGCTGCGTATTCAGATCGCTTGTAACGGTAGTCGCGCTTAATTGATTCTGGACTAACAATTTCAACCACTAAGGTTGGCGGAATAGTTAAAACCGCAGATTGATTAACGAAAGGAGTCAGAAGAGATTTGTCAAACACTACGAGATCAGGAATGCGAGAGGTTTTCCATCCGGTTCTAATCCCGATCCCTTGTAAACAGATGAAAGGTAAGTCGTGTTCATTGAAATGATCTTCAAAAACTTGCTCTAAAAACTTACTTATTAACAAATGCAGAACAGTTGGGGGATTCATTAACTGTAACTTCCCAGCCACTAATTCATAACAGTGATCAGTGCCATCATCGTACGCTAAATAATCTTCAAAACTAAGTGCGTTTGCTTCGGTTGAGAACATAATGGGAAGTTGAAGAATGAGAAATTGAGTAGAAGCGAGTGAAGGCTAACGCTATAATTCTAGGGTTAGTCTCACGCTAGCATAAATCAATGTTACAGTCCCCTGTTGCCCCTACTGTCAGCGCGACAAAAGCCAGCTACAATTCTCAACCTTTATCACCGCAATGGGTAGAAGTCTTGGTCGATTGTCCAGATATTGAAGGACTACTTACCTATCGCCTCCCCCCTGATTTGGCAATTCAACCGGGAGATATTGTTAACGTTCCTCTGCAAAGTCAGACTGTAGGGGGAATTGTGATTCGTTTCCTAGCTTCTCTTCCGGCTAATTTGGCAGAAAAGCAAATTCGGGACGTAGAAACAGTTGTCAGCGAAAGCTTGTTTCCACCGCGCTATTGGGAATTGTTAGAACAAGTCGCGACTTACTACTGCACATCTCTGCTTTCGGTAATTCGTACTGCTTTACCGCCAGGGTTGTTAGGAAAGTCGCAACTGCGAATTGCTCTACGCCAAGAGGCAATTCCAGAAGGGGTGGAAAATTTTTGCTCATCGATCGCGCTACAAGTTCTCAAATTACTACAAGCCCAAAAAGCAGGAGACTATAGTGCTACTTATCTGCGAAAACAGCTGAAAGGGGCGCAGCGCGGGATTAATGAATTAATGCGACGGGGTTGGGTCGAAAGTTATTTGCAACACCCGCAACCCTCTCGTCCGAAACGACAGAAAGCCGTGTTATTCGTGGGAGAATCTCCTGAATTAACTCCCCGTCAGCGAGAAGTGTTAGAAATTTTACGTCGTCAAGGAGGTGAGTTATGGTTAACAGAACTCTTGCGTTTATGTAATACGACTTCCAGCACTGTTTCTGCACTAGAAAAAAAAGGCTGTGTGGTAATACAAGAACAAGAACGCCTCCGCTTTGCCCAAACGCCCGACCAAGTAGCGGATCAAGCCAAGGCATTAAATGCAGCGCAACAGTACGCCCTCAACACGATTACCGAGTTAACCGAATTTACCCAAGTTCTCTTACATGGTGTTACGGGTTCCGGGAAAACAGAAGTGTATTTGCAGGCGATCGCGCCCTTATTACAAGCGGGTTATTCCGCGTTGATTCTCGTCCCGGAAATTGGACTAACGCCCCAACTGTGCGATCGCGCGCGGGCAAGATTCGGATCGCAAGTGTGCATCTATCACAGCGGACTTTCCACCGGGGAACGATATGATACGTGGCGACAAATGCTGAGTGGCGAACCGCAAGTGGTCATTGGAACGCGATCGGCGATTTTTTCACCGCTTCCCCATTTGGGACTGATTATCCTTGATGAAGAACACGACAGTAGCTTCAAACAAACCCAACGTCTCCCCACTTATCATGCCCGTACCGTTGCCAAATGGCGCGCCCAACTCGAGAACTGTCCTTTAATTCTGGGATCAGCCACTCCTTCCCTGGAAACCTGGAAAACCCAAAATGAACCCGCTTCGCAACACCGTTATCTTTCTCTTCCTGAACGGATCTATTCTCGTCCCCTTCCCCCTATTTCCGTGGTCGATATGCGCAAAGAACTGCAACAGGGGAATCGTTCCATTTTTAGTGAACCGTTACAAAGGGCACTCCGTAATCTAAAAACAGAAGGGAAACAAGGGATTTTGTTCATTCCCCGTCGCGGACATAGCACCTTTGTTTCCTGTCGCAGTTGTGGTTATGTGATTGAATGTCCTCACTGTGATGTCTCGCTATCTTATCACTACACCCATGAAGGAGGAACGCAAACCCTACGCTGTCACTACTGTAACCATACTCAACTGCAGCCCCCACAATGTCCGGCTTGCAATTCTCCTTACCTGAAACATTTTGGCACCGGTACCCAGCGTGTTAAACAAGCCCTAGAACAAGAATTCCCGGAACTGCGCGCCCTCCGCTTTGATAGCGACACCACTCGGACTAAAGGCGCCCATCGTTCTCTCCTCCAGCAATTTACCAATCAAGAAGCGGATTTGTTAGTGGGAACACAAATGTTGACCAAAGGGCTGGATATTGAACAAGTGACCCTCGTTGCGGTTGTCTCTGCCGATGGGGTGCTGCACCGTTCTGATTATATGGCAGCGGAACGAGCATTTCAAACCCTCGCCCAAGTTGCCGGACGCGCCGGAAGAGGAAATGAACCCGGACAAGTGATCATTCAAACGTATTCCCCAGACCACTCAGTAATTGAAGCGTTACGGACTCACGATTATCTGCGATTTGCCCAAGCGGAATTAGAGAATCGCTATGCCTATAATTATCCCCCTTATGGCAAATTAATTTTACTCAATTTAAGTGGTTTAGACGCATTAGAAGTGCAACAAACGGCAACCCTATTAGCCGATGTTTGTCGGGAAATGGCTGGAGAAAATGATTATGAAATTTTAGGTCCCGCACCCGCGAGTGTGATGCGAATTGCCCGTCGTTATCGCTGGCAAATCTTGTTAAAGTTTCCCCCTGAAACGACTGAAAATGATCTCCCTGATTTAATGAGTTTGTATCGTTTCTGTCCGAAAGGAATTAGTTTAAATATTGATGTCGATCCCTTGGATATGGGATAGCAAAATTAAGAATTAAGAATGACTAATGACTAATAACCAATGACTAATGACGAATCAACTATGAACCCAATTGAAACAGTTGTCAAAGAATCAATTTTAAATGCTCTCAATGATTTAATAGATGTGGTTGCCAAGCTGCGATCGCCGCAAGAGGGATGTCCGTGGGATCTAGCCCAAACCCAACAAACCTTAATTCCCTATATTATTGAAGAAGCCTATGAAGTCGCGGCTGCCATCCGCAGTGAAAATCAAGAAGAAATTGTTGAAGAATTAGGAGATTTCTTACTACAAGTCGTTTTACAAGCCCAAATTGCTTCTGAAAATGGACATTTCACTTTAGAAGAAGTGGCCCAAGGCATTACTGATAAACTCATCCGCCGTCATCCTCATGTCTTTGGCAATGTGGAAGTTGAAGATGTGGCAGAAGTGCGAAAAAATTGGGAAGCCATTAAGGCAGAAGAAAAAGGATATCATTCCCAACAAGTAGAGAAACTCAGTCATAAATTTCAGAAATATACGGAAACCTTACCTCCGCTTTTTGCCAGTATGAAAATTTCAACTAAAGCCGCAAAATTTGGGTTTGAATGGAACAGTGCAGAAGGCATTTGGGAGAAATTTGAAGAAGAACTATCTGAGTTTAAAGAAGCCCTAAAAGCGGATAACTTTAAACATCAAGAGTCAGAATTGGGCGATTTATTATTTACCCTGGTCAATATTGCCCGTTGGTATGGTTTTGACCCTTCAGAAGCATTACATGGCACTAATCAGCGGTTTGTGCAACAGTTAAGCGTGATGGAAGATTTAGCCGAAGGTTCGTTAAGTGAGTATTCGTTAGATGAGTTAGAAACGTTATGGCAACAAGCCAAAAAACAGCTGCAATAAAAGCATCTTTTTTTGAATCCAATTACATTTGTGAACTACCCGACGCTCGTGCTACGCACAGAGCGCGGGCTTCCTACCCAGAAACTGGCAAAGTAGTCGATTTCTTATGTCCTCGATTACCTCGTCTTACAGTTTGGCGATAGGCTTTGTCCCGCGTTCCACAGGTCAAAATTCTCAGTGCTTCTAGTATTAACAAACTCTCTGTGTTCCTCTGTAACTCTGTGGTTAATCACAAAAAAACTCCCCAAACTAGAGCGAATGGGGGTTAATTGTAATTTAGAATTGAGCAATCGTATCAGTTACTAAACTGACCATGTTGTGGGTCAAGGGTAAACTATCGATAACAATTCCGGTACATAACAGCATCATGTAGAGAATCGAATACTTAAACACCGATCGCGCTTTCATTTTATCCTCTGGAGTTTTCCACAACTCCCAAGTTTTGACAATAAATGTTACCCCGAGAACCGCTGCAAAAATGCCATAAATGCTCCCTGACTCACCCAGGGGATAAATCAAACCAAACGTTAAAGGAACAACAAACAGTGTGTAAGCAAACACTTGTTGGGCGGTATTTTTTGCCCCTTTCACCACTGGTAACATGGGGACATTGACTTCTGCATAATCATCACAGATCATCATTGCTAACGCCCAAAAATGAGGGGGTGTCCAGAAAAAGACAATGGCGAATAAAAACCAAGCCGTCCAACTTAACTCACCAGTCACCGCAGCCCAGCCGACTAGCGCTGGAATTGCCCCAGCCGCACCGCCAATAACAATATTCTGGGTGCTGTGACGTTTCAACCAGTGGGTATAAACCAGCATATAAACGAAAATACCAGAAAGGGCAAGTAACGCACTCAGCACATTGACATACCAAGCCATGAGGCTAAAGGAAAGGATCGCTAAAGCAATGGCAAATAACAAAGCGTGTTGGGGTTGTACTCGTCCCGAGGGAATAGGGCGTTTCCGAGTGCGCTGCATCTCGTAATCAATATCTTTATCGTAGATGCAGTTGAGCGTTTGGGCAGAAGCGGCTGCTAAGGTTCCACCAACGAGAGTAATGAAGACATTGAAAGGGTCAACTTGTCCTTTTCCCGCTAACCACATCGCGGCTGCAGTTGTAATCAGTAATAGGGGAATAATACGCGGTTTGGTGAGTTGATAATAACTCTGAATCACTTGTAAAAACGTTTCGTTACGGGGAGAAAGACTAGTCCCTGTCATGTTTATTCCTTGAAAATTGAACAATTGAGAGTAATAAGCAAAGGGGTGGTTAGACTGCTGAGGAGGGAGGGGCGCAATCACGCACGGCTAATACAGTATAAGCAACTAATCCCCCTAATAAGGCTGCACCCACCGCTTGATGCGTTACGGTGAGAGGTTCCACTTGTAAATGGAGATGAAAGGTGGCAAACCCCACTAAAATTTGAAGCAGCAAAAATATACCAGAAAGATTTGCTAATTGCCGTAGCATCGGATGGAGGGCTGGCGTTCGCCAGGAAAAAATCACCACTGCCACTGTTGCTAAACTTGCCGGAAGCACACCAACAAGATGGGTATTCATCACTGAACACAGTTCAAAGCCGGTATAACATTGATGGACTGCCCAGCGGGAAGCAATTAATCCCCCCAGCAAACTTTGTAAATAGACCAAGCCAACGGCGACACCACCGAACCAAGGAAGTTTCTTCGCCGTCGTTGTCCCTTGATAAGGCAGCAAAGCGCTTCCCATGCCAATCAACAAACAGAAAAATAGCAAAGCGGTTCCTAAATGGGCGGTGACAATATCAAAGCGCAATAACTCAGTCACCGTCAGCCCACCCAGTAATCCTTGAACAATCACTAGAACTAATGCCAATAGAGATGCCCAAGGTAGCCAACGGGGTAATTCTCGGCGAAACCAAATCGATAAACCAACCAACACCATTGTTGTCAGCCCAATCAGGGCAGCATCAAGACGATGAAACCATTCCAAAAAAACTTGTAAATTCATTTGTTGTGAGGGCACCACCTGACCATAGCATAGCGGCCAATCTGGACAAGCCAAACCCGCATCCATGACGCGAGTGGCACTCCCGATGGCCATTAAAATAAAGGTTGCCCCAGCAATTTTCCAAATCAACCGTCTGACCCGTTGCTGAGCTGAAACTTTGGCTGAAGAAGAATTAACTTTTGGGTAAATCGCTGATTCTGTCATAACCGCTAAAGATTATAAAAAAAACTTTATTAGTTGCTAAGTAATAGCTCCTCAATTAACTTAGCACTTGCTAAACAGTAATTGACTCACTTTAGTCACTACTCTACTCATCTCAGTCGCTTATTGCCATTGTTTTAGATCTTCTTCAGATTAGAGAAAGCTTCCTTTGATATTTCTTTACATTTCCTGCCGATTTGTTGTTTAGATTTGTTGCGATCCCAAAGAAAAGACAAAGAAAAGTTGAAAATTGACCAATTCACCTGAATTTTCTAATGGTTTGTTTTACCGTAGGTTAGGGATGAGCATCGAAAGGATAATATAAATTGGCTATAGCGTTTCTGGATCAGCAACAATTCCCAGAAAAACGATTATGAAATTAACTGAAACTTACAAACGATTAAGCAAATCAGCGTAAAAAAACCGTGACTACTGCTAACAAAATTAAAATTGCCTCAATTGCCATCTTAATCGCCATTATTAGCCTTTGGTATGGTCAAAATCATGGTTTACTTCCCGTTGCTGCTTCTCCGGAAGCGGAAGCGGTCGATGGGATTTTTCAATTGATGATGACCGTTGCCACTGCTTTATTTTTACTGATCGAAGGTGTATTGATTTATTCAGTAATTCGCTTTCGACAAAAGCCTGGCGATGACAGCGATGGTCCACCGACAGAAGGGAATGTCTCCTTAGAAATTGTCTGGACAGCGATTCCTACTGTCATTGTCTTGATTATTTCGATTTACAGTTTTGAAGTCTATAATTCCATGGGAGGGCTCAATCCTGAAGCTTCTAGAGATCCCGGTCCCCAACAAGTTGCTGAAGATAACTCCTCTAGCCAGGGGTTACAAGGATTAATTGCCTCAGCATCCAACTACCTTGCCCTTGGTTTAGGCGAATCCCCCGGTAATAAAGCCAAAAATCTGACGCCCTTATCGGTAGATGTGAATGCAATTCAGTATGCCTTTTTGTTTACTTACCCTGATAGCGGCATTGTCTCTGGAGAATTGCATGTTCCAGTCGGGCAACCCGTTAAACTCAAAATTGAAGCAGGGGATGTTATTCATGCCTTTTGGGTGCCCCAACTTCGTCTGAAACAAGATGCAATTCCCGGTCGGGAAACTAAAATTAGTTTTACTCCTGAACGGACCGGTGAATATCCCATTATTTGCGCAGAACTGTGTGGTCCTTATCATGGCGCAATGAAAACCCAGTTAATTATTGAAAGTCGAGAAGAGTATCAAGCTTGGATTCAAGAACAACAAGTGGCTCAAAGTCAACCGCTAGACGATACAGTTGCAGTCGGTACCGTCGATCCACTACTTGCCCCTTACGCGGAAAAAATTGGGGTGAATGAGGAAACACTAGAGGCATTGCCTGCCCACCACACGCATTAATTCATTGAAGAGAGACGCTAATTTTATGACAACGCCAGTAGCAAATCCTCAAAGCGAACATCTTGAGGAAAAACGAACTTGGACCGATTACTTTACGTTTAATACGGACCATAAGGTGATTGGAATTCAATATCTTGTCACCTCTTTTATCTTTTACCTGATTGGTGGCGCACTCGCTGCTGCTGTACGCACAGAGTTAGCAACACCAGAATCAGATTTTGTCAGTCCAGAAGTGTATAATCAACTCTTTACCGTTCATGGCACGGTCATGATTTTTCTCTGGATTGTACCTGCCGGGGCAGGATTTGCCAATTATTTAATCCCTTTGATGATCGGGGCAAAAGATATGGCATTTCCGCGCTTGAATGCGGTGGCGTTTTGGATGATTCCCCCGGGAGGCTTGTTACTCATGGCAAGTTTCTTTGTGGGGGCACCGCAAGCGGGCTGGACATCTTATCCACCTCTGAGTTTAATGACGGGGAAAGCAGGAGAGGAAATCTGGATTCTCAGTATTTTGATCTTGGGAACCTCTTCGATTTTGGGGGCGATCAACTTCTTGGCAACTATCCTCAAAATGCGGATGCCAGAGATGGGCTTTTTTGATTTGCCGCTCTTTTGTTGGTCCATGTTGGCAACGGGGGCAATGATTTTGGTGAGTACCCCGGTATTAGCCGCAGCACTGATTCTCCTATCATTTGATTTGATTGTTGGCACTAGCTTCTTTAATCCCACGGGTGGGGGTGATCCAATTGTGTATCAGCACATGTTCTGGTTTTACTCGCACCCGGCAGTTTATATTATGATTTTGCCCTTTTTTGGGGTAATTTCAGAAGTTTTGCCGGTTCATTCCCGCAAACCAATTTTCGGCTATCGCGCGATCGCGTTCTCCAGTCTTGCTATTAGCTTCCTCGGTTTAATTGTCTGGGCACACCATATGTTTAGCAGTGGAACACCCGGTTGGTTACGGATGTTCTTTATGGCAACAACCATGATTATCGCGGTTCCCACCGGCATTAAAGTCTTTGGCTGGTGCGCTACGATTTGGGGCGGAAAAATTCGTCTCAACAGTGCGATGTTGTTTGGCATGGGCTTTGTTTCTTCCTTCCTAATTGGGGGATTAAGTGGTGTCATGATAGCCTCAGTACCCTTTGATATCCACGTCCACGACACCTATTTCATTGTTGCCCACTTACACTATGTTCTCTTTGGCGGCAGTGTGCTTGGGCTGTTCTCAGCCGTGTATCACTGGTTCCCCAAAATGACCGGGAAATATCTCAACGAGACTTGGGGCAAAATCCATTTTGGACTCACCTTTATTGGTTTGAACCTCACCTTCCTCCCCATGCACCAACTTGGCTTACAAGGCATGAACCGACGCATTGCTATTTATGATCCCGAGTACCAACTGTTGAATATGGTTTGTACGGCAGGGTCATATCTCCTCGCTGTTTCCACCTTTCCTTTCTTGGCAAACTTAATTTGGTCAGTATTCAAAGGAAAAGAAGCTGGGGCAAATCCTTGGAAGGCTTTAACCTTAGAATGGCAAACCACTTCGCCGCCACTGATTGAAAACTTTGAGGAAGAACCGGTTTTATGGTCAGGTCCCTATGATTATGGCATTGATATATCAGAAGAAGACGATCAGTCGGTAGAAGAATTATTGTCGGAAGTGAAAGCCGACATGAGTTAATGGTTTGTCATCAGTCCTTTGTCATTTGAGAAGAAACGATCAATGTAGAGATGTTCTATGGAATGTCTCTGCATGATCCAATCTTGTTGTAACCAATTCAATCATAAGGTCAAAAAATTTATGCAAAGTTCAACGGTTAATCAGTCGCAAGATCTTAACGATGCAGAAAGTCAAAGCACTGCCCATGAGGAACATCCCGATCATCGGATGTTTGGTGTTGTCCTGTTTCTTGTAGCAGAGAGTATGATCTTTCTCGGGCTATTTGGGGCTTACCTGATTTATTCTTCAGTAATTCCAGAATGGCCCCCTGCTGGAACCCCAGAATTAGAAATGCTTCTTCCCGGAGTCAACTCGATTATTCTGATTTCGAGTAGTTTTGTGATGCACCGGGGACAAAGTGCGATCAAGAAAAACGATGTTTCTGGGTTACAGTTTTGGTTTGGCTTAACCGCAGCAATGGGTGCAATTTTCCTTGCAGGGCAACTTTATGAGTACAGCCATCTCGAATTTGGTTTAACCACCAATCTGTTTACTAGCTGCTTTTTTGTTCTCACTGGGTTTCACGGCTTACACGTCACCGTTGGTTTATTGCTGATTTTATTTGTCTTGCAGCGATCCACGCGTCAAAATCACTATACCAGTGAAGAACATTTTGGTGTGGAAGCTTCAGAACTCTATTGGCACTTTGTTGATGTAGTGTGGGTGATTCTATTTGGTTTAGTCTATTTATTGTAAAACCTTTTCTGCTAAGGTGATTTCTGAGAAATAAAATACCGAATTGATCGGCTGGAAGCGGGTCTCTTTTACAGCTAAGGAGTTTATGTTTTGAATCCTGTCGTTTCTCCCACTGACACATTGGATCCGTCTCGAATTGAAGATCTCCGGCTAGCTGCTCGTCAAATGAGGGGTTCCAAACGTCGAGCCTTTCAAGCCGAAATGACATTGAAGTATTGCAACGGCAGCGCTCGACTGGCAGAAAGCTGGTTTGGGTGGAATCGCAATAGCGTCACTGTCGGATTAGCGGAGAAACGGACCGGCATGATTTGCCAAGGAGCCCAATAAGCGCTGGGAAGAGCAGCAACCAGAGGCTGCCGAAGTTCTCAAACAATTAGCCGAAGCCCATGCTCAGCAAGACCCCAGCTTTACTAGCTCGATTGCCTATACCCGCTTAACAGCAGCCGAAGCGTTGCGGCAGCGGAAGACTTCCCGCTTTTCCTGTTTCGGATCATATTTAACGTTAACGAAATGCCAGGCGGTTTGT
>CAZAYV010000019.1:0-34989 GCA_964489465.1 uncultured Dactylococcopsis sp. | reverse complement strand
GTACGGAAAAGTTTAAGAAATGCCGTCCTAACCAAATAGTCACCGGATTAACGCGATACAACACGACTTGGGGGACATTGAGTAGCGCCAGTTCTAAATTGACGGTTCCAGACTTGGCAATGGCTAAATCCGCTGCTGCGATCGCGCTGAGGGTATCTTCTACAATCACTTGCACTGAAAGCTGATAGCGTGCAAGTGCTGCTTGGATCGCACTCAAAAATTCGGGATTAGAAAGCGGTAATAAAAACTTGACATGGGGTAATTTTTCCTGTACTAACACAGCTGCTTCTAAAATCACCGGTAACAAATACTGAATTTCCTGCTGGCGGGACGCCGGAATGAGAGTAACCAGGATTTCTTCTTGTCCAAAATTGAGTTTTTGTCGCGCTTGAGACCGAGTTGGGGCATTTACCATTCGATCTAACAACGGATGTCCCACCCAAGTAACCTTTACTCCTTTTGCTGCAAAAAATCGAGCTTCTTCTTGAAAAACAGCCAGTAAGTGATCGCTGACGTTGGCAATTGCGGCTGCATCCTGAGGAAAGGGGGACCAAACCCAGGCTTGCGGGGCAATATAATAAACAATCGGCAATTGGGGAAGATATTTCCGCACATAATTGCCAATGGCAAGATTAGGACCCATATAATCAATTAATACCAAGACATCTGGCGGCGATTCTCGCAACACCTGCTTGGCGCGTCGCTGTACCTTAAGAGTTGGCAGCACAAACGGCAGTGATTCTAAAATCCCCACTGAGCCAATATTGGTTGTATTCCCCAATAAAGTTGCCCCGGCGCTTGCCATGCGTTCTCCTCCTAAGGCAACTACCTCTAATGGCAATTGCTTGGTCTTGGCTTGACGATAGAGGGCTTCCACTAACAACGCCCCTTGTAAATCACCAGAGACTTCTCCCGTGCTAATGAATACCTTTGGCATAACCGTTTGCCCTATCCTCCTTGAGGCGTTAACCCGCGACGGTTACTACTTCGAGACGCTTTGACAAAGTGATATAAATGTTGTAGAGCTTCTGAATCAGAGAGACATTCGAGTTGCACTAACGCTTCTTCTAAGCGATAACTGGAACGATATAACAGACGAAACGCTTTTTTGAGTTGGGCAATGTCTTCGCCACTGTAACCGCGTCGTTTCAGACCAATCAAATTCAGGGAGCGTACCCGGGCCGGATTGCCTGCAACTAAGGTATAGGGGGGAACATCCCGATCAATCCGACTCATTCCTCCTATCATTGCCAATTTACCGATGTGAACAAATTGATGGATCCCTAATACCCCACCAATGGTTGCTTTTTCCTCGATATGGACATGACCGGCAAGGGCAACATTATTGGCAATGATAACTTCATCCCCGATGACACAATTATGAGCCACATGAACACAAGCCATGAGTAAAGTATGATTGCCAACTTCTGTAATTTCTCCTTCATCAGTCGCCCGGTTAATGGTGACGTACTCGCGGATGAGATTATTGTTGCCAATTTTGACCCCACTCTTTGCCCCTTGATATTTCAAATCTTGGGGTTCTAAGCCAATGATCGCCCCAGGAAAAATACGATTATTGGCTCCAATTTCTGTAGGTCCTTCAATCACGACATGAGAACCAATGGTAGTCTGAGAACCAATTGTTACGTTGTCTCCAATGACTGCATAAGCCCCAATTTTAACATTTGGGGCGATCTCAGCTCGATCAGAAATCACAGCAGTGGGATGAATTAATGATGTACCCACAAAACCTCTCCTTACTCGAACAAGGAAAACAGCATAACTCCTTCGGCAGCCACTTGGTTATCAACCGTAGCGCGTCCTTGCATTTTGCCAAAGCCTCGCTTGAAAGATAATAACTCAACACTCATAATTAATTGGTCGCCAGGGACAACGGGACGACGGAAGCGAATTTTATCAATCCCGGCAAACGCGAAAAAACTGCCTTCGACACTGGGAAGTTGAGTCAAGACGACTCCCCCCACTTGTGCCATGGCTTCGACGATTAAAACACCAGGCATAATGGGACGATTCGGAATATGTCCTTGAAAATGAGGTTCGTTGAACGTCACATTTTTTAGTCCCACCGCACTTTCACCGGGGACATAATCAATAATGCGGTCAACCAGTGCAAAGGGATAGCGGTGAGGAAGGAGCTTTTGAATTTCCTCGACCGTATAAACAGTTTTGTCTCCTTCTGAGGCAGAAGCGGAAGCGTTATCAGAGGTAGGGGTGAGATGAGTGGGTTCGGAAGTTACTGAAGACATAAGTCGTGTTTACAAAAATCTAGATTTACGGATGAATATGGTTTCGGCGCCAGCCTGGCGCACGACCAGGAGGACGTCTAATTTCTGAGAAAGCCTGGATTGAGACAATTAAGATGCTGAAGCAACCCAGAACTAGCGCCCTCAGAATAACGCACTTGTTAAGTTAATTTTAAGGGGTTAGGGGGTCATTTCAGTTATTCGCCACCCGTTCCCCAGCATAAACAATGCGTTATTCATTATGATGTTCGATGATGAGTTTTGCCAGACGAACATGTAAACGATGACTGGCTTTATAAGCCAAGATATGGGCTTGGGGAAGCGTTCCCAGGAGGCTTAAATCACCCACTAAATCTAACAGTTTATGACGAACCGGTTCATTTGCAAAGCGTAAAGGCGGATTTAACCAACCCTCTTCATTACAAACTAAGGCATTGTCTAAACTGCCTCCTTTAATGAGTCCGGCTTGACGCAAGGCGTCTACTTGCTCAGCTAGGACAAACGTTCTTGCCGGCGCGATCGCGCTTTGATAGGCTTCTTGCTGGGGTTCCCAACTGTACCATTGCTGACCAATGGCGGGAACGGGAAAATCAATGCCATAACTGAGGCGAATGGTGGTTGCTGGGAAAGCAGCAACCACTGCATCTTCCTCTTGCACACAAATCGGACGAGTCACTTGAATTGCGGATTTTTGAGGCACTTGACAACTCACTTGCCCAACTTGTTGGAGTGCGGCGACCCACTCCTGTGCTGAACCATCGAGTAAAGGCAATTCGGGACCATCTACTTCAATTTTGGCATTA
Organism: uncultured Dactylococcopsis sp.; assembly: GCA_964489465.1. Lineage (GTDB taxonomy): Bacteria > Cyanobacteriota > Cyanobacteriia > Cyanobacteriales > Rubidibacteraceae > Halothece. Next base: position 31,922 of record CAZAYV010000019.1, on the reverse strand, counting down.
TCAATCCCCTGACCCATTAGTGCCGATAATAAGTGTTCCACTGTGCGTACTCTCGCTTCCCCCTGGGCTAATTCCGTTGACATTTGGGTTTGACTAACCGCCCTCACAGTTGCTGGAATGATCGGTTGTTCTGCTAAATCAGTGCGGACAAAATAGCGCCCTTCATCTGCCGCTGCCGGTTGCACCGTTACCGTAACAGTTTGCCCTGAGTGTAGCCCCACCCCTGTCAGCATCAAAGATTGCGCGATCGTGTGTTGGTTTGTCATTGGTTATTGGTTATTGGTCATTCGTCATTGGTCACTGGTGACTGACCTAAAAGCGTTCCCCGACACCAAAATGAATCCGACTGTCTCCCTCATCATTGAGTCCAAAATCAATCCGAATCGGTCCTAATGGCGATTGCACCCGAACCCCAAGACCGTAACCAAAGCCGCTTCCCGGTTTATCGCGCACTTCTGCCGGTTCTCCAGGGACATCATCGCCGGTTCCTAAATCCGATCCCACATCAACAAAGAGTGCACCGCCAACAATCGCAAAAATGGGAAAACGGTATTCGGCTGTCGCTTGCACGAAACTGCGTCCAGCACCAACATCTCCAAAGTCATAGCCTCGCACCGAATTCGTCCCCCCGAGAGAGAAGGCTTCATAAGGCGGTAAGTCGCCAAAGACAGTTCCTCCTTGCACATTAAAGGCAAGCGTTTCTCCCCCCTCTTCTGAAAAGTTGGTTAGGTCTACGGGAATAAAATAACTATAACTGCCTCGCAGCCGATTAAACAGAATATTGCCCGAACCCAAGGGAACAGATTGATCGACCCCGAAGCGTAAGACAGAGCCATCAGTGGGTTGACGCGGATTGTTGCGGCGATCGCGCACGGCATCGAATTCCAGCAAAAAGAGGTCATCTTCCCCACTTTCATCAAAGGCAAGTTGATTGCCTAACTCGTCCTCTGGAGAAATTTCGCCATCAGCATCTTTAATTTGGACGCGATTGTATTCCAAGCCTGCAGACAGGGTCCAATCTGGACGAGTAAATACATCGGGGGCAAGGGGACGGCTAAACGTTACCCCGCCTCCTGTTCTGACAACTCGGGGATTATCCCCATTGGGTAAATCAACCTCAATTTCTCCGCCGTCAAAAATTACAGAACGAGAACGGCGACGGAACAAATCAACAGCGTAGGATGTGCGATTGGGATCACCTGCAATCCAAGGATCAACAAAACGAGTATTAAACAGGAGTGTTCGTTCACCGGCTTGCACTTCGGCCGATAACTTTTGATTATTTCCGCCTAAATTTTGTTCTTGGTAGCTCACGGTTCCAAACAGACCACTGTCAGAACTGATCCCTGCACCAAAGCCAACAGAACCGGTATTTCCTTCCACAACTTCAAAATTCAAAACCACTTTCCGGGGATCATCACCAGGCGTAAAGGAGAGTCTAGCATCCTCAAAAATGCCTAAGCCAAAAATGCGTTCTAAGTCAGCGCGAGCCGTTTCCCGTTTAAATACATCTCCTTGGGATAATTCTACTTCCCGGGTGACAATAAAATCGCGAGTTCGTCCTTCAATTTCATTTCCTTCTTCATCAAAAGTTTTGACCTGAATTTCTTCAATAACCCCTTCCGCAACATTTAAGGTGACCACACCATCTGGAGAAATTTCTGGAGAACCGACCACTTGTGCTAAATCATAACCGTTGTCTTGATACCACTGATTGAGTTCTTCAATATTTCGTTGGAGTTCTTGCAGGTTGAGAATCTCTCCGTACTGTTCACTGAAAATGTCATTAACAATTGACTCTGGTAGAACGCGCGTTTCTGTATCTTCGGGAACAGTATTTACTTGTACCTCTTGTAAAACCGGATTGGGTTCAACAACAAATGTGATCCTCACGCCCAAAGGAGTGTCTTCAGGAACAACTCTCACATTGCGGAAGAAACCGGTTGCAAAAAGGGCATTGACATCTTCTTGTAGCTGCGATCGCGTGGTCAAGCGTCCCGGTTGCACATTAGTGGTTTCAAAGATGATATCTTCCAGGCGTCCTTCTACGCCTTCCACGTCGACTTCCACAATCAGGACTTGCGGTTCTTCTTGTTGAGAAGAAGGAGTCTCAGGAGAGGGCTCAGCCTCTTCCGGCAGGAAATCCTCTGGTTCGGTCACAGGGGCTTCTTCTGGGGAAGTTGGGGTTTCCAGAGACGGGTCTACATCTTCCGGCGTGAAATCTTCCGGTTCGGTCACAGGGGCTTCTTCTGGGGAAGTTGGGGTTTCTAGAGACGGGTCTACATCTTCCGGCGTGAAATCTTCCGGTTCGGTCACAGGAGCTTCTTCTGGGGAAGTTGGGGTTTCTAGAGAGGGCTCAGCCGCTTCCGGGGCAAAGTCCTCCGGTTCCGTGATCGGCGTTTCAGCCGGGGAAGTTGGGGTTTCTAGAGAAGGGTCTACATTATCTTCTGGCTCTAGGGTTTCCGATTCTGCTTCCGTAGCCGTTTGAGCAACAACCGCTTCTTGTGAATAAATGATAGAGAAAACAAAAGCTGTTGCCAGGACAGGGCAGAGGCGAGAGATTTTGAAATTTTTTAACACGTCCACACACCAAATTTGTTATTGACTACTTGCAATATTAGTTATTTTTTATTCGCTATTTGTCAATTGAATTTGTGACAATATTCGCTTTTGCACCTCCTGATAAGCGGTTTCGACACTGCCTAAATCTTTCCGAAAGCGATCTTTATCCATAACCCGGGCTTCGGGATCATCGGTTTGAGCTTGATCCCAAAGCCGGCAGGTATCCGGACTAATTTCATCAGCGAGAAGTAAGTTTTGATCAGCATCCAAACCAAATTCTAATTTGAAGTCCACTAGGGTAATCTGACAATTGCCAAAAAAAGTTTTCAGGTGAGTATTAATCGCGAGGGCTTTGCTTTGCAACTGTTCCAATTGATTGAGACTCGCAAGGTTCAAGATTAAAACGCGATCGCGCGTCAATAATGGGTCGCCTAACTCGTCTTTTTTGTAATAAAATTCGACTAAGGGAAAGGGTAAAATTGTTCCTTCTTCCAGTCCCGTCTGTCGGCATAAACTTCCGGCAGCAATGTTACGCACAACAACTTCTAAAGGCAAAATAGTCACAGCTGTGACCCGCATTTGGTTTGGCGCAATTTGATCAATATAGTGAGTAGCAATTCCGTGCTGTTCAAGGAGGGTAAATAAGGCGGCACTAATGCGACAATTGATTTGGCCTTTTTGCGCGATCGTCCCTTGTTTCTGGGCATTAAACGCCGTTGCATCATCTTTGAAGTGCGTTAATAAAATTTGTGGGTCATCTGTGGGATAGATGATTTTTGCTTTTCCTTCGTATAGTTTTTCCATTGGGGAAATGTAGTTTATCGTTAAAGGTAAACCGTTAATTATTTGAGGAATCGTTAATAGTATGCCAGAATCTAACCCGAGTAAAGATGAATTTCTTTACCCCCATCATCCCTATCGAGGGAAAGCCTATCCCAAAAACATTGTCTTTAACGCAAATTTACAAGAGTTTGCGCAGAAAGTCAGCTATATCTGTAATTTAGAAACCGGTGGTAAAATCAGTTCTCAAGAAGCCTATCACAAAATTAAAGACTTATGGAAAGAATTGAAGTCCTCTCATAAAGGATTAGAAATGGATGAATCAACGGATGATTCGGAAAGCTGAGAGGGTTGTTTCACCCGATAACCCTGATCTTTGATCTGTAGGATGCAACACTGATTGATAATAAAGCATGAGTGACCCAATATTTTGGCTGGCGTTGTCCTTATTTTTAGTTGCCATTAGTCTCACCGCCGTGCTAGTCGCGGCGTTTCCGGCTTTTTTAGAACTAGCGCGAGTCGCTCGTAGTGCAGAAAAATTGTTTGATACGTTAGAAAAAGAACTCCCGTCAACCTTAGACGCTATTCGTCTCACCGGTGAAGAAGTGGCGGAACTGACAAATGAAGTGAATACGGGGGTGAAAAATGCATCTCAAGTGGCAAAACAGCTCGATCGCGGTGTGACAACGGCTAAAAATCAAGCGCAAGGGGTGAGAAAGCAAACCCGAGGAGTGATTACAGGCGTGAGAGTGGCTTGGAAAACGTGGCGCGGAACGCAGTAGTTGTTCATTCGTTTTCAAATGGTGGGTTGAGTTTGGACAAGGGAGACAAGGAAGACAAGCTAATGATATTAATCGCCTAGTCGGTTAAATTATGAAAACCAGGAACAACTTATACTGGACAATTACTGATTTAGAACTGTTTCCGGAAGATGGCAAGCGGTATGAGATTATTGATGGAGAACTCTTTGTGACTCGTGCGCCTCATTGGAGGCATCAGGAAGTAACCGGGAATGTTTATGGAGTGTTACAGGCTTGGTCACGGAAAACAGGATTAGGACGGAGTGCGGTTACCCCTGGTATTATTTTTTCAACAACCGATAGCGTCATTCCTGATGTCGTTTGGGCAAGTAACCAGCGTTTAGAAGCATGCTTAGATGAATCTGGACACCTCACCGACGCACCAGAATTAGTGGTGGAAGTGCTATCCAAAGGAGTGAAAGATAAACAGCGCGATCTAGAATTAAAACGAAAACTTTACTCCACCCAAGGTGTACAAGAATACTGCATTGTAGACTATCAGCAACAACAAGTTAAAGTCTATCGACGGGAACAAGCTGTTTTACAATTAGCTGTTACCTTACTCGCTGAAGATACCGTAACCAGTCACCTGTTATCTGAATTTAGCTGTCCTGTTGCAGAACTGTTCCTCTAACCATTACTCAGAATGACCATATCCACCACCGCCTGGAGTTTCAATAATAAAAACATCTCCCGGTTGCATCTCCACGGTTGCCGTACTGTCTAACTCCTCAAGGGTGCCATCATTTCTTTCAACAGCATTGCGTCCTGGTTTTCCCGACTCACCCCTGGCTAGACCAAATGGTGCAAACTTGCGACGACCAGACAAAATTCCTGCTGTCATCGCTTCTAAGAATTTAATGCGACGGATCACGCCATTTCCGCCCTGATATTGCCCATTTCCGCCACTCTTTTCTCGAATCTTAAACTCTTCCACCAATACCGGAAAGCGCCACTCTAACACTTCTGGGTCAGTTAAACGGGAGTTGGTCATGTGGGTATGTACTGCATCCGCCCCTTTAAAGACCTTACCAGCCCCCGCACCGCCACAAATTGTTTCATAATATTGATAGCGGTCATTGCCAAAGGTGAAATTATTCATGGTCCCTTGAGAGGCTGCCATCACCTCTAACGCCCCATAAAGGGTGTCCACAATTAACTGAGAGGTTTCCACATTGCCAGCTACCACTGCCGCCGGCGGAGTGGGATTTAATAAGCACCCTTCTGGGATAATAATATCTAGTGGTTTCAAACAACCGGCATTCAGCGGTATATTATCATCCACCAGCGTCCGAAAAACGTATAGTACCGCTGCTTTACAAACTGCTGCTGGTGCGTTGAAATTACTGGCTTGTTGGGGAGAAGTGCCGGTAAAGTCAATGGTGGCGCGATGGGTCTCGCGATTAATTAAAATTTGGACTTGAATGTGTCCACCTGTATCCAACTCGGTGCGATAACTCCCTTCCCGCAACCGTTCAATGACCTTTTGCACGGATTTTTCTGCATTATTCTGGACATGGTGCATATAGGCTTGTACCGTTGCCAAGCTGAACTGTTTTACCATCCGCAGTAACTCTTGAACACCTTTCTCATTCGCTGCAATTTGCGCTTGTAAGTCGGCAATATTCTGAGTAACATTTCGCACCGGATAGTCACCCGTAGTAAGTTTTTCGACAAGGGCTTCTTCTCGGAAGTGTCCGTTTTCCACGAGGAGGAAGTTATCCAGTAATACCCCTTCTTCTTCAATGTGGGTACTGTAAGGAGGCATGGAACCAGGGGTAATGCCGCCAATATCGGCGTGATGTCCTCGGGATGCCACATAAAATAGAGGTGATGCACTCTCATCGACAAAAACAGGGGTAATTACCGTAACATCAGGGAGATGGGTTCCACCGTTATAAGGATTATTCAGAACATAGACATCCCCTGGTTTTAAGTTTCCTTGTTGCGCTGTAATTAAACTGCCCACACTCTCACCCATGGAACCCAAATGAACCGGAATATGAGGGGCATTTGCCACTAATTGCCCGTTTTGGTCGAAAATGGCACAAGAAAAGTCTAATCGCTCTTTAATATTCACCGAATAACTGGTATTTTGTAGCGTTGTTCCCATTTGTTCAGCAATGGAACGGAACAAATTATTGAAGATTTCTAGAAGTACCGGATCAGGGGTTTCTGTGGCTGTCGGTTGTACGGTTTGCTTAGCCACTTCACTTTGTTGGCAGAGAATGAGATGACCATGATCATTTACCATTGCTTCCCAACCCAATTCAATCATATTTGTTCCTGTGGGTTCTATAATCATCGCTGGACTGGGAATGGAGTCGCCTGGCTGTAAATCTTCTCGTTGATAAACTGGGGTATCGTGCCATTTCTCGCCGGTATAAACAGAAACGGTGGTGATGGGTTGCGGTGGCGTTTCTCGGGAACGGAGAACCGTTTTTTCTGCTAAGGGTTCGGTTTCATAAATCAATTCCACGGATATCGCTTCTACAATTAAGGGTTTTCCTTCCATAACAAAGCCATACCGCTGCTGATGAATGCTATTAAATTCCGCTTGCATCTGGTCTAAGCTGGCAAAGTTCACCAAGAGAGGCGAGTCTGTTCCTTCGTATTTCAGATGCACTTTTTGCTGGGTGGTGGTTCTTTCTGGCGAGGAAGTATTAGTTTGTTTTGCTAATTCTTCTTGCGCTTCTGTAATTAAGGGAGAAAAGAGGGATTTTAAGTCTAAATCGGGTGTCAATTTGGCTTCCACCGCTTTTTCTCGCAAGACCCGAATATCCGCTAAACCAATGCCATAAGCGGATAAAACTCCTGCATACGGATGAATCAGCACTCGCTTCATGCCTAAGGCATCCGCAATTAAACAAGCATGTTGTCCCCCTGCACCGCCAAAACAGCAGAGGGTATATTTTGAGACATTATAGCCTTTTTCTAAGGAAATTTTTTTGATTGCGTTTGCCATTTTTTCCACTGCAATAGCAAGAAAACCCGATGCAACGGCTTCTGGCAGGCGATGATCCCCAATTTTTGCGGTCAATTCCTGAAATTTTGCCTCAACAATCTCACTATTGAGGGGTTCATCTTGATTTTTTCCAAATACTTTCGGAAAGAACTGCGGTTGTAGTTTCCCCACTTTCACGTTGCAGTCGGTAACGGTTAACGGTCCGCCATTGCCATAAGCAGCGGGTCCCGGATATGCCCCTGCTGAAGCTGGTCCCACCCGATACCGTGACCCATCAAACTCAACAATTGATCCCCCTCCCGCAGCGACGGTATGAATTGCCATCATGGGGGTTTTCAGTCGCACTCCCGCAATTTCGGTTTCTAAACTGCGTTCGTATTCCCCGGCATAGTGGGCGACATCGGTAGAGGTTCCCCCCATATCAAAACTAATAATTTTGTCATAACCGGCAATGAGACTGGTTTTCACTGCCCCAACAATGCCCCCCGCCGGACCCGAGAGAATACTATCTTTTCCTTGGAATAATTGGGCATCGGCTAACCCGCCATTGGACTGCATAAACAGGAGTTGGGCGTTACTCTGTCCATGATTGAGGTTCAGCTTACTGGCAACTTGATCCACATAACGGCGCAAGATCGGGGAAAGATACGCATCCACCATTGTCGTATCGCCACGGCTGACGAGTTTGATTAAGGGGGTCACTTCGTGGGAAACTGAGATTTGGGTAAAGTTGAGTTGGCGCACAATTTCAGCAATGGCTTTTTCGTGATGCGAATAACGATAACCGTGCATTAAAACGATCGCGCAACTTCTAATCCCACTGTCATAAGCCTGTTGTAAGTCTTGCTTGACCTGTGCTTCATGAAGAGGCGTAATCACATTCCCCTTTGCATCCAACCGTTCTTCCACCTCAATCACTTGTTCATAGACCATTTCTGGCAGCACAATCTCACGGGCAAAAATATCAGGACGATTTTGGTAGCCAATGCGGAGGGCATCCCGAAAGCCTTTGGTAATGAGTAAAACAGCGCGATCGCCCTTATGTTCTAAGAGGGCATTAGTTGCAACCGTTGTCCCCATTTTGACGGCTTGAATTTGTTCCGTAGGCAGAGGCTGATCTGGACTTAAACCAAGGATATCTCGAATCCCTTGAATGGCAGCATCTTGGTAATGATCAGGGTTTTCGGAGAGGAGTTTATGTGTGAAGAGTGTCCCATCCTCTCGTTTAGCCACAACATCGGTAAACGTGCCACCGCGATCAATCCAAAATTGCCACTGTTGCGCCATTGCTTTACCTCAACATTTATCTCTTGTTGGTATTTTAGCGAGGAGCACGATTTTTTTCGGGATTTTTTTCGGGATTTTTTTCTTGATTTCAACCTTAATCCATTTTGCTAATCAAAGAGAGAGAGAAAAGCGATCAGTGTTACTTTTCGCGCTTCTCTCCCCTAATCCATAAAGAAGTAACTGTTTATCTTTTTTAAACAGCCGGATCGACAAACACAAAGTTATCAGGACTTAGTTGATTGCCCTCTATCCCCAGAAGTTCTGCTAAAGGTTTATTTTCATCTAAGCCAATTACAACTTGGGTTTCTTCTTGAGTAACACTAAGGTCATCAAAACTAAGATCGCGAAAGCCAGCAATGCCAATGACATCTTCTCCTAATGTCAAGTCAGTGATGGTATTTGGAGTATCAGGAATGCCTGCATTGGCAATCCAGAATTGGTCAGCCCCTGTTCCACCAGTTATCAAGTTGTTGCCGCCAGCAAGGGTAAAGAAGCGATCGCTGCCCTCATTGCCAATTAAGCGGTCATTGCTACCGAGGAAGAAGTTGTCGTTCCCAGGACCCCCATAGAGACGGTTATTGCCGCTTCCAACAGATGCATCAAGGATATCATCGCCTGTTTCACCAAAGAGACGATCTTCAGTTCCAGCGAACAGTTCATCATTATCACTGCCACTGTAAATGCGATTTCCCCCTTCTCCTTGAGAAGCAAAAACGCTATCTTCTCCTGCCCCGGTAAAAACAAGATTGCCAGCGCCGTCAAAATCGATTCCCGCTTCGAGAGTGTCGTCCTCTGGGCTGCCAAAAACCGGAACTGAGGCATCGTCGCCCTCCTCATCATCGGGTGTCGCTAAGCTTGCTTCGTAGACGCGGCCATCGCGTTCGTTGGGATCGTCGTTGTTATCGACTCGCGCATCGGCAATATACAAGCTGCTAAATGATTGATCAGAGTTGTCAGATGGAGGGGCAAACGTCAAACCTTGGGTAGCGATTTGGGCAGGATCAAGATTCCCGAGAGGGTACTCGCGCACAAAATCTCCTTCTGCGGTAAACTCGGCAATGATCTCGTCCACTTCCGAAACCACCAAGAGATTCCCTGTTGCCGGATCAACTGCCATACCTTCAGGGTCGCTGACAAAAGTTTCCTCGGCAGTGTTGAGCTCGAAGCTATGGACAAACTGGAAGCTATTGTTTTGGTATTCTAAGACAACCACCGTTTGACCGCTGCCATCCACTGAATAAATGAGCCCGGTGTTGGGGTTGATCGAAATGCCCTCAAAATCCCCCGTTATGCCTGGCAAGTTAGCCGGGAAGTCATCAATTCCAATTTCGTCTTCGACCACAAAGGTATCTCCCTGCAACTCGTAGCTGAAGATGCTTTCAGTGTTATCGTTACTGATGTAGAAGCGATCATTCTTAGCATCGTAGGCAATGCCAGTGGGCTCGTCGTTGACCGCCCCCGTCGTTGCTTCGTCGGTAAGGTCAAACGCTCGCACTAAGGTTTGCCCATCGGGGGTGACTTCAAAGAGGTTGAACGAGATGGTGTCGGGGAAGATGTCTAATTCGGCAATTTCGGAGTCGGCGATAAACAAATTGCCTGATGGTTCATAGAAAGCGATTCCGGCTGGATCAGTACTGGGAATGGTTAGCGGGGTCTGATCATCAATGAATCCTGTTTCAAAGGTGTTGATTTGGGTTAACCCTCCGATTCCTGAATCAGCTAAGGTACCATCCGCATTGGTTCGGATCGTGATTTCATCCCCATACACCCGACGCTCGGTATCGACTAACTCATAATTGGAATCAAGAATAGGGAAGCTATACACAGGGGTGAGAGTAATTTCTGCTGCGGACCCTTCGCCCGTCTGTTCCAGGTTGATTTCTAGGTGACCATAGTGCTTCCCGCCGGCAACATTTTGGAGAACGCCATCGACTTCTTCCCAGCGTTCCGGTTCGCTTTGGTCAGCCGTCCACTGACTAAACTGATTATAGCTAAGGAGTTCTCCGTCATCCGTTTGACGCTCTCCTCGCATACCATCGCCAGCAACACCCACATCATAGTAGTTAACCCCAATCCCGTCGCCATCTTCATCAACGAAGCTGCGCTCAAACATTTCACTATGACCGGAGAAAACTGCTGCCACTTCATACTCTTCAAAAAGCGCGTGATATTTCCGCAGCGGTGTTCCCCCTTGACCAGAAGACTCTTCATGATTCATCGGTAGACCGTGGGTTCCGCTGGAATAGGGAACATGGTGGAATTGGGCAAAGATAATTTGACCTTGTTCTCTTGCCTCTTCTAGCTGCTCGATCACCCAGTTCCATTGCGGGCTGCCTGGATTAAAGTCCGCTAAATCTGTTCCCCCTGCTGCTTCATACTGCTCGCGAGTAAAGTTTTCTTGGGTATCCGTTCCCGGTTCAGTAAATTCCCGACCGCTAATTTTTGGCGGTTGTCCTTCCCCACCGTAGTTATCTCGACTGTCGTCGGGTTCCCCATTGGAACTGTCAAGGGTGAGAATGGTGATGGGACCGTAGTCAATGCGATAATAATTATCCTGGTGCTCAGGAGTACCATTGGGGGGTGCATCGAAGTAGGCATGAAACTTATCATGACCCAATTTAGGACCGAAGCGTCCTGCTTCGTCGGTTCCATATCCCCCATTGAGAGCGCCAAAGTTTTCCCAGTTGCCAAGCGCTGGCAAGATTGGATAGTCGGAAAGACCGCTATCAAACTCACCGGCATTGTGACGGAAGAACTCATCCCAACCGGGCTGATAGCCGCCGCCTTGCACTAAATCTCCTGGCATGACCATGAAATCGGGTTCTCGACTGTTAATGATTTCGAGATTGTTGCGATAGCCCACATTTTCGGTGAGGGGATAGTTGAGACGATCGCCGCTAACGCCCAAGGTTTCTGCCCAGAGACTATCTTCTAAACTGGGACGCCCAACCGATTCATCATCTTGGGCCCCTTCTTGCCAATCCCGGCGACGAACGCGACCCCGCGGTTCCGTTTCGCTATCGGAAAGCCCAACAAAGCGAACTTGGTCCCAGTCTTCGGTAGTGGGTGCCGTTTCAAAACTCGATTCAAAAACGCGATCGCCGACTGTGACCGTATATTCATAGGTGCGATCGGGCAATAAACCGCTGACATCAACCGTGTGCTTATAGTTTTCGTTCCCTAATAACCATGAGCCTTGTTCTAGTCCATCAATCTCTTGATTTTCTTCAGCAGCGGTATAACTTAAGACAGGTTCCAATATCGGATCGCTTGTGAAGGTTAAGGGACTCTCTAATCCCGGTCCAGTGATTGTCAGTTCTCCTGAAGTATCCTCTTCAGTAAACCAAGTAAAATACATCCCATCACTAGAAGGTTGTTGCAGATAAGGGTTAACACGGAAGGTAGACATGACGAGAAATCTCCTCGAGACAATTTGATTGCAATAAAAGATACAGACTGTGATAATTCTATGAGGGTAAGATTACGGAAAACCTAAGTGGAGATTAATTTCTCTTTATTGCTCCCTCCGCATTTTTTTAGGGCAACACCAACTACTTTTGGATTGGAAAAAAGCAGATAATTCTCAAAACAGCATTCGATTAGACTAAAGCCATTCTCTTGAACCTGCAAGGCAAATTATGAAAGAAATTGCAGCTCAGCTTAATGCTCTTGCAGAGGAAGAACCAACTCCCTTAACCCCTGACTGGGGTAGCCTCGCCGGTGAAACGATTCATCTTACAGGCAGGGCTTAACTCGTAATTGCCATTGGTGTTGATGATGTGTTGATTGCTACGGCTAGCAGTGGCGATACGGTCTTTGACAATGCCGGCGATGATCGTTTCTTTGCCCAAACTGGCGGCGACAACCATCTGACGGGCAATGTCGGGGCAGACCAATTCTGGATTGCAGCAGCTGAACGACCCGAAGCAGCTAACACGGTGAAAGACTTTACTAGTGGCGAAGATGTTCTCGCTATCGCCGGTCTGGGAACGAGCTTTGATACCCTGAACATCAGTCAAGTTGCAGAGGATACCTCGATTAGTTTTGGTACCCATGAAAATGGCTCAGGCGTGATTTGAACACGCGACCAAGGGCTTATGAGTCCCCTGCTCTACCGCTGAGCTACTGAGCCGCTTACGAAAGCGTTTACTATGCTAACACAGTTATTTATGGGGAGCAAGGTAAGATTCAATTTTTCTTTTCATCAACGTATTGGATCTGAAACTTGAAATACTGAGATGACCAAAATTCCTGAAGCTAACCGCTCATTCATCACTCTGCACTTTAATGAATGGGTAACACATCATAATTCCCAAAAATTTTAAGGACTTCTGTATATTGGGGTAAATCTTCTAATGCTGCTTGAACATGAGGTTGGCGAGCATTGCCTTCAATATCAATGAAAAAGAGATACTCCCCTAAAGAGCGTTTGGTGGGGCGAGATTCAATGCGGGTTAAATTGATTTCTCGTTGGGCAAATACAGAAAGCGGACGAACTAGTGCCCCCGGTTTGTTGACCCCTGTACTAAAGCCAAGGGAAATATATTTGCCGTTTGTGGCCGGTTCTAAGCCGACAACCCAAAACCGAGTGCAATTGCCAGGGTAATCATTGAGAGAGGAGACTAAAATCGGTACATTGTATAGTTTTGCCGCCCGAGATGACGCGATCGCGCCACAGTGTTTACTTTCTGCTGCTTGCGAGAGATAATGTAAGGCTTCAACAGTGGAAGCAGTAGGGACTAACTGCACTTGGGGAAGACAAGACTCCAGGGCTTTTTGGCACTGCGCAAGGGCTTGAGGATGGGAATAAACAGTTTGGATTTCTTCTAAAGCAGAGGCGTGAGAGAGTAGGGAATGGGTAATCGGTAGCACTAATGCCTTTTGAATTTGGAGTCCTTCCAATTGCCATAGGGTATCCAGGGTAACGGTTACACTTCCTTCTGTAGAGTTTTCCACGGGAACAACTGCAAAATCGGCTTCTTGTTCAGCGACCGCCTTTAAAGTTTGAGCAATACTAGCATAGGGACATAATAGCGAGTCCTGTCCATGAGTACGCTGCAACCATTGTGTATACGCTAAAGCTGCCGTCTCGGCATTCGTCCCAGTCGGCCCTAAATGAGCAATCGAAAACGTCATAATTTCTTATTAATGAAGAAAGGAATCGCAAAGGAGGATTGAACTCATTATCCCTGATTAATTATTGGTAATCAATTTTCTATCACTTGCAGTAGACTGATTTTTTTAAGTCCTTTGTTGCTTTGGAGAGAGGATAAAACTAACTGGGGTTTTTTATACTTATTATTAAGTGATGTGAAGTTTTTTAATGCATACGCTCACTCACGATTCTCTCTTGGATTGACAGTGAGAGGATTGAAATGAGAGTTCACGCTGAGAGAGTCTTAACCAAACTTATGGAAACTGTAAGATTTACCGCGTCTGAGTCTGTTAATTTAACCGTCCCGCCGGAAAATACGCCCATTCAACATTATTTACGCCAACCGCAACGTTTAGTAAAAACAATTGCGAATCCTAAACTAATGACACCTCTCTCGGAGAACCGCTTTCGCTTGAAAATGCGCCCTCTCAATTTTCTGGATATTTATCATTTTCAACCTTCGGCAGTGCTGAAAGTAGTTGCTGATACTAAGGGGGCTGTTACTCTGACATCAGAAAGCTGTGAAATTTTAGGAAACGATTATATTAATGATCGCTTTTCTCTTCAACTGAAGGGCAAATTGGAACCCATTCAAGAAAATGGTAAAACTTACCTGAGAGGCGTTGCTGATTTAACCGTTGATGTGAACTTACCGCCTGCTTTGTGGTTTACTCCCCGACCGATGTTAGAGACAACAGGAAATGGTTTATTGAAAGGGGTATTGAGTCGCATTAAACAAAAGCTAATGAATCAGTTGATTTCTGATTATCACGCCTGGGCAAATCAAACGACAACAACGACTAACCAACAAGCTTCTCTATCTTCTCCCAAAACAGCTTGAAATTAAGCTCGCATTCTTGAGTTGACTAAGGGACAATATGGATTAGTTGGTAGGCTTGAAGCTGAATCATTTGTTCTTTATAAAGTAATCAGAGCATGAGGCACAACGAACCAATCATCAAGCAAGTGCCTCTAGCTAAGATAATAATTTGCTGTAATTTAAGATGAGGGTTTGTAATTGATGATTGACCTGGGCATAATTAAGGAGAAATGAATTGCTTTTCTCCTTAATCTATGTATTTTAGCGGTTCAGTTTACCATTCTCAGCATACTCTGTTTTCTCGGTTAATTTTTCCTTGTGCTCAAGTTAAAAAGCTCCTGCAAAGGGTTTATGATTTTATATTACAAAGCATTTGGACTGAGCTAATTTCCGGGAAGACTATCAAAAATGAGGTTGCGAACCTCGTTTTATTTTTTATTTTCTGTTTATTTTCCATTGCATTTTTCCACTTACAAACCTATCGAGGAGTTCTTCTAGTTTTATTTTTTAGTTTGTGGCTGATAGATCGCGCGATCGCGCAGAAGTATTATCAAAAAGGCAGCAGTAAATATCCCGTTTCTCTCCACATTACTGAGAATAAACTTTATTTCAAAGAATATTTACCTAAAAATCAAACTATTGATTTAGAATTTAACCGTGAACAAATTAAAGAAAGCGCGATCGTTTCCCGTACCCTTTACAGTGATGGCTTTCAAGCAGAGATTAAGCAATGTTGGCAAGTTCTCCTTTTTTTGCAAGACGGTACCGAAATTCTAGTCGATGAACAACCTAAGCCAGAAAAAGCACTCAGTAAAGCCAAAAAATTAGCAACCCAATTAGAGATTCCGATTATTTTTTTAGAGAGTGAAGGGAATCATTCTTACGCAACGCATGAGTTATCCCCGATTGCAACAGCAAACTCGAATACGATTCAAATTGAGTTACAAAATCAGCAATATCATATTTATTCGCAATGGCGACTGCAAAATAGTTGGCAACTACTGAAGCAAATTTTAGTCCAGTCAGGTTTTCTCCTATTTGTCATCATTAGTACAAACTTTATGGTTCGATGGGGTGGTTTTTTAAATGCGGTTTTTATCCCTTTTTTTAACCAACAGCAAACCACTATTTATTTACCGAGTATATGGGAAATATTACGTTTTAATTTAGATATAGAAAGCTATTTTGAAATTGGTCTAGCCGTTGGCATTATCATATTTCAAGGCGCAAAAATTAGCCGGACTCAACACATTTATCTCGATCAGTCCTTGCTTAAATATTATGTAGGTCATCAGAAACAAGAGCAATTAAAGACAGCAGATATTGAAGCCATTATTTTAATTCCAGAACCTAATTTAATGGTGTTAATTGTTGCTAATCGTCAAGCCCTGATGATCGAGCATTTACCTACCCCTGACGCCTATCGAACAATGGTAGAAAAAATTGAATTTGCCCTTAGTCAGCAATCAGTGAAGAGTCATCCTTGACTGATTCTGACAAGGACGAAAAGAGAGACGATGTTGCGGAGACGGACCATATTCTTGTAGGGCAAGACGATGGGCTGCTGTTCCATATCCCTTGTTGGTTATTAGATGATACTGAGGATATTGGTTGCCCCAAAGTCGGACAATCAGGTCATCCCGCCAAACTTTTGCGATAATACTCGCAGCAGCAATGGCGCGCGATCGCGCATCCCCTTGAGTTAAAGTTACCTGCGACAGCTTTAAGCCGGGGACTGGAAACCGACCATCCACAAAGCAGAGATCCGGTTGTGGGCTTAACTTTTGCACCGCCCGTCGCATCGCTTGCAGAGAGGCTTGTAAAATATTAATTTCATCAATTTCTTTGGCGGTGGCGTAGCCAATGCGGACATCGGTGACAACGGTTTTAATTTGTTGGGCTAACTCTTCTCGCCGTTTGGCAGAAAGTTTTTTACTATCTTTTGCGGCAATTTCGTTTAACTGCGATAGTTCTGCGACGGAGATAACCACTGCTGCTGCAACCACAGGACCAAATAATGCGCCTCTTCCCACTTCATCTACTCCTGCAACCAGGGTTGAGGGGTGCATTTTGCCAAGCATCTGTGCTTCGAGATTCATGAGTTAATGGGATAATGGTCAGTTGTTGATCTAATCATTACTCATTGTGCAACAGCCTACAGTTATCGGCATTGATTTAGGCGGAACTGCGATCAAGCTGGGACGATTTCTCCAGGATGGCACTTGTCTCCAGCAGACAACAGTACCGACACCGCAACCCCCCCATCCAGAAGCGGTTGCAGAGTTATTAGGGATTGCAGTGCAAGAAATTGATCCAGAACAAACCAGTGGCGCGATCGGTATTGGTACACCGGGACCGGCCGATGCAACGGGTCGTATCGCCTTGATTGCCATCAATCTCCTCGGTTGGCGCAATGTTCCCCTTGCCGATTTATTAGAAGCAAAGATTGGACTTCCGACATTTGTTGCTAATGATGCCAACTGTGCGGGTTTAGGAGAATCTTGGCTGGGGGCAGGGCGCAATGTCAACAATCTGATTCTCCTTACCCTGGGAACAGGGGTTGGTGGCGCAATTATTATCAATAATCAATTGTTTACAGGGGCTTATGGCGCAGCAGGAGAGTTAGGCTTAATTACTCTCAATCCATCTGGCGATCCCTGTAATAGTGGCAATCATGGCTCTTTAGAACAGCATTTATGTGTGCAAGCGATCCAACGGAGAACGCAAAAAACACCCGCTGAACTCGGAAAACTTGCCGCAGCAGGAGACAAAACTGCCCTTGCTTTTTGGGAAGCGTATGGACGCGATTTGGGGACAGGATTAGCCAGTTTAATCTATGTGTTGACCCCGGAAGCAATTATTATCGGCGGCGGCATTAGTGCCAGTGCCGACTTCTTTTTACCCGCAACTTGGCAAGAAATTGAAAAGCGGGTGGTTAGTATTTCACGGATGAATCTACAGCTTTTAACCGCTGAACTGGGCAATCAAGCGGGAATGGTGGGCGCAGCTAAGTTGGCTTGGGAGAAATGGAAAGGGAGATAAGGGAGACAAGGGAGATAAGGGAGACACCCTCATCCCTGAAATAAATAATTGATCGCCCAATATTCTCTGTTCCCTAATGACCAATGACTAATGACTAATGACTCCGACAAATCTCTTGTAATGTCTCTGTAAAATCTGGATAAGAAATACTCACTGCTTGCGCCCCATGAATTGTTGTTTTACCTTTAGCATTGAGAGCAGCGATCGCGAAACTCATGGCAATACGATGATCGTTATAGGCTTCGATATCAGTACCGCTAAGAGTTCCTTCTCCTTGAATTTCTAAGCCGTCAACATTTTCAGTCACTACAGCGCCCATCTTAGTCAGTTGCGATGCCATTACTGCAATCCGATCACTTTCTTTCACTCGTAATTCTTCTGCATCCTTAATTAGGGTTTTTCCTTTGGCAAAGACTGCTGCTACTGCTAAGATTGGGATTTCATCAATTAATCGCGGAATTAAATTGCCCCCAATTTCTGCACCCTTTAACTGACAAGAACGCACTCGCACATTAGCAACCGGTTCTCCAGCAATAATTTGTTTGTTCTCGATGGTGAGATCAGCTTCCATCCGTTGCAGGGCATCAATAATACCCGTGCGGGTGGGATTAATGCCGACATTTTCAATGAGTAATTCGGAACCAGGAATAATCAACCCTGCTACTAGCCAAAATGCAGCGGAACTAATATCACCGGGAACCACCACTGTCCGCCCTTTCAGAATCGGCTGTCCTTCGATGGTAACGGATTTGGTTTCGGGATCTGTGGTAACATTTGCCCCAAATGCTGCTAACATCCGTTCACTATGATCGCGGGAAATTGCCGGTTCAATCACCGTGGTATTGCCTTCTGCCATTAACCCTGCTAGAAGAATACAAGATTTAACTTGGGCTGAAGCAATAGGAGAACAGTATTCAATCCCTTGCAAGGATTGCCCTTGAATCGCTAAAGGGGCACGAGAATTATTTTTTCTGCCCCAAATTTGGGCTCCCATTTGCAATAGGGGTTGCACTACCCGTGACATAGGTCGTGATCGCAGCGATTCATCACCACTAATGACAAAAAAGCGGTCTGCATGAGAGGCGAGTAAGCCCAACATCAACCGCACTGTTGTTCCTGAATTTCCCGCATCTAAAACTTCTGTTGGTTCTTGCAAGTGGTCTAATCCCACCCCTTCTATAATGACTTCTTGAGCATTAAGTTCAGAAATACGAGCCCCCATTGCCCGGAGACAACGGGCGGTACTGCGAGGATCTTCTCCTAATAATAACCCCCGAATCCGGGTTTCTCCTCGCGCGATCGCGCCAAACATTAAAGCCCGATGGGAAATGGATTTATCGCCGGGAATCTTCACATTTCCTTGCAATGTCACCCCTTGATCCGGTCGTTCAATGACTAACGTTTGCTGTAAATCAGTCTCATGAATTGTAATGATCGAATTAGACATATTTTTTAATGAATCATAGATTCAGTGAGAAATATCAGGAAGTTTGGCTACAAATAAAATTTATGCTCATCTTACCATTATTGACTTAAATCATCAATTTATAGCGATCCAATAAGTTACTTGGTTTATCTGTTCCGATTCAACCGCCGCACTAACCAATAACTAATTGAAAGTGCAAAAATTGCCACTGCCAAAGAAATTAAATCAGTATTTGAATATTTTTTCAAATCAAAGATAATAATTTTACGTGCTACTGCAATCAGGGAAGTCGCAATGACCAACTCAACTTGGAAAATATGTTTTCTTAAATAAGCCGTAATATTATCTAACAGTTCTAACGCAATTAAAATATTTAGAAATAAGCCAAAAACTTCTAAAATCGTTTGATTAAAAAAACCAGAGGGAGGCGATTGAAATAAAATTTGGCTTAAGACAAACATCAAATCAACAAGTGCAACTAAAATAACAATAAGCAGCGCAATGGTTAAGATTTTAGCGACAATTGTTTCTACGCCTTCAGTGATATTTAAAAATTTTTCTTCTTCCCATAATTTAGACATTGATCGGATGAAATTGCGCACTTTTTTCATATTTATCTTTAACTCATAACACGGCTTTTGCTACTCTCATCAATTGAAAAATGATAGAGACGGGTAAAGGAAAAAGGTAATATAACAATGATTTATCCCTCTTCATCAAGCACCGCTTTCCGATCTAATAACACCAAATCTCGTAACTGTTCTGTATCCAATTGCGTGAGCCAATCTTCACCGGCATCAACCGTTTGCTCTGCTAATTGCTTTTTACTTTCAATCATTTCATGAATCCGTTCTTCTAGGGTGCCGGTACAAATAAATTTATGGACCTGGACATTTTGTTTTTGTCCAATCCGAAATGCCCGATCCGTTGCTTGGTTTTCGACTGCCGGATTCCACCAGCGATCAATGTGGAAAACATGATTAGCCCGAGTTAAATTTAAACCCGTTCCTCCTGCTTTAATGGAAAGAATAAAAAATGGCGGAGCATCGGGATCATTTTGAAAGCGGTCCACCATTTCTTGGCGTTGCTTTTTGCGAGTTGCACCGTATAAAAAAGGAATCGAGCAATTAAATTCTCTTTGAAGATAAGCTTGTAATAATTTTCCCCATTCAGCAAATTGGGTGAAAATTAAAGCGCGATCGCGCTCAGCAGTTAACTCTTCTAACATTTCAACTAAGCGCAATAATTTGCCAGAGCGTTGGGCAGAATCTAAGACTTTTTCTTTGTTTAATAATGCCGGATGATTACACAACTGTTTGAGCTTCATTAACAGTGTTAGGATTTTACCATGACGTTGAATTCCTTCGGCTGCTTCAATATCAGCTAGGGCTTTCTCGACAATTTCTTGATAGAGTTTCGCCTGTTCACTGGATAAGCCACAATAGACATTCATTTCCTGTTTTTCCGGTAAATCTTGGATAATGTCTTTATCCGTTTTCACCCGTCGTAATATGAAGGGTTGCACCAGAGAACGCAGAGTTTGCAGGGAATCGCGATCGCCGTATTTTTCAATGGGGGTGGCAAAACGGCGTTGGAAAAATTGCTGTGACCCTAAATAACCCGGATTCAAAAAGTCAAGAATTGACCACAATTCAGAAAGGCGGTTTTCCAGAGGGGTTCCGGTGAGGGCAATGCGAAAATTGGCTTCTAATCCGCGCACGGCTTTTGACTGCTTGGCTTGCGGGTTTTTAATATTTTGCGCTTCATCTAAAATAATCCCGTCCCAAAGCACCGTTTTGAGTGTGGTTGCATCCCGCTGGGCTAGCACATAGCTCGTAATCACTAAATCATATTTCTGGGCTTGTTTGGCAAAGGGCTGCCCTTGCTTGCGCTTTTCACCGTAATGAACCAGCGTTGAACAATAATGACTGGCAAAGCGTTGCACTTCTCGTTCCCAATTGCCTAAAACAGAAGTGGGACACACTAAAAGGACAGGGGCAGACAGTTCTTCTTGTTCTTTAAGATGGAGGAGTAGCGCGATCGCCTGAATCGTTTTCCCTAACCCCATATCATCAGCTAAACAAGCCCCTAAGCCCCACGTTTGCAAAAAGGCTAGCCAACCTGCCCCTCGGGCTTGATAGGGACGTAATTCTCCCCGAAAGCCTGCCGGTGTTGCAATGGGAGTCAGCGCCTGATTGCCACTAAGATTGGTAATTAACTCCCGCAATGCCCCGCTGGCTTCAAAATCAACAATGGGTAATTTGCCCATGGTCTGGGTTTCACCACTAGTGAGACGCACCGCATCTTCGACCGAAAAATTCATTTGTTCATCACTCGCCTTGAGAAGATTTTGCGCTGCTTTCACATCACTGGGTTGTAAGGCTAACCATTTCCCATTCACTTCCACTAATGGCGATTGTTGGGCTAATAACTGTTGAAAAGTTTCTGGGGAAAGGGTTTCTTCATCCACTGCTAATTCCCACTGATAGTCGAGTAAACTCTGTAAGCCTAACTTTTGCCCTTTTTTCGGGGCTTTTGCTTTCACCTTTACCCCCAAACGTCGTTCCCCGCTACCAGGGGCTAAACCGGGAGGGAGAATAATGCCAAAGCCATTTTCTGATAAACGCCAGGCACTGGCGCGAATAAACTCATAAGCCGCGATCGGATCGAGAGAACAACCTGTGGGCGTGGGCTGTTGTAAACTATCGCGAATCGTCGGATACAGGCGTAAGGCTAAACCTAATCCTTGTAATAAGGTTTCTTGAGGCTGTTTAACCTTTCTTTCTTCATAAATCACTTCAGTCGTTGCAGCCTGCCAAATTGTAGTTGCGGGTAAAAAACAATTTTCATCGTCACGGGCTTGTAAACCATATTCCAAATACCAATTTTCCGTTGCCTGTTCTGGGGGAAGAAGCTGGAAACAAGGGCGAAACGGGTTTTGTCCTAGAGATTTTAAGACCTGATCTCCCAAATAATCCTTGACAGGCGCGATCCAGAGCTGCAACGCTTTATCCAAACGGCGTAAATTCATCTCATCTACCGAAAAAGTCGGTTCGGAACTCGCCAGCGCGGTAAACCATTGTTTGAGGAGAGGGGTGGTAACAGGAGGAAAAGTTTGTACCGAACACCGTCGAATTTCAGTATCAATGACGGTACTGATAAAACTGATAATGAGCGCTTGGGGAGATACCGCTAAATCATGGGCGCGGCAACTTGTGGGCATTTGTTCGGCAAAAGTTTGTAAACGGGCTTGGTCACTCGGGGCATCAAACAGAGGTTGCCAAACCGTTTTTCCTTTCCCTGGGCTTGGCACTTGCAGTTCCGGTAAAAACTTAGATCGCGCCAGTAACTGACAACTCCAGCGGTAAAGATGCGACCAAAATTGTAAACTTCCCGTTTCGGTGGTTGTTGATAAAAACGGGAGAACGCTCGACACAGGCAGATAATAGCCTGACACTCGCCAAGGTTGTAGAGAAAGATGGTCCGGCGCTGGCGGTGTTTGCTGGGAGAGAAGGGGTAGAAACTGTTGTTTACCACTGCCTTGAGTGGGAAGGGATAGTAATAATGAGCGGTAATCGGTTAATTCATCGGCGGAAATTTGTTGCTGGGTCAACACCCGTTTCAGTTCAGTTTCATCCAGGGCAAAAGGGTGGTCACTTGGCAGATTTTCTGCCTTGATGCCTGTACAACTGCGCCAGGTTTCTCCCCAAATAAAAAATGTTTGTTCTTGCGGATGAGACAACCAAATTCCGTGTAATTTCGTCATTATTGATACTTTTTTGCTTCCTGGGTATAACAACGCTAAAGATGCCAAGGGAAGCGCCGCTTGCTGGTTCTCCCAAGACATCTTTTGAACTGATACTTTCTACCTTACCGTGAAATGAGAGAGGGAGTGGTGGAGATCAGGTAAGGCGGTGAAAGACCAATGACCAATGACTAATGACTAATGACAAATAACCAATAACAAATTCTTTAGTGCTAGCATTGCCACAGAGAAAGAGCATAGCTATAGTCACATAAGGAAAAGAGACGATAATGATGGAATTTGAACAGTCAATATCCTTTGATGGTCGGGATATTCGGCTTCAAGTCGGACGGTTTGCACCACAAGCCGGTGGTTCTGTCCTCATTGAATGTGGAGATACATCAGTCCTGGTCACAGCGACTCGCAGCGGGGGACGAGAAGGCATTGATTTCTTACCGCTCATTGTCGATTACGAAGAAAGACTCTACGCCGCCGGTCGCATTCCCGGTGGTTTTTTACGACGAGAAGGTCGTCCCCCAGAAAAGGTGACGTTAACCAGTCGTTTGATTGACCGCCCGTTACGTCCCTTATTTCCACAGTGGATTCGGGATGATATTCAAGTGGTGGCAACAACGTTATCCATGGATGAATTAGTTCCGCCAGATGTGTTGGCGGTCACTGGGGCTTCCCTTGCCGTGATTTGTGCCCAAATTCCCTTTTATGGTCCCATGGCAGCGGTACGCGTCGGCTTAGTGGGAGATGACTTTATCATTAATCCCACCTATGACGAAATTAATAACGGTGATTTAGATTTAGTCGTCGCAGGAACCCCTGATGGCGTGGTCATGGTAGAAGCAGGGGCGAATCAACTCCCGGAACAGGATGTCATTGAAGCCATTGAGTTTGGTTATGAAGCGGTTCGGGATTTAATTGAAGCGCAAAAGCAGTTAATGAAAGACCACGGCATTACCATAGCGACGGAAGAACCGCCGCAAGTGGATCCGAAATTGGAAGATTTTATTAAAGCTAAAGCAACGGAACCAATTAAAAAAGTGCTGCAACAGTTTGATCTCGATAAAAATGGACGAGATGAATTGTTGGATCAAATTAAGGAAAACGAAATTGAAAACGCGATCGCGCAACTGCCTGAAGATGATCCGCTGCAAGTTTTAGTCACTGAAGATCCCAAAGCCATTGGCAAGGTCTTTAAAGAGGTCACCCGTAGCCTAATGCGGGGTCAAATTGTTGAAGAAGGGGTGCGCGTCGATGGACGGAAACTCGATGAAGTCCGTCCGGTGAGTTGTGATGTGAGTGTGCTTCCGAAACGGGTTCATGGTAGTGGCTTATTCCGGCGGGGGTTGACGCAAGTCCTCTCTCTCGCCACCTTAGGTACTCCCGGGGATGCCCAAGATTTAGCGGATGAACTGCATCCCAACGAAGAAAAACGCTATCTCCACCACTATAATTTTCCCCCTTATTCGGTGGGAGAAACCAAACCCTTACGTTCCCCCGGACGACGGGAAATTGGGCATGGGGCATTAGCTGAACGGGCGATTATACCAGTGCTTCCCTCCAAAGAGGATTTCCCTTATGTATTACGCGTCGTCTCTGAGGTTTTATCCTCCAATGGTTCCACCTCGATGGGGTCAGTATGTGGTTCCACCCTCGCCTTGATGGATGCGGGCGTTCCCATCAGTAAACCGGTGAGTGGGGCGGCTATGGGCTTGATTAAAGAAGCAGATGAAGTGCGCGTCTTAACCGACATCCAAGGGATTGAAGATTTCCTTGGCGATATGGACTTCAAGGTCGCCGGAACCGATAGTGGAATCACGGCGCTACAAATGGATATGAAAATTACCGGCTTAAGTTTGGATGTGGTGCGCCAGGCGATCGAGCAAGCCCTTCCCGCACGGTTACATATCCTAGAGAAAATGCTAGCGACCCTTGATAAACCGAAACCGGAACTCTCTCCCTTTGCCCCCCATCTCATCAACTATAAAATTGATCCTGACTTAATTGGATTAGTGATTGGACCCGGTGGAAAAACCATTAAAAATATTACCGAACAAACCGGTGCCAAAGTCGATATTGAAGATAGTGGTGCAATGACGATTTCCGCATCCGACCGCGAAAGCGCGATCGCGGCGCTCAATCAAATCAAAGGACTGACCCGTAAAATTAGTGAAGGGGATGTCTGTCTCGGTCGGGTCACCCGCATTATTCCCATTGGTGCCTTTGTCGAACTCATGCCCGGCAAAGAAGGGATGATTCATATCTCTCAGCTTGCCGAATATCGCGTGGGCAAAGTTGAAGATGAAGTATCAGTCGGCGATGAAGTCGTGGTGAAAGTGCGAGAAATTGATAACAAAGGACGTTTGAATTTAACCCGCCTCAATATCCATCCTGATGAAGCGGCGGCTGCGCGGGCTGCGGTGGAAGCTGAATAACCCATCAAGATTCCCTCCCACTAAGCTGAAACCATAGTGGGAGTTGCACTAGCAGCCGCCTTACTTTTCCAGTTTCCCGAACACTCTGAGGGGTTAAAAACGCTACACTACAGGTAAAGACGTTAAGAATTATTAATTAAAATCATGGTTGAGAAAGTCAAAAAATCTGAACAAGAGTGGAAGCAACAATTAACCCAAGAACAGTTTCGGGTAACCCGCCAAAAAGGAACTGAACGCGCCTTTACTGGGGAATATCACGATAAGAAAGAACCCGGGACTTATAAATGTGTCTGCTGTGGTCAACCCCTGTTTAGTTCTGAAACCAAGTACGATTCAGGGACTGGCTGGCCCAGTTTTTATGCTCCCATTAAGGATGACAACGTCAGTTATGAAACAGATCGGAGCTTGTTTATGACACGCACGGAAGTCTTATGTTCCGTCTGTGATGCCCATCTCGGTCATGTATTTGAAGATGGTCCGCAACCCACCGGAAAACGCTATTGCATGAACTCTGCTGCTTTAGATTTTGAGCGTGAATAGTGCGCCGAAAACGACCTTGTTTCAGTGAGTTGATCGCGCCATAATACTCACCAGAAAGAGGAAAAGCGCGATCATCTTTCTTTTTAAACCTTTCTTTTGCCTCTGCCAAGGCAGATTCCATATTGTTTAATCATACCTGGCTTTTGCTTCGGCATTTGGGCGTAATTCCCCTAAACGATCACAGAGGGGATTCTCTTAGACCGTGAAATTAGTCTTTGCCTAAATGGTCAGTTACAAAGTCTTTAGCGACTTCATAAGATGACAAAGGATGCTAACTCAAACGCAACCCATTAGTTTTGAAGAATTTTGCGATTGGTATCCGGATGATGGCAAGCGCTACGAGTTAATTGAAGGAGAAATCATTGAAATGTTGCCCACTGGGACTCATGAAGATATTAGTGGTTTTCTCGTAGCAGAATTAAACTTAGAAATTCGTCGCCATCAACTCCCTTATTCGATTCCGAGAACTTGTCTGGTTAAACCTTCACAACCCCGATCTGGCTATCAACCTGATGTTACTGTCATTAACCGTAACTTGCTCAAAAATGAACCCCAGTGGTCACAAGCCTCAGTGCTAAAAAACGGTGAAACGATTCCGTTAGTGATTGAAGTGGTGAGTACCAATTGGCGAGATGATTATGGACATAAATTTATAGAATATGAAGCGATGGGCATTTCTGAATATTGGATTGTTGATTATCGCGGCTTGGGAGGAGTGCGATATATCGGTCAACCTAAACAACCGACAATTACGGTTTGTCAGTTAGTTGACGGTGAATATCAAATGCAATGTTTGCGAGGGAATCAATTTTTAGAATCGAGGGTTTTTCCTGAATTACAGTTATCGACCACTACCATTTTTGAAGCAGGCAGTTAATTCTTTTTAAACCGTTCTTTCGCTTCTGCAAACGCCGATTCCATCACCGATTGAATCTTTTTGGGATCCGGTTTCTTGCCTCCCATTAAATCCCCAAAATAAACGCACGCCCCTTCTCCTAACGCCCAAGTGTAAGCTGCCGCCCAAGAGGCAGCGATCGCGCTGCCGAAACCCGGGATAAATTTAATCAATTCGCGTCCCACCAGTTGGGCAAAAAATCCGCCGGCAATGGCACTCACTACTCCTCCCGCTTGCGAAAAAGACAGCGGTTGTCCATATAGTTTTCCCAATAAGCCCACTAAAGAGACTTGTAAAGTCGTTAAAACGGGCATTGTGGCAAAGGGTAACGGTACAGCAGCCACCGTCCCCGCAATAATGGAAAATGCCAGAATATAGCGCCGTCCCACATCTCGATAGAGGTTACCTAATTTATTTCCGACAGAGGTATCTAATAGCTCATACATGGCCTTGGCTTCTGCTTCTGGGAGTAACTCCCCTAACTGATCGCGGAGGGCTTCTAAGCCATAAAAAACGGGGGTATAGCCATCTTCTTCTAAAGTGAAGTCAATGAGGACTGCGTGATCGTATAAGCCAGTAAAGGTTTCTTCAATTTTCTGAAAAGGACGTTGCACACTTTCCCACTCTGGGGGATAGTCAGGATGAGTCTCTACAGAGGAAGGATACACCTCGTGGGCACAAGTGACCGTCAGTAAACAGGGAACATCCGGGTTTTTGCGCCGTAAGTCAGCGGCGGTTTCTCGGAGGGTATCAGTAGCAAAATCATTAATTTTTACGGTTAAAATAACAATTCGAGCGCGATGTTCTGAACTATCCTCTAAATTAGTTTGTAAGTCCTGAATAATAAGGGGGGTATTTTCTTCAATATCGCCTAAGCCTACCGTATCTGTAAAAATCACTAACGGCAGTTCGGGCGACGGATAGGGATACTGTTCGGTATGTTGCGTATGGGGGCGAAACCCTTGCCCGACAATTGCGGCGGAAACCCCAGTTAAGCCTCGCACAATGGAACTTTTTCCCGCTTGGGGTTTACCCACTAAAATAATTTCCGTGGTGGGCAGTTCCGCGCGAACTCGTTCTAAAATTTCTCCCACTTCCGCTTCGGAAACGGTAAACCATTGCGCGAGTTTTGCCGTTGCTTTTTGGAAGGGGAGAGACGCTTGCACACGATTTGTGGTATTCTGCCAGACTGACGCGATCGCGCGCCGCCAAGATTGACTCTCGGCATTAGAAGATGAATTTTTCTGTTGACGATTCATCGGGATGAGAAGACGGCTAAAAGCAATTTGAACGTTCTTGATTCGGTAAGGTTTCGGTAACTGTCAGTTCAGGGAAAGCGGGATGTTAAACTTCCCTTGATCGGTTGTTGACCCTTTTCCCCAATTGATCCTTTTTCCTAAAATGATTGCGTAAAACTTATGACCCTCACACAACTTGGCGGGGCTTTCCTCATTTTCATTCTTGGCCCCCTTTTCGGCGCCTTACCTCTCATTCATTGGCTGACTTTAAGTTTGACTGGTCAAAACTTAAAACGTCTTGGCACCGGCAATGTTTCGATCTCAGCAGCATTTTATCATGGCGGCAAAGTCGTTGGAATCCTTGCCGTCCTCTCAGAAGCTGGAAAAGGGATTGCAGTGGTGTTGCTGGCGCGTTCCTTTTTTCCGAACGATCCCGCTTGGGAACTGGTGGCGTTAATTGCCTTGGTAATTGGACGTTATTGGGGAGGCAAAGGGGCAGGAACTACTAATGTTATGTGGGGCATTCTCGTTCACGACCCGATTGCAGCGGGTTTAATTTTACTGATTAGTGGCATTAGTTTTACAATTTTGCGCGATCGCGCTGCAGGACGAAACGGGGTTTTAGTGCTAATGGCGGTGATTATTGGCTTACGCAACATCAACGATCCCCCAACCATAATGGCGGTAATTGCCCTGTCGCTTCTTTTATTTGGGATTTACTATAAAATTCCAGATGACCTTGATTTACCGAGTAAGGACGGGCAGAACAGTGCCATGTTTAAATTCTTTCGCGGCGATCGCGCGATCGTCTCCCTCGATGATGCTCTCTCAGCGAAAAAAGTTGGACAGAAAGCGGCCACACTCTCTCAACTCAAACGTTGGGGATATCCCGTTCCCACCGGTTGGGTTCTCCCCGCTGGAGATGACCCCCTGCCTTTGCTAGAATCGGCATCTCCCTCCCCAGAGAATCCCTTAATTGTTCGCTCTTCGGCGGTGGGAGAAGACACTGAAGAAAGTTCTGCGGCTGGGCAATATCAAAGTATTTCTCATATTACTAACCCAGAAGCCCTCAGAGATGGAATTTTACAGTGTCAGGCGTCTTATCATAATCCGACGGCTGCCCAATATCGTCGCCAACATCAACAAGGAGAAACCGCAATGGCAGTGTTAGTCCAGCAGCAAATTCGAGGGGTCTTTTCCGGCGTTGCTTTCAGTCGCGACCCGATCACCCAAATGGATGATGCAGTGCTCATCGAAGCCCTTCCCGGAGAAGCCGCAACCGTGGTTTCCGGACAGGTAACACCGCAACAATATCGCGTAATTCCCGGTTCCCCTCCCACCATTGAAGGAGAAGGGGAAATTCCCGAATCTCTCTTGCAAGATGTGGCCCATTTAGCCCGAGAATTAGAAGAACGCTTTCATGGTTTTCCTCAAGATTTGGAATGGACATTTGATGGGGAAAAACTTTGGATCTTGCAAAGTCGTCCTATTACCACCTTGCAACCGATTTGGACACGCAAAATTGCAGCAGAAGTGATTCCGGGCTTAATTCGTCCCCTGACTTGGTCGATTAATCGTCCGTTGACGTGCGGAGTCTGGGGAAAACTATTTACCCTCGTTCTCGGCGATCGCGCCAAAGGGCTCAAGTTTAAAGAAACGGCAACTTTACACTACAGCCGGGCTTACTTTAATGCCACCCTTTTAGGGAAAATCTTTCGGCGCATGGGACTCCCCCCAGAAAGTTTAGAATTTCTGACGCGGGGGGCAGAATTTACTCGTCCTTCTGTGCTTTCTACCCTACGCAACCTTCCGGGATTACTGCGCTTAGCCAAACGAGAATGGCGCTTAGCCAGCGATTTTGCCGTTGATCAAGGCGCTTTGTTCACCCCGACGCTAGAAGACTTACAGCAACAATCTGCTCGTGAGTTATCGCCACAAGAATTGCTCACCCGGATTGAGATGATTCTCACCACCCTCCATTCCGCCACATACTATAACATTCTTGCGCCATTAAGTTTTTCCCTACGCAAAAATGTCTTGCAAGTGGAAGATGACGCCTTAGATTACAAGGCTTTACCGGAAGTCGCCTCTAGCCAAGCTTTAGCCCAAATTGCCCAAGATGCGAGAAACTTAGTCCCGATGGACAAAATTGAACCCATGAGTGCTCCCTCCTTATTTGCGATGCTAGCGGAATTACCCGATGGGGAAAGCATTTTAGAACAGTTCCAAGATTGGTTAAAGCAATATGGCTATTTAAGCGAAACCGCCACTGATATTGCAATTCCCCGCTGGCAAGATAATCCTCGTCCCGCGCGATCGTTATTTACCCAATTTTTCTTTAGCGAACAACTCCAAACCAATCAAAAAGGGGAAAAATCAGGGCATCGCAATTGGCAACAAAATATGGTTCAGCAACGCTTAAATCTCAAAGCAGAAGTAGCAGAAGTTTATAATCGCTTATTAGCTCATCTGCGCTGGAGTTTTCTCGCCCTAGAACGGGTTTGGTTAGAAACCAGACTCCTGAATGAAGAAGGAGAGATCTTTTTCCTGAAGTTATCAGAAATTCGCCATCTGGTGAAAAACGATGACCCCAAATTGCGCGAGGACATTTCCCAACGCGTCGCAGATCGCCGTTTCTGGTTTGGCGAAGATGAAAAACTCCCTGCTGTTCCCTATGTGGTTTATGGAACCCCTCCCCAACGAGACTCAGTAGCGGTGTCTCCTCAATTGAGATCCCAACAACGTTGGCAAGGGATTGCCGCGAGTTCTGGGCAAGCAATTGGTCGGATTAAAGTGATTCAGGATCTTTCACAACCGATTACCGTGGATAAGGAAACGATTTTAGTGGTTCCTTATACCGATGCCGGTTGGGGGGTTGTGCTTACGCAAGCAGGCGGTTTAATCTCAGAAGTAGGAGGAAGATTGTCTCATGGCGCAATCATCGCCCGCGAATATGGCTTACCGGCAGTAATGGACCTCCCCAATGCTGTCCACCTCTTCCAAGACGGTCAACTCGTTAAAATTGACGGACAAACTGGAATGGTTGAGTTACTTGAGGATCAAGACTGATCAAAAATTCGGTATAGTGTCTCTCAGTTGACTGAGTAGTCATTGGTTATAACTTCATTATTTATTATTCATTATTATGCAACCTCGAGATACACAAGTCCTTCCCATTGCTTCTGAAACAACGGTTTATCGGTCTCGGACGTGGGATCGGCTAAAATTTGAAATTGAATATGGCTTACAACGCGGAACAACTGCCAATTCTTATCTTATTCAAGGGGACAAAACCGCACTTGTCGATCCACCGGGGGAGTCCTTTACGGAAATTTTTCTGAATGCTCTCCAGCAGCGCCTTTCTCCCGCTGCAATTGACTATATCGTTCTCGGTCATGTTAATCCCAATCGGGCTGAAACCCTCAAAGCCCTCCTTAAACTGATTCCCAATGTGACGCTTGTCTGTTCTAACCCAGCAGCCATTTCCTTACAGAAACTTTTGGGGGAAACCAAAGCAAATTATTGGGTGATTAAAGGGGAGGAAACGCTCGATTTAGGTCAGGGTCACACCTTAGAATTTTTGTTAACCCCAACCCCGCGCTGGTCGGATCAACTCTGCACTTACGACCCAAAAACGCGGATTCTCTTTACCGATAAGTTCTTTGGGGCACACGTTTGTGGGGAACAAATTCTTGATGAAGGATGGCAAGTCTACCAAGAGGACCGTCGTTACTATTTTGATTGTTTGATGGCCCCTCATGCTAGTCAAGTCGGGAGTATTTTAGAGAAATTCCAAGGGAAACCAGCCCAGATTTATGGAACGGGTCATGGTCCGATTGTTCGCTACGGGTTTCACGAATTAACCAATGCCTATCGAGAGTGGCTACAAGGACAACAAGCCCAAGCGACAAAAGTTGCCCTCTTATATGCTTCGGCTTATGGTAATACCGCAACGGTTGCCAACGCGATCGCGCGCGGGGTGACCAAAGCGGGTGTTGCTGTCGAATCGATTAACTGCGAGTTTACCGATCCCGAAACGATTAAATCGGTTCTGCAAAACACCGCAGGCTTTATTATTGGTTCCCCTACGCTTGGCGGACATGCCCCCACGCAAGTGCAAACCGCCTTAGGCATTATCCTCGCCAATGCGGAAAAAACACAACTCGCGGCTGTTTTCGGATCTTATGGTTGGAGTGGCGAAGCCATTGATCTCCTGGAAC
>CAZAYV010000018.1:0-35917 GCA_964489465.1 uncultured Dactylococcopsis sp. | reverse complement strand
AAAAGATTCTAATCAACCCCGAACTGCCAATATTATTCGATATCCTGATCATTATATTTGGCAGCTAGAAACTCAAGAAGAATTGGAAAATTTTTTCAAGCAAGCCTTTCCGCAGTTACCGCTAGATAAAATCATCTCTGCTGAAGAAATGGCTCGATTTCTTTCCAGTAAGGGAGGACAATTTCCCACCCCTCAATATTGTTCAGGATTGTATAAAATCTTAGGCAAACCGGACAATAACCAAGGGACAGCTGTTACTTTATTGGGAGATGCTGTGCATTGTTTTCCGCCTGATATTGGGCAAGGCGTGAATGCTGCTTTAGAAGATAGCTATATCTTCCACAAAATTTTAGAAGAGACGAATGATAATCTATTGCAAGCACTCCCGCGCTATCAAACGCAACGAGAGCCCGATGTTAAAGCCTTAATTCGTCTCGTACAAATCAGCTATCCTTGGCAATATAACCAAGCGCCTTTACGGAAAAAATTATGGGGAATTAACTTTTTCATCCGTTTAGTCTTACATCGTTTATTTCCCTACTTTTTTGAGCCGCATTCTTTCTTATTGATTCAAAATCATGAATTTTCTTACTCGGAAATTCTGGAAAAAAGTAACCGAACAACAAGAAGATTGTTCTTACTAGGAGGACTATTTATTGTGGCATTATCCTTGATTTTTTTCAATTAGAAGCAAGGGCATCAAGTGTAACCTAAATTTTATCAAGTGCAGAAACCGCTGCTTTAATAACATCATAGTAGGGAGGTTGTGTAACATTAATGGGTTGGAGGTGTTGGCGATTTGTCTTCAAGTGTCCTGTGCGTTCTCCCTTCGTTACGATTAGGAGATTCCCTTGCTCATTTTCGATTCTTAATTCATTTAAATGATCCCACAGCCAACAGTGATAAGTCCGTCCTTGGTAATCATAAGTTGTTTCTTGTTGCTGAGTTTGTTGCGGTAAGCGAAAGCCTAATAATTCTAATTCTAGAGTAATTTGACCTTGCCAATGATTTTCTCGTAATTTATAAGCGATATCAACTTGTTTCGGTAACGGAAAATAGTCTCCCCAGCGCCAACCCATTGCCGCTTTTTGGACAGGATTCCCTTCTATTGTTTGACTAAACGTTAATTTGAGATGATTTTTCCCAACAATTTTCTGGTCAATGATGGTAACAGTTTGACTTAAAAAGATGGGTTCTTCATTCCCAATTCCCCAGGGTTGTAAACTATCCACTTGCTGATAAAAGTCAGGGGTTAATTCCGCGAAGGTTGCTGTCGCATCAATTTTAACTAAAGGTTTAAGATACTCTGGTTTTAAACATTGATGAGAAAATTCACTCAACCGTTTCCGAAAAACAGCTAGATTTTGGGTTGCTAAACTAAAACCGCCCGCTGCTTTGTGACCGCCAAATTTTTCCAGTAAATGTTGACAATATACAAGGGAATCAAAGACATGAAACTCAGGAATTCCCCTTGCTGAACCGCGAATTTGACTCTGTTCTTCATCTTCATAAGTACCAATAAAAACAGGAACACCAAAGCGATCAACTAAACGCGAGGCAACAATACCAATCACTCCATGATGCCAATTCGGTTGAACAATGACCATTACGCGATCGCGCAACCAATCAATTTCTCCCGTTTCTAAATAAGCAATGGCTTCTTGTTCAATTTGGGCGCATAGTTCTTGACGTTTCGTATTCACTTGTTCACACTGCATCGCCCGTTCTAAAGCAATCCCTGGGTCATCTGTGGTTAAGAGTTCAATGACCGTTTGCGGGTCGCTAATCCGCCCAATCGCGTTGATTCTCGGTCCCAACCGAAAGCCAATATCATCCGGTTTCACGGCTTTTTGCGTATCATTCACCCCACTCACCTGCATCAACGCTTGCACCCCTGGAATCTCTGATTTGGGGAGTTGACGTAAACCGCGTTTCAACCAACGGCGGTTCACCCCCACTAACGGGGCTAAATCCGCGATCGTTCCTAAAGTAAATAACTCCAAAAGTTGAGCGGTAAATCC
Source organism: uncultured Dactylococcopsis sp. (assembly GCA_964489465.1). GTDB lineage: Bacteria > Cyanobacteriota > Cyanobacteriia > Cyanobacteriales > Rubidibacteraceae > Halothece. Next base: position 33,896 of record CAZAYV010000018.1, on the reverse strand, counting down.
TTGGAGTTTCCCTAACTTTTGTGCCGTTGCGACGGCTAAGATATAAGCAACTCCCACCCCAGCTAATCCGCGATAGGGAGACGTTTCTGGTAATAATTTCGGGTTTAAAATCGCATCAGCTGGCGGTAACATTTCCGGGATATCATGATGATCCGTAATAATCACTTGCAGCCCTAATTCCACCGCCCGATAAATCGGATCATAAGCAGCAATTCCATTATCAACCGTTAAAATTAAACCCACCCCATTACTGGCACAATCTTCCACAATGCGAGTATTAATCCCATACCCTTCTTTCATCCGACTGGGAATTAAATAATCGACATTTGCCCCGAGATGACGTAATGTTCTTAATAAAAGGGCAGTACTGGTCATCCCATCCGCATCATAATCCCCACAAATAATAATTGATTCTTCTTGCGCGATCGCGTCAGTAATTAAAGTAATACTTTCGTCTAAATCAGGAAATTCTGTTTGTGGAGAAGGTAATTTTTCTATTTCCGGATCAACATAAACTTTTGCCGCTTCAGGAGTTAAAATTCCGCGATTAATCAATACTTGCGCTAACAGCGGAGATAATTCGGTTGCTGCCATTAAAGGAGCAATTTTTTCTTGATCAAGCTCAGTAATTTGCCAGCGTTGTGAAGGGATTTGAGGTTTCAAGGTTGGGATTAATTTAGGTTTTCTAGAAGATTTTAGCAGAAAGTGATTTTATAAGCCTTTATCATAGACAATAAAATCTATAAACCACAAAGACACAAAGGACACAAAGCATGAATCGTAAAGAAGCAGATCGCTTATCAAAAGTTATTATAGGTGCTGCAATCAATGTACATCGAGAATTAGGTCCTGGTCTATTAGAATCAGCTTATGAAGCTTGTTTAAAGTATGAGTTAGAAGAGAAGGGCTTAAGTGTGGAAAGTCAAGTTTCCCAACCGGTTACTTATAAAGGAGTTCAGATTGAATGTGGATACCGCTTAGATCTATTAGTTGAAAACTTAGTAATAATTGAACTGAAAACGGTTGATAATCTACAGCCAATTCATACAGCACAACTCCTAACCTATCTTAAACTACGTCAACTTTGGCTTGGCTTACTGATTAACTTCAATGTTCCGATTCTTAAAAATGGAATTAAACGACTCGTTAACAACTAAACTTTGTGATCTTTGTGTCTTTGTGGTTCATAAAAAAAGGGAGAAATGACTCCTCCCGCAAAACTTAACTTATCCTTCGTAATTACTACTTCTAACCTTACCGCGAAACACCACATACTGATAGATGTTATATGCCAACATAATCGGAATTAAAAAGCCAATAAAGGTCAGCATAAACACTAAAGCGCTAGGGTCTGCAGCCGCTTCATAAACTGTAATGGAACGGGGAATAATGTAGGGAAACACAATAATTCCTAAGCCTAAAAACGAGAGTAAGAACACTAAAATTGTCCAAACAAAGGGCGCACGTTCTTGTTGCTGATTGAGACTGCGTAACAGTTGCCAAATAAAGAAGGCTCCCAAAATGGGAATGGTGGCAAAAATGTAAAGAAAGGGGGGTTCAAACAAGCGCGATCGCGCTTCTTCTAAGAAAATGGGTGTGGTAATGGTGATTAATACTGCACCCACTAACGTGGTAACCGCAGCAATTTTGGCGGTGCGATAGTGAGTTTGCTGCAATGCCCCTTCGGTTTTCATCACTAAATAAGTTGAACCGCTGAGAACATAGCCCTGAATCAAGGTCAGTGTAACTAATACAGACGGTAAACTCAACCAATCCCAAATCCCGCCGATGAAATGTCCCGCTTCATCGACATTAATGCTGGTTAAGACTCCCCCTAGGGCGAACCCTTGGCCAACTGTAGCCAGTAAACTCCCTAAGCCAAAGGCAGCATTCCAGAAGAATTTCTGTTCCGAATGTTCCCGAAATTCAAAGGCAACAGCACGGAAAATAAAGCCAAAGACCATCAGCCAAATCGGGATGTATAAGGCGCTTAAGATGGTGCTGTAAGCTAAGGGATATGCCCCAAAGAGTGCCCCGCCCATCAAGACTAGCCAGGTTTCATTAGCGTCCCAAACATTACTCAAACTGGTCATCAATAAGCCACGGCGTTCCTCATTAGAAGAGGTGAGGGATAAAATGCCGACTCCTAAGTCAAACCCATCGAGCATAACGTACAGGAACAGAAATAACGCCAAAATGACGAACCAAACTTGCGGTAAAAAATAGCTAAGGGTTTCCATGATTAACTTTCTACAGGGCGACGATCGGGAGTGTGTTCAACGGGAGTGGGCTGTAAGGTTTCTTTGGGAACGGGTAAGTCAAAATTCGGTCCTTGGCGAATAATCCGACTCCCGAAATAGAGTGCCGAAATAAATAGGAGACTATAAACTCCTGTAAAGGCTAACAGTGAGGTGAGAATTTCTGAGGCGGGTAAATTCGATGCAGCATCAACGGTGCGAATTTCCTCATACATCGTCCAGGGTTGTCGCCCGACACAACGGACAATCCAACCGGACTCGATCGCGATATAACCTAGGGGCGCGGAAACCATCCAACCCAGAAGCAGCCACTTTTGATTGGCAATTTGCACCGGTGCGAGTTTCCCTCGCAACCATTGAATCACGGTAATGCCCATTAATCCGGCTAAGAAGAAACCAATGCCAACCATGATCCGAAACGAGTAGTAAATCAGCCCTACCATTCCCGGACGATCTTCGGGTTTCCATTCTTTTAAGCCTCGGACGGGTTCAGATAAATCTCGTTTTAATTCGAGGATATAGCCTAATCCGTTGGGAATGGAAATTTCCCAGTCATTGCGTTCAGCTTTACTATTGGGAATAGCAACTAAACTCCAATCGGCTGGTTGTCCCCCCGGGGCTGTTTCCCACTGGGCTTCCATTGCTGCCATTTTAGTCGGCTGTTGATGATAAACTTGTTCGCCGCTGAGGTGTCCAATGTAGATTTGTAAGGGGGCAACCGCGATCGCGACCGCAAGAACAATCTTAAAGGATCGGGTAAAGAACTGTTGGTAGCGTTGATTGCGATTTAAGATATACCACGCACTAATCCCGCCAATGACAAATAAAGAGGTCTCCAAGGTGGCAAAGAACATATGCAGCACACTATTGACCATAAAGGGATTAAAAATCGCTTGGAAGTAATCGGTCACGACAAACTTGCCATCTACCAATTCCCCGCCAGCGGGGGTTTGTAACCAAGAATTTGCCGTCAAAATCCAAAATGTGGATAAATTCGCGCCAAAGGCAACCATAATGGTCCCCATATAGTGAATGACCGGTGGTACTCTCCCCCAACCAAACAACATAATCCCGAGGAAACCGGCTTCTAACATAAATGCCATCGATGCTTCAAAGCCGAGGATACTGCCAAAGAAGTCGCCGACTGCTTCAGAAAATGGGGCCCAGTTGGTGCCAAACTGAAACTCCATTGGCACACCACTGGCGACGCCAATGCCAAAATTGAGGACATACAGCTTCGACCAAAACCGCGCATGATAGTAGTAGTCAGGATTGCGGGTTTTTAACCACATCCCTTCCACAACGACTAAATAAATTGACATTCCGGTGGTTAACACGGGCCATAGCATATGAAAAATGGCAGTCACGGCAAATTGCATCCGTGACAGTGAAACCGAGTCTGATAGAAAATCCATGCTTCTTCTCGCCCATAAACATTAAGCACTGTTACATCATAACGATTGTTTACTCTTCTTATTGATTCTTTGAAAAAAGTCTTAAGATTTAAGATTTAATTTACAATTTGTTTTTGAAGTCAATGAGTTTATTCATTCAATTCAAATGAAAGTTCCAGCTAGTTTTGATTATCGCTTTTCTCAGGACAAGCTGAAGTATATGAGATAAATAACTAGTTTTTACAAGTAATTATATTTTAACAAAACTGTTCAATACGCTTGATTTTAATTCCCATTTTAATAAAGTAGAAAATGACCCCTAAAAGCTTTTATTTATTAGAAAATGGTCTCATTTGTCATTACGATAAGTACCATACAGCAACAATTAAAGATCAGGTTTATATTTTGCTGGTTCTAGAAAAATCAGAATATTTTGTCTCGCAATATATTGAAACCTATAATTTTTAAAATTAATTTATAAGCAGAAATTTTTATTATAGAAATCAAAAAAAGCTGATTTAATGACATAAAGTTACAAAATTCCAAAAAGACTTCGTTGTTTCTCAGAAAAGAAGTCTGTGTAAGAAATATAAATACGGATAGTTGTTTAACATTTCTTAATAATTCCAGGAAGCTATTTTCAAATGGAAGCAATTTGGTTACTATAGACCCTTGGTGTCATCACTCTGGTCATAGTTATAGTTTTTTTGATAATGCAAATTCCTCACTGGTCTGAAGATTACGAAACAGGTTTCCCGATTATTGACCAACAACATCAACAAATGTTTACCTTAGTGGCTGATCTACAAGAAGCAATGGTGCGACCAGCCGATCCGGCAACCCTAAAGCACCTGCTACAAGCTCTACTGAAAGATACAATTGCTCACTTCACCCTTGAGGAAGACTTGATGCAAGAACATGGCTATCCTTCCTACGAGCAGCATAAACAAATTCATGATCGCCTCACTCACAAAATTAGCAAAGTTCTCCATCGTCTCGAAGCGCAGGAAGACGTAGCCTCAGTTAATAGTGAGCTTTCCCACTTTCTGCATCAGTGGTTAGTGCATCATATCCAAGGACAAGACCGCAAGATGATCCAATTTTTCCGAGAACGAAATATTGTCGATGCCGAGAGAGCCGTGATCTGTCAATAAAATTGTACCAACAAAAAATTGACACAAGACAATTGAATACTTAATATTAATACTTAATAATTTATGCTGAGTTATTGATTAAAATTCATCACTAACGGGTCACCGCTCACGGGTCTTTAATAATGACGGCTTTCATTTTCGATGTAGATGGGACGCTCGCTGAAACCGAACGTTACGGTCATCGAGTCGCTTTTAACCGTGCTTTTGCTGAAGCTGAGTTAAATTGGTATTGGTCAGAGTCTTTGTATGGGGAGTTATTATCAATTTCTGGGGGCAAAGAACGAATTGGTCACTACATGACCCATCATCTCCCCGACTATACTCCCCCGGATCATTTAGATGAGTTTCTGCAAGAGCTCCACGCGGCAAAGAGTCGTCATTATCGTCAACTATTACACGAAGGAAAGATTCCGTTACGTCCTGGCGTCAAACGAGTGATTACGGAAGCCTATCATGGCGGAATTCAGCTCGCGATCGCGACCACTAGTGCTCTCGAAAATACAATGGCGCTTATCGAAACCCAATTCGGAACCGATGCTTACTTTAAGTTGATTGCTGCTGGCGATGTGGTTCCAGAAAAAAAACCCGCCCCTGATATTTATGACTATGTTTTAGAACAACTCAATCTCAGTGCTAACCATTGCCTAGTATTTGAAGATTCTCAGCCTGGTTTAGCCGCAGCAACGCAAGCCAACTTAAAAACGGTCATTACGTTTAATGATTACACAGCTCATCAAAATTTTTCAGATGCCGTTTTAGCTTTAAATCATTTGGGAGAGCCGGATTATCCTTTCACTGTCTATCGTGGGCATGGCTTTGTTAATCAAACCTACTTTGATTTGACGTTAGCTCACTCATTATTCAACTCTTAAAATAAGCAAAAAAGTTACTATTTTAGTAACTTTATTACACTCAAAATCATCAAGACTAAACGTTCAAAACTGCTTGAACTCTAGGACATTGTCATCGAAAGATCACGCTGTTTGAAGGTGAGCTTCGACTGGGAATAGGTTTGTTGGTCAATTGTCTGCTTTTGTTGACGCTGGCTTAGCTTTTGATATTTCTTCAGAATGGAATTGACATAACTGGGAGTCAGGGAATTTCGATTAATTACTTCACTGGCGCCAGCTTCCAAAATTTCTCGAGCCTCTCGATTCGGAAGTGATTGCTTGCTGTAAATGATAATTGGCACAGGTTGCGGTAAGTCAAGACGACGTAGAATGGTACAAAATTCTGTTGGTTTAATCACTGCCATTTCATAGCTAGCAAAAATAATTTTGGGCAGTCCCAATGGGGTTTGGGTAATTTTCTGGAGGGCGTTAATTCCATTACTAATCGCTTCAAAAGCATATCCTTGTCGTTCCGCGATCGCGCTGAGCAAAGACTGATTTTTACGACTGGAGTCAATGGCTAAAAATAAGGGGTCTTTTGAGGGTTCTTCCGAAGCAGTTAAGAATGTCGAATAACTGGGTTTGGTTTCAGCAGCAACACTATTAACCGATAAATCCTTCACCTGATTAAATGTGATCAACTGCTCCTCATAAAAGGGAGCGATTGCGGTAGCAAGTGTAAAAAAGTTACCCTGCTTTTTGAACTTGAAGGCTAAATCTCTCAGGGAGGTTTGCCCTTGCAAGCCTTTCACCATATTTCTATAAACTTTTGGCGAAATCCGATTGCGTAGTTCTTCTGCCTCGAGGAGTAATGGGGCTTGGTTAGGAGAAACACAAGCAAGACCTATTTTGACCCATTTTTCCCACTGCTGATCAATCTTTTTTTGTAACGCTTTGATATCTGGAAATAAACTGTAGGGTAAGCGGTAATAGCGATCAGGGGTTACCTCCTCTTGCACCTCTAATGCCATGCCATCACCAATACCGGTTAATTTTGAAAGTGATAGCAGTGACTTGGGATGATTTAAAGATTGATAAATTGGCGTTTCAAAAGCTTGAACCACATCAAATAAAACTTCCTCTAATACCCCGCGCACTATACTTTCTACCTGCTCACTACTTAAAGCATTACTTTCAGTGAGAACTCTTAATTCGGTACAGTCCCAAGCTTCAGCATTCCAATCAATCTGCTCGAGTGTGGGCAGTTGTCCTGTTGCTGCATAATACTGTCGTCGCCACCTCCGTAAGGGATAATTGCCGCCAGTCGCCCAAGTCAGGTGACCTAGCAAAAAATAAAAACTCCAGGCATTTCCTTGATGAGTAGAAACGTTGATTTTTCCTGTAAATTTTTGTGAGTGGTAAAAAATCAGGTGGCGGAAAATACGATTACAAGTTAAGCGTTGTTCAAGTAGGTTTTGCATTTTTTGATTCCCAGTTAATAGCAGTTTTTTCGTTTTAGTCGCCTCATCTTATGATTTGAGTCGAGATAAAGCTCATGATTGAAGCGCAGTCGCTAAGGTTATGGTTTTTGGAAAGTCATCAATGTACCGTCTCCAAGAAAAACTAATTGTACTGCACTAAAATGAGCATATTAGACAATTTAATGTGATTGAAATTAACTTCAATCAAGAGTTTACGGTTGAAAATACGGAGAGTTAATCGGTTTAATCCGGTTTAAATGTAATATAATGCACAATAAACCGCTTTATTTCGTCAAAACTAGTAAATTCAATGATCATACTAATACATGATAACAAACACAACTAAGTAGTTGTCAATCAAATTAAAATTTATTGTTGTGTATCATCACGGAGAATGACCTTTACTGAAAAAGGTTGTTCTGAACTATTATGTTTAATATAACATAAAATATGTGATTTAAATCTCAATAGGTTCTAATTTAAAAAACTTTACAATTTTTGCGAGTCTAACTCTTACTCAAGGGAGTCGCTTAAGGTTCCGATTAAGAAGGTAGCAGTGTAACTTGAAGAAAGTTACCTTCTAAAAGCAATGACTCAGATCGAAACGCAAACCCTTAACATTAATAATCAACAATGGTTCTACCGCCGAGCCATTCCCAGAAATGAAACCCAAGACACTCCAATTGTCTTCTTACATGGTCTTCTTGCTCATAGCTATTGTTGGCGAGTGCTTTTGGAGGATATTGCCGAGGCGGGACTGACGGCGTATGCACCGGACTGGTTAGGAGAAGGCTCATCGGCAAAACCATCACAACGAGAATTTTCCTACCAACCGTCTGCTTTAATCACGGCACTGGAAGACTTCTTGAGCGCTTTAGATTTATCTCGATTTCATTTGGTAGTACAAGGCTTTGTTGGCTCTGTGGGCTTGCAATATGCCTTTCGTCATCCCGAACAAATTGAGCGTTTGGTCATCCTCAACACTCCCCTCGCTGCTTCGGTGCGCTTGCCTTGGCTGATGCGGCAATGGGCATTTCCCTTAATGGGAGAGATGTTAACTCAAGACCCGTTACTGGTGGATCGCACATTAGAAAAAGGCAGTGGTTATGTCATCTCGGAGGAGAACTTAGGGATTTATCGAAAACCTTTTCTGCAAAACTCGCAAGCGGGGCGTTCTCTTGTCGCGACGATCAAAAACTTGAATTTGCCCAAAGCGATGGCAGAGATTGAAGCGGGATGGAGCACTTGGGAAAAACCCACCCAAATCATCTGGGGGATGAATGATCCCTGGCTATCTGCCGATGTCCCAGCAGCGATCGCGCAGGAAAATAAAAACGTTCGTCTCGCCAAATTAGAAGAAGCCAAGCATTATCCGCAAGAACATTGGTCAGAGGAAATCAGCCCAATTTTACTGACTTTTCTTCGTCAACAAATCGTTTAGACACTTCAGGACAAGACCCGCAACTTGGTATCCTGAGGATAAAGAAACCAAAAGCATTTATTAAAGATTTAAAAATTATGCTAAACAAACGAGCTATTTTATCGCTATTACTAGCTGTTGTAGCAATTATTCTGATTAGTTGTGGGGGTGCCAATAACAATACGCCTCCCCCCACCTATAGCAGCGAACAAATTGAACAAATTGAGCGTGCTGCCATACCAGTGAAACAAGCCCGCAAGCGACTCACTGAACTTGAATCTCTGGTTAAGCAAGAAAGATGGTCTGATGCCTTTAGCTTACTCCATGGACCGCTAGGAGGGCTACGTCGCGAAATGACTTACGTAACCCGTAACCTCCTTCCTCAAGATCAGGAACCCGCCCGGAACTACGCGAAACAGTTATTTCAAGACTTGGAAGCAGTTGATTCTGCGGTTGAAAAGGAAGATTATTCGCGAGCCCTACAAAGTTATGATCGGGCGCTAAATGATTTTGATCAATACCTCAATCTTCTACCGGAAGCGGAGTCCAGTAAAACAACATGAAGCGGGTCTTAATTATTGGCGGTGGGATTGTTGGCGCAACCATCGCCTACGAACTCAGCCAAACGGCTCAGTTTGCAGTGACAATTATTGATCGAAATGAACCAGCGCAAGCGTCCACTGGGGCGGCACTAGGCATTTTAATCGGGATTAGCAGCCAAAAAACAAAGGGGCGGGCTTGGCAACTGCGAGAAGCGAGTATGCGTCGCTATCCTCACTTGTTACAAGAGCTAACCGAACAAACAGGGGATTCGATTCCTCTTGTGCAAGGCTTGATTAATCTTTGCTTTTCTCAACAAGAGCGGGAAAAATGGCAAGAACTAGCGAATTTGCGCCATTCTCAAGGCTGGCAGTTAGAACTTTGGGAGGTTGAACAACTGCAAGCAGCTTGTCCGGATTTGAATACCACTGGGCTTGTGGGAGCAGTTTATTCCCCTCAAGATCTGCAAGTTCATCCCCAGCCTCTAACCCAGACTCTGCTCAAAGCTGGTCAGCAAAAGGGCGTGAATTGTCATTGGGGAGTAGAAGCAACTGGGGTTTCGCTTATGGAAACAGTAGACGGTTCCCAGGGTTATACCGTTCAGACCAATCGGGGCAATTACAAAGCAGATACCCTGATTATTGCGGCTGGGTTAGGGTCATTTCCCCTCACCCGAGAACTGCAACAACCGGTAACATTACAACCAGTATTCGGGCAAGCGATGCGCGTCCGCCTCCCCAGCAGTTTGACCTTATCCTCAGTGGTGACAGGAGATGATGTTCATTTGATTCCCTTGGGAAACCAGGAGTATTGGGTGGGTGCAACTGTGGAATTCCCCGATCAAACCGTCAAGACTCCCTTGGAAAAGCTATGGGAACAAGCAGTTGCCTTTTGTCCGGCTTTAGCTGGCGGAGAAATTTTGGAAACGTGGTCGGGCAAGCGACCGCGACCAGAAGGACAAGCCGCGCCCGTGATTCAATATTTAGATGGCTATGAAAATGTCATTGTTGCTACCGGACATTATCGCAATGGAGTTTTACTGGCGCCTGCAACGGCAGAACAAGTGAAAGCCATGATACTTAGGCATTAGTGCTGCTCTGAATTTTCCGATCTAAGAATTTTAATTGTCGGTAGAGCATCTCAATGTGGGGTAAAGGAATACCCTGCGCGGTTGCACGACGTAAGGGATTGCCAAAGATGGCTTCTACTTCTAAAGGACGCTTGGCATCTCGATCTAACTTCATGCTGGTGTGGTAAGGGCGCATTTTTTCCGTGCGTGCCATGAGGGCTTGCAAATAGTCTGAACTGAGAGCGCAATTGCTGCTTTTTGCCCCTGCGGCGACTTCCTCAGCTAGGGTTTTCGCTAAGGCGCGGGTTCCTTCATCCGCCATAATCTCCGCCGTTGTCGCTTCTAGTAAGGCTGATAAGCCATTAAAAGGGATATTCCAAGCCAATTTTTCCCAGCGGGTGAGCAGTAAATCCTCACTGATTTCAGTTTTGATCTCTCCCTCTTGAAAGTCTTGCGCGATCGCGCTCAAATTTTCCGTAATGCCACAGGGTTGACCCTCAGGAGAATACTGGGCAAGTTTCACACTGCCATAATCGAGATGCAGAATATGACCCGGGGCAATTTTATTGGCACAAATAAAACAGAGTCCACCGACAATGGGAGTGGAAACAATCTGAGCAATTTGATCTTCTGCCCCTAAACCATTTTGCAGGAGTAAGACCACACTATCTTTAGTAACTACTTCCGGGAGAAGCTGCGGTAACAAATGGTTTTGCGTTGCCTTCAATGCCACTACCACTACATCACAAGCTGGCATTTCAGTAACCTCACGATAAGCGTTCACCGTTGGTAAGGTAAAATTCCCCTCACACGAATCAATCACTAACCCTCGTTCTTTGACCACTGCGTAATCACCGCGTAGGAGAAAGTGAACCTCAAACCCTGCTGCTTGCAAACGGGCGCCGTAGTAACCCCCAATCGCACCCGTGCCAATGATTGCATAGCGCCGTTTCCGCATAACTCCCTATTATTTTTAGCTTTTATTTAATGATTGTGTCTGACAATGGGGTTCTCATCAATTTGGACTGTAAGCATACTGTTTTCTCAATGGGGATCTTATTCCCAGCTACTTGAGAACGCCTCGATTTTGCTAGAATAACTGCTAATCTATGGGAGGAACCCTCTTCCTCTGATTGATTTTCTGAGTACAATTTTAATGGCTAACTGGCTAGAACATAGTGTCGAAATCGAAGTAAATGCTCCCATGGATCTGGTCTGGGATTTATGGTCAGATTTAGAACAAATGCCGCGATGGATGAAATGGATCGATTCGGTGGAAGTTTTAGCTGATAATCCAGATTTATCCCGTTGGAAACTGGCTACAGGGGGCTGGGAGTTTAGTTGGTTATCTCGGATTACCAATTTAGTGCCCGAACAAATTATTCAGTGGGAATCGGTCGATGGCTTACCGAATAAGGGTGCTGTTCGGTTTTATGACCGCAAAACCAGCAGTATTGTTCGCTTGTCGGTTGCGTATTCGATTCCGGGGGTAATCGGGCAAATTATGGATAATTTGTTTTTAGGGCAAGTGGTAGAATCCACGTTGCAAGCTGATTTAGACCGTTTTCGCGCTTATATTGATCAAGTGCAAAGCCCGCAGAGTTAAGCGAATGAGAGCAGAGAAGAGGAGGAAGCAATCTCAGATTGGATCGCCTGAGTTTCTTATTTTTCTGGTTGCTCTTGACCAACTGAATCGAGCTTATTTTGAGTTGCCAAAGTGGGTTTGTAACTGCTTCTGGATGGCATCATGAGGTGGGACTATTTCAATGATCGCTTGACGAGAGGTTTCTGTCTTCAGTAACTTTACTTGCAGATAAGACGGCGGGAAATAGGGGAGTCGATCAGCCCATTCAATGGCAGTAATTCCCGGCTTAACTTCCTCCCCTTCCCAATAAGTTTCTGGAAAGAGTTGCGCGATCGCGCTTTGATTTTCCAACCGATACAGATCCAGATGATACAGCGGCATTCTTCCCTCTAGATACTCATTAATTAAGGTAAAGGTAGGACTCACAATCGGCGTTGTAATCCCTAACCCTTCTCCTAACCCTTGCACAAATGTCGTTTTTCCTGCCCCTAAATCCCCAAACAGTAAAATGACGCTATGGGGAGGGAGAAAAGTTGCGAATTGTTTTCCCAATTGCTGTGTTGCCTTAGGATCGGCAAGAGAAATTGACCAAGATGATTCCTTCATAAATACCTGTGTTAGAATTGCTGCGACTTAGCTAGGAGTTAACTTCATTGTTGTGAGCGATCGCGCTATCCAAATCTTCCTGCTTGATGCTGACCTCGTCTTCTCAGAAGGGCTGACCAAAGTTCTCAATGCCCGAGAGGACACCAACATTATCGCCCAAGCTCAAACCCTAGAACAAGCCCGTCATCAACTGACTGCTTTAACGTCGCTTCCGGATATCTTCATTTTAGATATTCATCTCACGGTGGATGAAGATACCAGACTAGGAGTGCAGTTTTGTCAGGAACTCAAACGCAATTATCCCAACTTACCCTTATTTGTCCTCACCACTGTTACGGCTGATTCTGTGCTGCGATCGCTGCGGACGTTGGGTATTGAAGGCTACAGCCGGAAACGGACTCCGCTCGACGAATTAGTCCACGCCCTGCAACAAGTGGCGAGAGGGGAAGTGTATTGGCAACAAGGAAAAGTGAAAGTGAATGACTCCCAACGTCAACTTCCTCCGGCTTCTCCTCCCCAACCGATTACGCCCCCCCGTTGGCTTACCCGACAAAGAGAAACTGGCTTAGCCGAAATTGAACGAAATCTTGCGCGTGTGGAAGCAATTTTAGAAAAAGACGAACTGTCTAATTTTGATTGGCTGTTCTGGAGTGGGTTACGGCGAGAATTAAAAACAGCACGCTGGATTGTTCAACAACTTTTACCGGTGGAGGTGGTGGTGGTTAGTGAAGAAGCGGAATTAGAAGGGATTGAAGAAAATTCCAATGCAGAAGGAGAATCGCCACCGTTGTTAACCTCCTTACCAACATCTCTCAGTGAAACCCTTTTACAAACGACTTTAGGGAAAATTCAATTGGGCCTCGTTAATAATAGCGGTTACACCCTAGAAATTGATATTCTCAGCCTGGAAAAAAAGCGAGAACTTTTATATTTAGTGGTTCAAGAATTTCAGCAAATCCTAACGCAATTACAATTTGTCCACTTATCTTTAGACGATTTACCAGAGCGGCGATCACTACTTCTGCGAGAATTATGGCAAACTTGCCTCACCCGTTGGATTAGCAAATACGTCGAACTCTCCCAATTTCCAGCGACAGCGGGTTCAATTGTGGAGTTTGTCATTCGTGAAGCCCCACTGGTAGAAAACATGAGGTTGAATAAACTCCCTGCTGTGACCGCTTTATTGGCGTATTTACTCTACGAAGAACCTTTAAAGATTGATCAAGTTTCCTATCGCCCAGAATCTCCAGAAGCTCAAGCCCGTGCCGAAATGCTACTGCATAATTTAATTTTGGTGGTTGCCAATGCCGTGATGCAAGTAATTTTAAATCAGTTTGGGGAGCAAGAGATGGTCAAAAATGCTCTCTATGCCGATCAATATCGCTCCTCTCGGGAAATTGCTCGCTTCCGCAACGAATTATCTTGGCAGTATCGCCAAACTTACTATATCCAAGAACCGAAAGCGATTTTTGAAAGTCGTCATGAGTTGTTAGTTTTACGAGGGAATCGCATCCAAACCGTATCGGTTTATGCCCCTCGTAAAGGAGATTTAGAGCAGTTGCAAGGCATTCGTTTAGGGGTGACGATTGCTTTAGAATTCCGGGACGCGATCGCGCCTCGTTTTCGAGCGGTTTTTGGCGTTGTGGGACAAGCGGTGGTCTATTTATTGACGCAAGTGATTGGTCGCGGTATTGGCTTAATTGGACGGGGTATTCTGCAAGGTATTGGCAAAAGTGTCGAGAGTAAGCGCGATCAGCAGTAGAGTCATTGGTCATTGCTCCAACCAACTATCAATCCCAAATCCCAGTGCCCGCTTCGGTTTCAGTTCTCTTGCGAGTCGAAACACGGCTTCTTTTGCCACAGGCGTTTCCATGACCGAAGAAAATACCAGATCCAGTGGATACTGTTGATACAATTCTCGCAGTAAACGGGGCGATCCCGCGATCGCGCACTTGAGCACAAAAATGCCGCGCCACCCTCGTTTATAACAGGTTTCTAACTGTCGCAACGTTCCCACTGATTCATCTAAGGCAATGGGAGTCTTAAAAGTTGCTGCGAGTTCCTGCATCTGCTCAAATTGATGGGGTGGGAGAGGTTGTTCAATAAATTCCACTTTCCCCGAAGCATCTGCCTGATGCAACCATTGTTGCATTTCTTGCACTGTTAACCCACCATTGGCATCAAGCCGTAATTGCACTTGCTCAGGAAGAATGTTGACTAACTGCTCAAACCAAGCCAACTCTTCTGCTAAAGAGAAAACACCAATTTTCCATTTGAACGTTTTTTGTCCCTGTTGCCAAGGGGATTGCCAGGCTTGTAATACTCTTTCTCCTGCAGGCAAGAGGGTACTTAAAGATAACTCTTTTGCTGGCGTTTCTTGAGGGACAAAACTCTCTAAAGCTGACTCAAAAGCAAACTGACAAGCCGGTAATTGTTCAGGAATCTGCATGATTTCTGTTGCTGTGATCCCTTGGGAATATTGAGAACAAAAAGCAAGTGCTTGGTCTAAGGTTTCCGAACCAAAACGAGGAAGCGGGGCAATTTCACCATAACTGATTTGTCCACCTGGATCTTGCAAAGTAATCATAATTCCTTCGCGAATTTTCCATACTCCAGAACTCGTTCTCAAAGGACGGCGAAACGGTCGTTTATAGGGGGTAAATAATAATTGATAATTAATAACTAATAATTGATAATTAAATGTATTGTTTATTTTAACCGGTTACTCAGAGGAAAACGCAATGTATAACCCAGACAGTGCCATTGAAGCCATCCAGGCCCGAGAAATCCTCGATTCACGAGGAAGACCGACCGTTGAAGCACAGGTGCAGTTAGCAAGTGGCGCGATGGGGTTAGCACAAGTACCCAGCGGCGCGTCTACAGGTAGCTTTGAAGCGCACGAATTGCGAGATGGCGATCAACGCTACGGCGGAAAAGGGGTACTCAAAGCAGTAGAGAACATTCAAGATCAGCTGGCACCTGCTTTGATGGACTTAGATGCCCTGGATCAAGTCTTAATTGATAAAACAATGCGTGACCAAGATGGCTCGGAAAATAAGTCCAATCTTGGCGCAAATGCGATTTTAGCCGTGTCTCTGGCAACCGCTAAAGCAGCAGCTGATCATTTGATGCTTCCCCTTTATCGCTACTTAGGGGGACCGATGGCAAATGTCTTACCCGTTCCGTTTATGAATGTCATTAATGGCGGTGAACACGCATCGAATAATGTGGATTTTCAGGAATTTATGATTGTGCCCATTGGTGCGCCCACATTTAGTGAAGCCTTGCGTTGGGGGGCAGAAGTCTTTAGTGCCTTGAGTAAAGTGTTAGATTCTAAAGGTTTACTAACCGGAGTCGGAGATGAAGGTGGATTTGCGCCCAATTTAGAATCCAATCGTGCTGCATTGGAAATTTTGATGGTTGCCATTGAGAAAGCCGGTTATAAACCCGGCGAACAAATTGGTTTAGCTTTAGATGTGGCAGCCAGTGAATTTTATCAAGATGGCAAGTATGTGTATGAAGGAAGTGACCATTCCCCAGCAGAATTAATTGATTATCTCAATGATTTAGCGAGCGATTATCCCATTATTTCCACTGAAGATGGGTTATATGAAGATGACTGGGATAACTGGCGAATCCTTACAGAAAAATTGGGATTGCGGACGCAATTAGTCGGCGATGACCTCTTTGTCACTAATCCGATCCGTCTGCAAAAAGGAATTGAAACGGATTCTGGAAACGCAATCTTAATTAAGCTCAACCAAATTGGTACCCTTAGCGAAACCCTAGAAACAATTGATCTGGCTCATCGCCATCAGTATAGCTGTATGATTAGTCATCGTTCAGGGGAAACCGAAGATACCACCATTGCCGACTTAGCAGTGGCAACCCGCGCCGGACAAATCAAAACCGGTTCTCTTTCTCGTAGCGAACGCATTGCCAAGTATAACCAGTTACTACGGATTGAACAAGAATTGGGCAATCGCGCTGTTTATGCCCCTACTGCTGGCTGGGGTCCTCGTTTCGGACGCGATTAAACCCCTCTAAATTAGCTTGATTCCCCCACTTGGGGGAACTTTCGTTTTGAGTGATTAACCAATGACTAATCAGCAACTGTCCCTGCTTTTTCTGCCAATCCCCACAACGGCTTCGCCGGCGCCGGAGGCACATCGCGCCTTTCCCTCTTACCAACCCAATTGCAGTAAAATAGGACCAGCCCCTTCAAGAAGATCACCGCTGCTTCGGAGCGATTGCGCCTGTCTTTTATATTTTCTTTAGGAACAGTCTCTAACTCTGCACGAGGCGCGATCGCGCTGAGTCCTAACGATCAAACCCTGAGAAATAGCGAGGCGAGATCAATTGACATTGCGATCCTGATTTGCGACTGCCGGATTATGATTCAGTCACTAGTCATTGCGATAAATCCCGATACCATTATGGATACGGGCACTGGTTGCAGGAGAACGATTGATCAGTTCGCCGCCGAGATAAAGAGAAGTTGAACTCCCACCGTCCAAGTTGAGTGCTTCCACTGCCCCTAGACGCTTTAAAAGAGCAGTCTCTTCAGTGAGAGTCGGTCCCTTTCTTCCAATACCATCCCCGATTGCCACTAAAAGAATTTTACCTTGTCGGTTCAGCGCGATCGCGCTGCGATGTGCTTTTTGATTGATAAAAGCGGAACTAAAGTTTTCCCCTTCTGCATCCAAGACCACTTGCCCATTTTTAATCAACAAGGGACCGGCTGCCATAATATTGGGATATCGCTCAAAATAGCCTGGAAAATTTTGACCTTCTAGCTGTAAGGTAGTTCCGATCTTAAAAGCTGAGGCAAGTTCTGGTTGCTTGCGAATTGTTAACACATAGCCATTGCTTGGAATCGGAATCTGTTGTTCTTGACTCAAATTGCCGGTGACTAACCGTTCCACCTGGGAATTTTCTACCACAACCACGGTTTCTTGGTCTGTGAGTGGCGTGTAAGTTACCCCCCAAGCCGGGGTATAACGGGCAATGCCGGATTGCACATAGCCACTATTGAGGGCTTGTAGCGCAAACGTTTGTCCGGTATCCGTGCGGAGCGTTTCTTTGTAGCGTAGGCGATCCATGATCATTTGTCCTTGATTATCCCACGCGATCGCGCCGCGATTTAAAATGGGGCTGGAATACCACTCTCCCTCTCGTTTAATTGCACCAAGAGGTAATTGGGTATCGCGATTAAAAAATCCACCATTAATCGCAATCGATATATCATTTGCTTTTCCTGTAGTCGTTAAGCGAGCAATTCCTTGCATTTGCTGAGGATTAGTCCAGATCGGAGTAAAGTTTAAGTTTGCCACCCGCGGCTCTAGCTCTAACCATGTCACAGCAAAAGTTGCATCTGTGAGCGAAAGATAATCTTGTCGCCAGTGAATCCCTTCTGCCCAATGAATTTGTTTAGCTTGGAGATCATCAGGGCGTAAATCAATGACTAATCGCGCTGGCTTGGTCAAAGTACTGACCCGTAAATGGAATGTATCGGGTAAATTAACTTGTAGTTGCGTTTGGTTACCCTTTGGCTTAACGACCAGTAAAGACTGATCTGCTTTTTCTTCTCTGGCTTTTGGATTTGGGGAAAACTGTTGGCTAATCCGAGAAGCAGTGAAAGCCGGCAGCTTGAAATTGGCTTGTTCTTGCCCTTCTTTCACCTGCCAGAGGAGAGGACGATCTAAATCAATCACGATTCGTTGTCCCCACGATTGTTTCCCAAGGCGAATGTTTTGGATTTCTGCTGGAGTTGTCGTAATTTCAAGTTGATTGTCTAAGACAGATAATTGTTCTGTTGTTTCCTTTAAGATGGGAGTGAGATCCAGATAGCGATTTCCTTGAAGATGCTGCGCCGTTAAGCGATAAGCAGAACGATTTTCTCCACCAAACCACCAGACCGGTTGAACTTGTGGATTATTGCTACTGAGTAATTCTAAGCCAAGCCATTGCTGAGCTGCTGTATCGGTTATACCAAGATGAGTAGTGCCATTGGCTTCCCACTGTCGCCAACTGATTGGCAGTTGCTCCCCATTAAATGTAATTTCTTCGCCTTGGCGCAATACGTTGACCTCAAGAGGAGTGATTTGAGCGTTACTTACTGTTGTCAATAAAATACAGCTAATAACCGTCGTTAAGCCCAATCCAATGTGGCGTCGCCATTGATCCCATCTCATACGCAATATTTTTCTCGAAAAAGTTTGTTTTATTGTCTCATAATCGAGAAAATTGAATGACTCTTATCAACATCCAAATCGGGTAAAATCAACATAACGTCGATCGATCTTAATTTGTGAGGTGCGAGTGAGTGATTCCCTTAGTCTTTCGGAAAACCCTACCTATCCACTGCCCGTTAAACCTTATGTTTCGGTGATCCTTCCTATTTATAATGAAGTAGAAAGCTTGGAGACTTTGGTCAACGCGATCGCGCAAACTCTTATGCCGAGCAATCATACTTATGAAATTATCTGTATCGATGATGGTTCAAACGATGGTTCAACCGAACTTCTTAAAGATTTAGCCGACAAACGCAACGACTTGTGTGCCGTGATTCTCCGGCGCAACTATGGACAAACTGCAGCGATGGCTGCTGGCTTTCATCAAGCGCAAGGGAAATTCATTATTTCCCTCGATGCTGACTTGCAAAATGACCCCACTGATATCCCAGAAATCCTTGCCAAACTGGAAGAAGGTTATGATCTGGTCAGCGGATGGCGCAAAAACCGTCAAGATGCAGCCCTTACTCGTTTACTACCCTCAAAAATTGCCAACTGGTTGATTGGACGAGTAACCAATGTTCGCATCCACGATTATGGCTGTTCTCTCAAAGGCTATCGCACTGAACTCCTTGCGGATATGAACCTATACGGGGAACTCCATCGCTTTCTGCCGGCACTCGCTTTTATGGAAGGGGCAAAAATTGCTGAGATTCCTGTCAAACATCATCCCCGACGTTACGGGAGTAGTAAGTATGGTTTAGGGCGCACTCTTCGCGTCCTCATGGACTTACTGACCATCTGGTTCATGCAGAAGTTCCTTACCCGCCCCATGCACGTTTTTGGTTCTCTCGGTTTACTTTCCCTGGGATTAGGGGTTTTAATGGGAGGCTATTTAACTATTTTAAAGTTTGGTTTTGGGCAAAGTCTTGATGATCGCCCTTTACTAATTTTAGTCGTGGTGCTGCTCTTAGCAGGAGTGCAACTTTTCTCTTTTGGCTTACTCGGAGAACTCCTTATTCGCACTTATCATGAATCTCAAGGTCGGCCCATTTATCGAGTGCGAGAAATTGTTTCTATCAATAATGATTCAGTCTCTTAAATCTCAGTTCGCTATAGTTAACGGTTAGATGCTAGAGATGAATCGTTATCAAGTGTGATTCATTCTTCCTTTTTAGCCAGATTTGGATCGATAAACTCTTTTGCGAATGCGATCAAACCGATGACTCCCGAACAAATTCAAGAAATCACTAGATTACGCAGCCTTAACTTATCTCCTAAACAAATTGCGAGGAAATTGGGACTTCGTCCCTCTGAAGTGACAGCCATTATCAAAAATCACGCGATTGCCTCTGGCAGTGAGCGAAGCTCAATCGCGCATCAGAAAGAACAGACCAAAGCACTCCCTTCTTTGGAAAAGTGTCTAATTAATGAGAAGGCAGCGCAACAACTTTTAGATTCCCCTGAAGGCAAAGGGCGGTTTGGCAGAAGTAAGGATACCGAATCTGGCGGAAGTAGCGGTCTTGCCCAACTCTATATTGTCCGTTCCAAAGGAAGTGATCAATACTTGGTTTGTAGTTATCTAGTCGATTATTGGTGCTTGGGCGTTAAGGATACCTTTGGACCTCGCAAAATGAATCGGCAAAAGTATCAACAAATGCTTCATCATTCTCGCCAAAACTTTGACCAAGACTTTCGAGAAATTACCTTAGAACAAGCTCAATCAATTGTTTTCGGTGCTGTCAAATATGCCGAACAATGCGGACTCAAACCTCATCCAGATTTTGAATGAGTGATGGTGAAAATTTTTCGAGGAAACACTTTGCAACGAGAAACAAGAACCATTTTCAAAAAGAAGAAAAACGACATCATCGGCTTTTGCAGAATCCAGTTCTGGCTCATGGTTATAATAACGAAGTGTTTATTCTAGGGTTGCTGGATTAAAAGTGAAAATTTTTAAGTTGGAGTTTTTTATTTCTTCTTTTTTCGATTCCGAGATTTTTTCTTTTGAGTGTTCCCAAATCCTTTATTTACCTTGGTCTGATTCATCTCAGGCTGTTCTGGCAGCAGTGAGGTAAAATCTTCTAAATCGGAAACGGGTTGCTCCTGAATTTTCCTACGGGTTTTGAGACCTAATTCCACTTGCACATCTTCCCAATCCCCAATCACAAACGAATCGACGCGATCCGCTTGAAACGCCCGCCGAATGGTTTTGATCGTTTCCGTTGCTTGTAAATCGACTAGCGCACCAATCAGGAAGCCATTCAATCCTGGGTCATTTTCTCTAAATTTTTCCAGTTCTCCAACCAGGGTCGCAACAGTCGATTCAAGGGTTTCAGGATATTGTTCGGCAACCGTCTTGAGAGTATCAGCAACAGTAATTCTAGCAAATACGTCTCGGGAAGAATCAGCTAAGAATGTCTCAAGTAGCGGCGTACACTCTTTTCCCAGTCGGGGGCAGAGGTGGGGGAAATCAATGCTGATCCAGTCGTCGTCCGGTTCGCGATCAAGCAGTTCCAGTAACGGTTCGAGTGCTTCTAATGCTTTGAGTTGACCGAGGGCTCGCCATGCATGAACGGGACTCCACACTTCTTGGCTTTCTGGATGGGCATGGTTGAGGTTCTCATCCGTTGCCATTTTGATCAGTTCCGGAATATGTTGTTCTTCTAACTGGAGTTCCTCAACATAATTGAGCCAGTCTTGATTAAAGTGACACTCGCCATACTCCAGCAGTTTGGCAATGGGAGGTTGATAGTCGGACATGGAAATGGATTGTGGTAGGAATCTAGTTTAGATTGTACGTCTAATGTGAATTAGGATAAAGGAGAGGACAAGCCCCTTCCGTTGAAGCCCTCAACTCACTCGCGGCTCGAGTGAGCGGCTCGAGTGAGCCTCGCCGAACTCCTCGCCGAACTCCTTATATCCCACGTCTAAAGCGCGTGGGCTTTACGGCGACTTTTTGTAAAGTTGGTTTGGCAACCCCTTCTTTAAATCAATCACCACTAACTCCCAATCAAGATCATCAGATGCCAAAGATGCCACCGACGACCGCTTGGCTAATGAGCGAACGATGAGACTGTTGACAAGTGGGAATTGATTATTCTCGTAATACTCTTAAAACACTGGGAATTTCAATTTGATCAATCGCTTCGAGTTGTGGCAGTTCGGCTAACGCTTGACGGAAGTTTTCTTCCTTGACATTATGGGTAACAACAACAATTTCCGCCAGACCATTGTTAAAGTCAATTTGTACAATCGATTCTAAACTGACATTATGCTTGCCAAAACAGGTGCCAATATTACCAATCACACCGGGTCGATCCACACAAATAATGCGGGCATAGAAACGGGTCACTAATTCAGCAATGGGAACCAGTTGACTGCTGGGATGTTGAGGAATTTTCAGCAGAGGATTAACAGCACGGCTGGTTTTGATCATGGCGGCAATATTCATTACATCAGAGACGACTGCACTTGCGGTTGCGCCACCGCCTGCACCTGGTCCGTAGAACATAACTTGTCCAATGGGATCGCCTTCTACTAAAATGGCATTATTGACGCCATCAATACTCGCCAGGGGATGATCTTGGGGAACGAGGGTGGGATGGACTCTGACTTGTAAGCCTTTTTCTTCTCGTTGCGCGATCGCGAGAAGTTTAATCTTAAAGCCTAACTGTTGAGCATATTGGATATCTACTGAACTGACTTGACGAATGCCTTCACAGGAAACCTCATCGAGGTTCACTTGTTCGCCAAAGGCTAAAGTGGCAACAATGGTAATTTTATCCGCAGCGTCATAACCATCCACATCTGCACTGGGGTCGGCTTCTGCATAACCCAATTCTTGGGCTTCCGTCAGCACTTCCGAAAAGTTACTTCCTTCCGCTGCCATTTTGGTCAAAATGAAGTTGGTCGTACCGTTGATAATGCCTAAAATGCTTTGAATGCGATTCACACTCAGCGCTTGTTGCAAGGGACGAATGACAGGGATCCCACCACCAACTGCTGCTTCAATGAGAACATAGACCCCAGCTGCTTCGGCAGCGCGATAAATTTCTTCCCCGTAGCGGGAAATCACTGCTTTGTTAGCCGTGACAATATGCTTTTGATTGGCAATGGCTTTTAAAATCAGCGATCGCGCTGGTTCTAGCCCTCCCATCAACTCAACGACAACCTGAATGTTGGGGTCGCTAATTATTCCTTCTAAGTCAGTGGTTAGTACTCCCTCCGGAAAGTCTACACCTCGCAGTTTATCTAGTGTTTTCACGCCGACTTTCGCAATTTCAATTTCTTTGAGCAGGGGATGACGGGATTCTGGAGAAAGCAAAATACCAGCGGTTGCTGTTCCCACCGTTCCCAAACCTAACAGACCAATCTTGAGCGGTTCCACCACGTTTTTCTTATATCCTCTTGACTAACCCACAGCATCCTTCATCTTAAAATATCTTTGCGGTTTGTTGTTGGTCATTAGTTATTGGTCATTAGTCATTAGTCATTGGTCATTAGTCATTAGTTATTACATTCCTCAAACGCTCATTCTTTTGACAGATAAGCGATCTCAAATACGACTTGTAAGTCTTTGCTTTCCCAAGGAGGAATCACTAATAAATCTTCTCCCGTATTCAGGGCATTACGGGGGGCAGTCCACGGCTCAAGACAAGCATACTCTTTGCCTTTCACCGTCCAAAAAACAGCAGTGGTGTATTCTGCCGAAAAACTCAGTTTGATCGCGAACCCCCGTTCGGGCAGCCCTAACGCTGTCACTTGACGCGAGAGTGGACGGAGTTGGGCATCAATTTCATCTCGGTCGAGATTAAACTTACCCTGGTAATCATAGGTTCCTTGAGTGACGTTATCTTTATATTGGCTAGCCGGAATATCCAGTTGAATTTGATTTTTATCTGCTACCCAAAAGTAGGGATGTAACCCTGTGGAAAAGGGCATCGGTTGATTTGAGTAATTGCGATAAGTTTGATCGAGGGTGAGTGCATTGCCTTTGAGGCGATAAGTAAAAGTCAGTTCAAAATCAAAAGGATACACTGCTCGCGTTTTGTCATTACTTTTCAAAACAAGGGTTAATGCTGCATCATTGTCTGTCTCTTGAGCGCTCACTTCCCACGGTAAATCACGGGCGAAACCATGACGTTTTAGGAAATACGTTTGTCCATCAAGGGCATACCGATCCTCGGGTAAATCACCACAAATCGGGAAGAGAATGGGGATTCCACCACGAACACTTTTATCAGGATCTTGAAATCGTCCCCAGTCCATATAAAAAATTTCTTGTCCTTGGATGGACCAACTGGTGACAATTGCCCCTCTTTCTGGGACAATTTCCAAGCGACTTTGTTGGTCTTCATCTGACAAAATATATGTCCGATACGATTCTTCTTGCTTCAGCGCGATCGCGTAACTCATCTTAATGTTCTCCTCAGCCCTAATAAAGTTAATCTATCATTTCCCTTACTCATCTCTTCAGCAAGATCCTGTGCCGTCTTCCCTAAGAGTAATTGGGGGTGACAAGAAGAACAATTAATCCACTGCTTTTCCACACTTGTTTACAGTTGTTAGGTTAGTTAAAGAAATAGAGTAGGACAGAAAAAGGTTACAAGGTTGCGATCTGGCAAAAATTAGGACGCATCCAGGATTGGGCAACTCGTCAATGAGCACCGATACAAAACTAAAGAAAAGCTGAGAAAATCCCCCTGCTTTCCAAAGTCATCCTTCACAATTGGAACTAACTCGCAACGTAACACCGCAAAAATTTATGACTGTTGCAACCATCGCTCAAAACAAACCCCTCTCCAACGAACAACTAGAAAAAATGCACGCTTACTGGCGGGCTGCTAATTACCTTTCTATCGGACAAATTTATCTCTACGATAATCCCCTCCTGAAAGAACCCCTAAAACTCGAACATATTAAACCCCGTCTTCTGGGTCACTGGGGAACGACGCCGGGCTTAAATTTTCTTTATGTTCACCTCAATCGCATCATCAAACAGCAAGACCTCAATATTATTTATATTGCTGGTCCTGGTCATGGGGGACCAGGGTTAGTTGCCAACACCTATCTCGAAGGCACCTATAGTGAAGTTTATCCGAACATCTCCCCTGATGAAGCGGGAATGAAAAAACTCTTCACGCAATTTTCTTTTCCCGGAGGAGTCCCCTCTCACGTTGCCCCAGAAACGCCGGGTTCGATTCATGAAGGAGGCGAACTCGGATACGCTTTAGCCCATGCTTACGGGGCAGTTTTTGATAACCCTGACTTGATTGCTGCCTGTGTGGTGGGAGATGGAGAAGCCGAAACCGGTCCCCTTGCCACCAGTTGGCACTCCAATAAATTCTTGAACCCCGTTCATGATGGCGCAGTATTGCCAATTTTACACCTCAATGGCTACAAAATTGCCAACCCCACTGTTCTTTCTCGCCTGAATGATAAAGAACTAGAAAACCTTTTTGTCGGGTATGGTTACAAGCCCTACTTTGTTGAAGGATCGGATCCCGAAACGATGCATCAATTGATGGCGGGAACCCTTGACACGATTATGGGGGAAATTAAAAGTATTCAAGCAGAAGCGCGGACGAATGGATTGACTCAACGTCCCCAATGGCCGATGATTATTCTCCGCAGTCCGAAAGGCTGGACAGGACCAAAAGAAGTCAATGGCAAGAAAACGGAGGGCTTCTGGCGTTCCCACCAAGTTCCGTTCACGGATATGGCCAATAATCCCGAACATATCACTCTCTTGGAAGAGTGGATGAAGAGTTATAAGCCGGAAGAACTCTTTGATGAAAATGGGACATTTCGCCAAGATTTGGCAGAACTAGCGCCGCAAGGGGAAAGACGCATGGGGGCCAATCCCCACGCCAACGGTGGTCTCCTTTTAAAAGATCTGAAAATGCCTGATTTCCGCGATTATGCGGTGGAAGTCAGTAAGCCGGGAACGACCTACGCCCAAGCAACTCGTGTCTCTGGTGAATTTCTGCGGGATGTGATGAAACTGAACCCGCACACCTTCCGCGTCATGGGACCTGATGAAACGGCATCCAATCGCCTCAGTGCTTTGTTTGAAGTGACTGACCGCACTTGGATGGCCGAACGCCTCCCGGAAGATGAGAACTTATCTCCAGAGGGTCGGGTGATGGAAGTTTTGAGTGAACACCTTTGTCAGGGATGGTTAGAAGGGTATCTTTTAACGGGACGACACGGCTTCTTCTCCTGTTATGAAGCCTTTATCCACATCATTGATTCTATGTTTAACCAACATGCCAAATGGTTAAAAACAACACGGCATGAAATTCCCTGGAGACAACCCATTGCTTCTCTCAATTATCTCCTCACGTCTCATGTTTGGCGACAAGACCACAATGGCTTCTCTCACCAAGATCCCGGTTTCATTGATCATGTGGTGAACAAAAAAGCCGATGTGGTTCGCGTTTATCTTCCTCCGGATGCCAATACCTTATTATCGGTTACGGATCACTGTCTGCGCAGCCGCAACTATGTGAATGTCATTGTTGCCGGAAAACAGCCAGAATTACAATATCTGGATATGGATGCAGCGATTAAGCACTGTACTGCTGGCATTGGTATTTGGGACTGGGCGAGTAATGATCAGGGGAGTGAACCCGATGTGGTAATGGCTTGCGCCGGTGATGTTCCTACATTTGAAACCCTCGCTGCTGTTGATATTCTGCGTCAGCAGTTCCCGGATTTAAAAGTACGAGTGGTTAATGTGGTGGATTTAATGACTTTGCAACCGGAAAAAGAACATCCCCACGGACTCACTGACCGTGAATTCGACACCATTTTCACTACTGACAAGCCGATTGTCTTTGCTTATCATGGCTATCCTTGGTTGATCCATCGTCTCACTTATCGTCGCACGAATCATAATAATCTCCATGTGCGAGGCTATAAAGAAGAGGGAACAACCACGACGCCTTTTGATATGGTCGTCCGGAATGATTTAGACCGCTTCCATTTAGTACAAGATGTCATTGATCGGGTTCCGAAGTTAGGCTACGCGGCTGCCTATGCCAAACAAGCACTGCGAGATAAACTGATTGAACATCATCAATATGTGACGAAATATGGAATCGATATGCCAGAAATCCGCAACTGGAAGTGGCCCTATTAGAGTTACAACTGTGATAATTAAAGGGTGAATTAATGAGTTACAGGTAACCTAGATCATCTTCTATCGAATTGATCAT
Organism: uncultured Dactylococcopsis sp.; assembly: GCA_964489465.1. GTDB lineage: Bacteria > Cyanobacteriota > Cyanobacteriia > Cyanobacteriales > Rubidibacteraceae > Halothece. The sequence goes on along the minus strand of CAZAYV010000018.1, from coordinate 7,104 downwards.
CTGTCTCACAACCGATTCCTGATTGCTAAATTAATCAATTTCATATTCGGGTTGGTATCGGTAAAAGGAATAAGGGTTAGCGCGATGACTTTGCTGGTTCCGCTAGTAAGCATCGCGCTTTTACTTCTGATACATTTCTTAAAATAAAAAGAGGTACCACTTATATTCAAGCATTGGTGTAATGTCTCAAGGTCAACCGACTCAATGGAAAATTAAACTGCTTTATGATGGCGAATGCCCGTTATGTGTGCGTGAAGTCAATTTTTTGCAGAAACGAGATGGCGATCGCGGTTTAGTAAAATTTGTTGATATTGCTGATGAAAACTATCAACCGCAAGAGAATGGCGGGGTTGATTTTGAAACGGCAATGGGACGAATTCATGGCGTTCTCCCCGATGGAACCGTTGTTAAGGATATTGAAGTATTTCGTCGGGTGTATGAAGCTTTAGGAATGGGTTGGGTCTACGCAATCACTAAATTACCAATTCTCGGCGCGATCGCGGATTGGATTTATGGTCTGTGGGCTGATCGCCGTTTAGCCCTTACTGGACGACCGGATCTCAAAACCATTATTGCCCAAAAACAACAGCGTTGTTCCCAAGACAGTTGTCGTCTTTAAAGAAAGAGAGAAAATTGCCTTGCCCCTTGTTTAGAGTTTTACTGTTTGAACCAGGGGCAATGATTCCCCAATCACCCATAATCAACAGCCCATGATGCAAACCCAAAAAATGGGTCAGGTGTTAACGGTTCTCTTTTTCGGTGTGGTGGGTGTTTCCACCGCGGCAATTTTTATTCGGCTTTGTTTAGAAGTAGCCGAACAAAGCGGATTGGGCTTTAGTTTATTTATTGCTGCCTCTCGCTTGATCATGGCATCGCTGATTATTGTTCCTTTCTCGAAACCTCACGATTCGCTTCCTGTTTCTGGAAAAGCTTTACTATGGGCGATCGCGGCAGGAATCACCTTATCGCTTCATTTTGCCACTTGGATTACATCGCTTTCTTTTACCTCCATTGCTGCTTCTACAACTATTGTTACCACCAACCCCATTTGGGTCACGCTTTTATCTTGGCTGTGGTGGAAAGAAAAACCCAAAGTCTTAACCCTGGTCGGAATTACAATTGCTTTATCCGGGGGATTTTGTATTGCAATTGGCGATGCGGGAAGTTTAACCGGCGGCAGTAATCCTTTACTGGGAGATGCTTTAGCCTTACTGGGGGCTTGGTCAGCGAGTCTCTATTTATTACTGGGAAAACAAGCTCAAGCCTCCGGATTATCTATCGGTCACTATAGCGCGATCGCGTATACCACCGCAGCCATTTTCTTACTTCCCCTACCCTTTTTCTTTGGCATTAATTACTGGAGTTATTCCCCTGAAATTTATATTTATCTTTTTGGGATGGCCGTTTTTTCACAAGTATTAGGACATACCAGCTTTAATTGGGCGGTTCGGTTTATTTCACCAACCTTTGTCACGTTAGCGATTTTATTTGAACCCGTGAGTGCCAGTATTTTAGGCTTTTTTATTTTTGGAGAAGTGCCAAGTTTGTTGGTTCTAGTCGGTGCGATTATTTTGTTAGTTGGCAGCGCGATCGCGATCTTAGGAGGAAAAAGGAATTCTCCTTAGTGGAGATTTCCTCAAACACTCTGCAACTGTTGAAGATGTGGCAAGGCGCTATTAATTGATTGAGACGCGATCGCGCAACTGCAAAAAGATTGGATGTAATGCTGAATCGGAAAAGGGAGTCAACTGACATGAGCTTCTCCTTCATTAAGATCTTTAAACTTAACGAGATTAATCTCCTAATTTAATTCTTGGATCGACTTGTTGTAAGACTAAATCAGCTAATAAGTTGCCAACAATTAACATCAATGCCCCCATCATTAAACTTGCCATCACCAGATACAAATCTTGGGCTAAAACGGCTTGTAAAATCAGTCGTCCTAATCCTGGCCAATTAAAGAAAAATTCGGCAATAAATGCCCCACTCAATAAACTGGCAAATTCAAATCCCAGGAGGGTAATTAAGGGATTGATGGCATTGCGTAGAGCATGGACATAAATCACTCGGTTTTCTGGTAAGCCTTTGGCGCGGGCGGTTTGCACGTAGTCTTGACGTAAAACGTCTAATAATTCCCCCCGTGTAATCCGTTGTAAACCAGCAAAGCCCGTAATACTCAAAGCAATGGTGGGTAAAATTAAGTGCCAACCAATATCTAGAATTTTGCCTGCTAGGGAAAAGTTACTGTGATTAATACTGGTCATTCCGCCAACCGGAAAGAGAGGAGTGGTCGCTTGAGCAATATAGAGCAGGAAAAGGGCAGTAATCAGACTGGGAAAACCTTGTCCGAGGTAACTAATGACGCGTAAAAACCGATCAAGGGGACGATTTTGCCGAACGGCCCCAATAATGCCTAATGGTATGGCAATGAGCCAAGTAAAGAAAATTGAAGATAGGGTAAGGAGTAAGGTTGCGGGAATGCGTTCTAAAATTAACTCGGAGACCGGGCGTGAATAGACAAAGCTGGTGCCAAAGTCAAAACGGGTAATAATGCCTCCTAACCAATACCAATATTGCAAAAAAACCGGCTCATCTAAACCAAAGCGTTGTTCGAGATCGGCAATGGTTTCTGGAGAAATCTGCGGATTCTGACGCAGGATATCGAGGTAGTCGCCAGGGGCAAATTGAATAATGGTAAAGCTAAGAACAGAAGCTAGAAATAGGGTCAATAGCGCTTGCAGCGATCGTTTATAGATATACTGGGCTGTATTATTCGTCAGCAGCGCTCCCGTTCTCGAAAAAATGTTTAATGGATTTTTGGAAACTGTTTCACTCATAGTATTTTTGGCTCAATTCCTAGGCTGACTTTGGTGACCAGAATGGCGATTCAGACAACAAACATAAAGATAAATTCTATAAGTTTTGACGATGAGGGATTATGCTTGTTGAGCTTTTAAATGATCAAGAAGATAATGGGCTAACTGTAGCTTACTGCATAAGGGAATTGACTGTTCCAATCCCGCTTTGCCCAGGATGATGCACTGATTTTGATCGCTGCCAAATCCTCCTTCTACTCGATCAATGGGATTGGCAACAATATAATCTAAATTTTTGCGTGCCATTTTCTCCCGCGCTGGCTTGACAAAATTGCCAGTTTGTGCTGCAAAGCCAACTAAAATCTGTTGCGGTTGTTTTTGTGTTCCTAGGGTTGCCGCGATATCAGGCACACTGGCTAACGGCAAACACTCAGGAAGATTGTTTTTCGGGACTTTTTCGGGAGAATAGTGAGCGGGTTTGACATCTGCCACTGCCGCCGAAAGAATTGTGTAATCCGTAGTTGGGAAATGAGCGAGCATTGTTTGATACATCTCATCTGCACTCACCACAGAAATGAGACGGAAATTGGGTGAAGGAATCATTGGAATGTCTGTGTTTCCCCCATGAACGAGGGTGACAGTTGCCCCCCGATCAATGGCGGCTTGCGCGATCGCGCGACCCATTTTTCCCGTAGCCGGATTACCAATAAATCGCACCGGATCCAGATATTCTTGCGTCCCGCCCCCATTAATCAGAACATTCTTGCCCAGAAAATCCCGTTTGCCTTGGCTGTAAAGTAAAGATTGCACTGTGCGCAACAGCTGATCCGGTTCTGCCATGCGTCCGGTGCCAGCGCGATCGCAAGCAAGTAAACCGCCCGTCGGTTCTAAAACATGATACCGTTGCTCCCCTTGCAAGATTTGCCAATTCCGTTGTACTGAGGACTGTTCCCACATTTCCGTATTCATCGCCGGTGCCACTAAAATCGGACACCGAGAGGCAAGAACCGTATTGGTGAGTAAGTTATCAGCAAACCCATAGGCTAACTTCCCTAATGTATTTGCTGTCAAAGGAGCAATCAAAAATAAATCTGCCCATTCCCCCAACTCAATATGTAAAGGACGAGCAGAATTTTGCCAGAAATCGATGTCTGTATAAGCACAATGACGACTGAGGGTGCTAACCGTTAATGGGGTAATAAATTGTTGTGCTGCATCCGTCAGAATCACTCGCATTAAAACTCCCGACTGGTATAACCGAGAAATTAACTGACAGACTTTATAAGCCGCAATTCCGCCGCCAATGCCAATCAAGACATGCTTACCCGTAGTCATTGCCACTAGGCTTCATCAAATGCTTCCACATCGAGAAGATAGCGATAAGGTTCAACTAATTCCCAGTTATGAAATGAGATGGCACGTAATAAATGCCAATCTTGCAACGCTTCAAAAGGATTGTTGTAATCATCCTTTTCTAAACGTTCGGCCAACTGGTTGACTTGCTCGGGTGTTAACTCTTGAATTTGTTTCTGGGAAAGACTTAGCGTAGTCATGACAGCCTCCTTTCACAACCCCTCCAGAGATCATCCTAACCCATGACCTAGAAAAGGAAAATAATTATTTACTGAAATTATCACAAATTTATAATGACACTTAACCAGGATTACTTGCGAGTCAATGATCCCAGAGGATTAATGAGAAGAATCTGCTTTGTTAAGAGAACAGCAACCAAGGATAACCCTGTCATCTCAGGTTTAAACTCTAAAATCGGGAACCTTAAAGTGTTTCTGCAAGACTATCCATTCTCAGGAGATACTGTTAAAATCTGGTTCAATTCAAGTTAATTCTTAAGGAAGGGTCAATATGAAAACAACTTCAAGAAAACCGCTGACACTCTCTTTAGCGGTATTAATGCTTTCCACAGGACTCTTAACCACGGCGTGCCAACAAAATCAAACCACCGATAACAATACAACCGAAGATACTCCAGCTGAGGGGGGCGATGCTGCAGCAGGGCTTAAACTCGGCGGTTTGTTTCCCACCACAGGGGATCTCTCTTCAATTGGTCAAAATATGCCGAAAGCCGCTAATCTTGCTGTTGATACCATTAACGCCTGTGGTGGCGTTAACGAACAACCGGTCGAACTAATCCAAGAAGATACCCAAACTGATCCGAATGCTGGTTCTGCTGCCATGTCCAAACTTGCAGAAGTTGATCAGGTAGCAGGGGTCATTGGTGCCTTTGCCAGTAGTGTGTCGGGAGCAACCATTGACATTGCTGTGAGAAATGAAGTGATGCAAATTTCTCCGGGGAGCACCAGTCCTGTCTTTACTGAGCGGGCAACGGCAGGAGACTTTAATGGCTACTGGGCACGAACAGCTCCCCCCGATACCTACCAAGCCCAAGCCCTGGCTAAACTTGCCAGCGATCGCGGTTTTGAGCGAGTGTCTACCGTTGTCATTAACAATGACTATGGTGTTGGCTTTGAACAAGAATTTGTCAAATCTTTCAAAGAAATGGGTGGCACCGTTGTCAACGAAGATGATCCAGTGCGGTATGATCCCAAAGCAACTACATTTGATAGTGAAGCATCCGCAGCGTTTGGCAATGATCCAGATGCCGTTTTAGGGGTTCTCTATGCTGAGACGGGTAGTCTTCTCATGCGTGCAGCCTATCAACAAGGCTTAAGTGAAGGGGTAACAGAACTACTCACAGATGGGGTTTATTCTCCCGAATTTGTCGATGATGTGGGCAAAACCCCTGAGGGACAATCTATTATCAGTGGAGCCTTAGGAACGGTTCCCGGTGCCAGTGGTACAGCCTTAGACAATTTCACAGAAAAATGGGAAGCTGATGTTGGGGGGGAAGTCACTGCCTTTGTCCCTCATACTTGGGATGCAACGGTCTTAATGATGTTAGCAGCCGAGTTAGCTGATGAAAATACCGGAACGGCGATTAAAGACAACTTGCGAGCAGTTGCCAATTCTCCGGGTACAGAAGTGTCTGATCCTTGCGAAGCAATGGAATTAATTCGTAACGGAGAAGAAATTAACTATCAAGGGGCGAGCGGTGATATCCAATTTGATGAAAATGGAGATACGGTTGGGAGCTATGATGTTTGGACAGTCCAGGAAGAAGGGGCCTTAGAAGTCATTGATCAGGTCACACCGACAACTGAGGATTAATGACTGCCACCTGAACCACTGGCAAGTCGCCTTCGGCTGAGCTCGCACTGTCTAACGTTTCTTTTCCCCAGGACGTAAAACTAGGGGACTGCCAATCTGACGCAGTTTGTCCCAAACCCCGCGCCCAAGTTAGTTGAGCTTGGGCGAAATATAGGGTTTCGGCGTTATTGTCCAACACTTTGCACATTTTTCTTTAACCATCCACAGCTAAAAAATCGGGAGTTTGAATGATATCCCAGTACAGTAACAAGATAATCACAATGGTATAAATTGTGGAACCGACTAAGCCGAGTAAGATATCCCATTTCAGGTTAGACTGACGCTCTTCCAAGAACAAATCGATCATTCCCCATTGCATCATCAAAATACCTAAGATATTGGAGAGCCAGTACCCAATTACAGTCAAAATAAAGAAAGTATCGACAAATATCCAGTTCAAAAGATAGGCAAAGCCATAAGCAATCGGTAAATTAAAAAATAAATCATTCCACCACGAGAGAGGAGATAAAAGATAACCCAAGCTGACGAGAAATGTTCCTTTCGATTTTTTGAGCAGATTCATTACTCCTTCCTAATGATTTCACCGCAATGAGGGCAAATGCGAGTTTGTTCCGGTTGCTGTCGTGATTTACGCACTTGTAATTCTTCAGCAAAACCTGAGGCAAGAATGCCTGCCGGTAAAGCAAATAAACCAATCCCTAAAATGGCTAAGATTGCTCCTAAAATTCTGCCAATTAATGTCACCGGATAAACATCGCCATAACCCACGGTTGTCAAGGTGATTGTTCCCCACCACATGGCTTCAGGAATACTGGAAAAGGCATCTGGTTGCGCTTGGTGTTCGGCAAAATAAATCAAACTCGACGCGATCGCGAGAAGAATCGATAATACAAATAAGGAGAGAATAAGCTCCTCTTGTTTTAACCGTAGCACCTGCACCACAATTGTTAAAGAATCCGTATAGCGATTTAATTTGAGGACGCGAAATAATCGAAATAATCGCAACGCCCGACCCACTCGCATCTGAGGAGAAAGTAGCGGTAAATAGAACGGAATAATGGCAAGTAAATCGATTAAAGCCAGCGGCGTAATCATGAACCTT
>CAZAYV010000017.1:2931-37792 GCA_964489465.1 uncultured Dactylococcopsis sp. | reverse complement strand
TCGGGTCACCGCGATCGTATGCTCAAATTGAGCGGATAACTTCCCATCTTTTGTGATTGCAGTCCACTTGTCATCCAACACTTGCGCTTCATACGTCCCCTCGTTAATCATGGGTTCGATGGTAAAGACCATGCCCGGACGAATCCGTTTTCCTTTTCCTTTAGTCCCGTAATGGGGAATTTGCGGTGCCGTGTGGAACACGCGATTAATCCCATGCCCCACAAAATCACGCACCACAGAAAACCCTTGGGCTTCTGCATACTCTTGAATGGCAGCGCCAATATCACCGATTCTTCCCCCCGGCTTGACCGCCGCAATCCCACGCATTAAGCATTCTTTGGTGGTTTCCACTAACTTTTTCGCTGCCGGTGAGGGGGTACCCACAATAAACATTCTGGAGGTGTCGCCATGATAGCCATCTAAAATTGGCGTGACATCAATGTTGATAATATCGCCATCTTTCAAGATTTCTTTTGCATTTGGAATCCCATGACAAATCACTTCATTGACACTGGTACAAATCGATTTTGGGAAACCGTGATAGCCTAAAGGCGCACTGGTTGCCCCGTGGGCTTGGGTCCAGCGTTCCGCTTCATCATTGAGTTCTAAGGTGCTGACCCCGGGTTTAATCATTGTTTCTAGATGATCCAGGAGTGCTGCCGCTAACCGTCCAGCACTGCGCATTTTTTCAATTTCTCGATTTGATAATAAAGTAATCGTTTCGCTTCCCATGCGTTTGATTGATTCCTAGCAGATTCTATAATACTAAAATTAGCGATTTCCAATGGCTTGTGGCATCTCCACCGAGGATAATTCCCCATTTTGAATCCGCCAACACTGATCGGCCACTGACACTAATTCCTTAGCATCATGAGTGACCACTAATAGTGTCCAATGTTCTTTTAATTTTGCCAATAATTTCACTAATTGGCTGCGCATTGACCAGTCTAACCCGGCAGTGGGTTCATCTAACATCAGGACATTGGGCTGGCGGATTAATTGCACCGCTAAGGCTAAACGTCTTTGTTGTCCACCACTTAAGGCATGAGGCGAAGTATTCAAAGAAAGATGATCTAATCCCACTTCTTCTAAGGCATTTTTGACTTGGGTGAGACTTAACTCGGGATGACCAAAGCGCAATTCTTCTAGAATCGTTCCGCCACAAAAATGACGTTCTGGAAACTGGAAAACCAGTCCGGCTAATTCTTGCAGATTATAAGACATGAGGGATTGACTCCCCCACAAAATTTCTCCTTTTGTTGGTTCGGCTAACCCCGATAAAATTTCTAAGAGAGTGCTTTTTCCAGAACCGCTAGGACCAATAATTAATCCTAACTGTTGGGGAGGAAGTTGTAGCGTGATTCCTTTTAAGATGGGTTCGGGAGTCGCGGGAGGATGATAAGTTAAATTTTTGAGATATAACATGCAGTGAGAGTAAAGACCTTAAAAGTATCAAGCCGAGCTATTCACTATTTTAAGGGAAAGCATGATTGTGATGAGAGTCGAATTAATTTAGTGACTTTTATATTGATATGCTTCTTGGTTCTCTCAACTGCGTGTTCATCTGTTGGCACTTGCAAGCGCAAAGTGTTAGTGCCTAAGGCATAATGTTGCCGACACTTATTCTTTGAGCACTGTTTCTTGTTTTTTGCGACTTGGCTTATCAATATGTAATTCACCGCCAACTGCCCAATTTTCTCGTTCAAATTCATCGATATGAATAGTGACCCATTCTGGTCGGGTTCCTAAATTTGCTACGAGGGTATCGGTAACAGCTTTTGCCAATTTACGCTTGTCTTCAACGGAATGACCGTCGGCAATTTGAATGGTAACAAATGGCATGGTATAACCTCCAATGTTAGTCAAGGTGATTCAGCATCAAACAGTCGATTTTTATTAAGACTGCATCTTTATTATCAAATTAATAATGATTAATTAATCCTTGATCGCTTCTTGCTTTGAGTAATGGTTCAACTGATCAGGCATTTGTTGCATGAACTGTGCGATCTAGCGAAGGGACTACCCTTTGATCATCGCACTGATAATGATTCGCTAACAAAGCAGTCAGATTCTGTGGATCGACATAATTATATACAACTTTACCCGGCATCAGAATAAAGCTTGGGGCTTTTTTACATTGTTTTTGGCAGCCAGTGAGTTCAATTGAAACTTGATTTTTTAAGCCTAATTTTTCAAGGGCTTCTGCTAAAGCAAAATAGAGGTTTTTACCTCCTTTTTTCGCACAACCAGATTTATAACAAAGTAAAATTTTCCCTTTTTTATTCGGTGAAGTTGAGCCAAAAACAAGTGGTTTACGATCAGTATTCAGCTTTTCCAGGTGTTGCGTTTTCAGCTTTAAGCAACTCCCTTTTCCTACTCCTTTTTTCTCCAAGCTAACTAATAAATGATCGCCCTTGACCAGTTTTTGACTCACGGGTTTCCGTAAGTCTTTGGCAAGTTTAACTGCTATTGTCCGTTCTCCCACTTGCAACTGCATATATTTAAACGCGTTCTTGGGGTTGGGTAAAAAGCCGAGAAATTCGCCTTCGATTTGATGCGTTGCGATTGGTGCTTTTTTCTGTTTCATGAAATTGTTCCTTGGTTTCACTAAGTAACGACTAATGTTTTTTCCTCTTCTAAATCTTGAAAGAGAGGGGTACTCAAATACCGTTCGCCAAAACTGGGCTGAATCATGACAATCAGCTTGCCAGCATTTTCTTTTCTTTTGCCCACGGCAATGGCAGCGGCTAAAGCTGCGCCGGTGGAAATTCCAGAGAGTAACCCCTCTTCGCGGGCGAGACGACGACCATATTGAATCGCGTCTTCATCAGTGACGGTTATGACTTCATCAATGACATCAACCTTCAAGATTTCAGGCACAAATCCCGCACCAATGCCTTGAATTTTGTGGCTTCCAGAACTGCCTCCAGAAAGGATAGGGCTATTGGCGGGTTCAACCGCGATCGCGCTGAGTTCAGGTTTGCGCTGTTTGAGCGTTTCCGCTACGCCAGTGAGGGTGCCGCCCGTACCCACACCAGCAATAAAAAGGTCAATTTCGCCGTCGGTATCAGACCAAATTTCTTCGGCAGTGGTTTGGCAATGAATTTGGGGGTTAGCGGGATTTTGGAACTGTTGCGGCATAAAGCTATCGGGGAGGCTGCTGGCGAGTTCTTCTGCCCGCGCGATCGCGCCTTTCATGCCGGCATTAGCCGGGGTTAACTCTAACTGCGCCCCATAAGCTTTCAACATCGCCCGTCGCTCTTGACTCATGCTTTCCGGCATGGTCAAAATAAGGGAATAGCCTTTGGCTGCTGCTGCCATCGCCAGGGCAATGCCTGTATTGCCAGATGTTGGTTCAATGAGGACTGTTTTTCCAGGGGCAATTAAACCCGCTTGCTCAGCGGCATTAATCATACTAACGCCAATGCGATCTTTCACGGAAGCGGCGGGATTCATACTTTCTAATTTGACCACAATTTGAGCCAAACAGCCTTCAGCAAAGGGAATGGAATTTAAGCGAACTAAAGGGGTTTTTCCCACTAATTCTGTAATGTTATCGGCAATTTTCATCGGTATAAAAGGGACTTATTCTTGAGGTGAAGATTGGTTAGCAAGTTCGGGATAAAACCCTAATTGTTTAGAAAGCTCACGGGCAATAAACATTAGAAATTGAGAGGCTTCTTGATTATTTCCATGTGCCATTGCTGTCGCCACTTGGATTAAGGTTTTAATGAAGTCTTGATCCAACAAATCGCTTCTAGAATCTAAGACTTCTGGTTCTTTTCCATTCGGACAATGGAGTAAGCGGTCAATTAATTCAAAATATTCTTCTTGGCGTTGATTATCAGTCATGATCGCTTTTCTTCTCTCTTATTTAAGACTTGTGGCTTCTATCAGTGATAATTTTCCCAAAAGAGGTGACTCTTTAAAAAGCTCTGGACTGTAGTAAATCGAAGTTAAAACCAAAGTCAGAATTAGAGCCAAAATTGTGACACTTCCCTCTTGATAGGGGTCTGGATATTTCATGATCTCTTCCTCAAAAGATAAAACTTTGGGATGGGATGAGATCTCTCTCTGCTATCGCACAGCAGAGGAGATCAAGGCATTTTTTAGTTCTTAAACGGCTAAAGCTTCGTGAGTGTGACAATTTTTTGGACAAATGCGGGCACACGCTTCACAACCGATACATTTGGCAGCATTAATAATGGTCATGACGTAACGTTCGATATCGTCATCATCATCATCTTCATCATCAATCAATTCACCAAATTCATTCATGGCTTGCATTCCCAGAACATTGCGACCACAGACTTTATGGCAGCGACCGCAGCCGAGACAAACATCTTTATCAATTGCTGTAATAAATTTCGGTTCCCAGGTAGAACCATCTTTTGTGAAAGCTGTAAGTGTAGGCATGAGTTTTCTCCTCTGTTTAATTCGTGTGTACTGAGCATCATTAATAATCAAAATTACGTTTGAATTACTAATGAAAAATTACAGTTTTGTCGCATTGAAAGTTTGAGGGAGTTTACTATCATCAGTTAACCCCTTAAAAGAAAGTTGCCAACCATTGGCTAAGGTTAAAATTTTGCCATCAGCCGTAATGGATTGCTCAACCACTTCTTCTTCCAAATCTTTCTTCGGAACATAAACTGATAAATGTCCGACTTGATTTTGATGCAACATGACTTTCATGAGTTTTAAGCCTTGTAAGTGGATAAGGATCAGTCTTGAAAAGAACCTAACCAACGGGAGTATATTGAGAGACTAAGTTCAATAACTCATCGGGGGTTAAATTGCGTTTTAACTCAACTGATAAGGTACGGATTGCCTCCAGCAGCGATCGCGCTTCTTGGGCACTGAGCGTAATTCCCTGTTGTTGCAGGAAGTTCACTAGCAGATGCTTACCAGAATGTTTGCCAATAACAAGATCCCGTTTACATCCGACTTCTTCTGGGGTAAAGGGTTCATAAGTCGCCGGATCTTGTAAAACCCCATGTCCGTGAATCCCCGCTTCATGGGCAAAGGCATTTTTTCCCACCACGGCTTTCCAAGGAGGAACATCATAGCCGGTGGCGTTGACAACAAATTCCGATAGGGCCTTAAATTGGCAGGTATCAATGCCAGTTTTGATGCCATAGATCTGCTTCAGTGCCATCACCACTTCTTCTAAGGCAGCATTGCCGGCTCTTTCTCCAAAACCATTAACGGTGGTATTCACTGACGTTGCCCCTGCTTGAATGCCTGCTAAAGCATTGGCAGTTGCCATTCCCAAATCATTATGGGTGTGCATTTCTACCGTAATGTTGAGGCAGTTGACCAGTTGCTGAATTTTGCTGTAAGTGGTTAGGGGATCCAAAATCCCCACCGTATCGCAAAAGCGAAAGCGAGAAGCCCCCGCCTTTTGCGCCGCCAGCCCCACCTCAAGGAGAAAGTTGGGATCCGCACGGGAAGCATCTTCCCCACCGACAGAGATATACAAACCGCGATCGCGCGCATAGTGAACTGTCTTTTGGAGGCGATCAAACACCTGTTGTTTGTCCCCTTGAAATTTCACGGCGATTTGCCGATCCGAAACGGGAACCGAAATATGCACCCGCTGTACCCCACAGGCAAGGGAGGCATCAATATCCGCTTGCACCGCACGATTCCAACTCGTAACCTGGGTTTTTAAACCGAGGTGAGTGATCGTGCGAATGGCTTCGGCTTCGGCACCGCCCATGGCGGGAATGCCCACTTCCAGTTCTTGCACTCCGATCGCGCTCATGAAACTGGCAAAGGCAACTTTTTCCGCGACGGTGAAGGCAATACCAGCTGCTTGTTCACCATCTCTGAGGGTTGTGTCATTGATATGAATGGGTTGCATAATTTTGTCCTTTGTTGTTCGTCCTTGAACCAATGACGAATGACTATTGACCAATAAAGCCTAGGGTTAAGCTGTCGGGTGCGAGGAAATGATCGAGATGAAACGCCCGTTCTTCTGTCTTCAGGAGAATTTCTTCATATAGATAACGAGTCGCGCGATCGCCGACACTTTCCGTTTGCGCTGCTTGTGAGCGGAGTAATTCGATGATGCTCTGCTCTGCTACCAAATCATGCTCAATCATTTGGCGACAGTCAAAAATGCCATCCTCTTCTGGGGTAAAGCAGCACAGTTGAGCAAGTTTGCTAAAACTAGCTGCCGGGGTTCCACCCAAGCCATTTAAGCGTTCACCAATTTCATGGGCGTGACCTTGCACCGCCTCGTAACTTTCTTGGAAATAGTCATGAATCGAAACAAATTCTGACCCTTCAATCACAAAATGATGCTTGAGGTATTGCAAATAAAGACCTTGAAAGCTAGCAAGGGCAAGATTTAACCCTTCGCACACTGAAATCGTGATGTCTTGATCAAGACGAACCGGGTTCGTTTTTACATCTCCGAAAGCTTGAATAACGGTTTTTTGTGTCATATGTTTGAACTCCTAGTGATGAGAGGTGGCTAAAATGGACGTGGTCCAGCAGCGGTCTAACCAATCCGCTAACTCTAAACGCGAACTAGTAAACTGATGAACCGTGCTGCGGAGGAGCGTTGCCCCGACACAACCCTCGATTTCGACCCAGAGCGTGCCATCTTGGGGACACCAGCAGGAAATGCCTAACTCTTTTAAGCGACGATAAACCTGCCAGCGATCGCTACGTTGAATGGTGACGACTCGACTCACCAAGGCATCAGGGTGAGCCGCCCGTTCCCTAGAATTTAATTCTGAGGCGGGGTTGTCAGAGTGCTGAAATGCATTCGGCACAGCACCTTTGGCTTGCGAGTCCGAGATGATGCCTTCCTCAATCGAAGGCACCTGCTCTGACCGTTGTTCACCGTTGGTGAATTGATTCATGGTTTTCACCTCGACAGGAGGATAGGGTTTGTATTTGTTGTTCCAAAGTCTCAATCCGCTCTAAAAGTGAGCGAATCGTTGTTGCTTCTGGATCAGGAAGTTTGCCATGTTCCAGGGGACAACCATAACCCGTGCGAACAATCCGACCCGGAACCCCGACCACCGTGCAATCTTCTGGAACATCTCGCAGCACGACCGACCCCGCACCAACGCGCACATGATCCCCAAGATTGATATTCCCTAAAACTTTTGCTCCCGCCCCCACTACAACATTTTGTCCGAGGGTGGGATGGCGTTTTCCCGTTTGCTTACCTGTACCGCCTAAGGTGACATTTTGGTAAATTAAACAGTAATCTCCCACAATTGCAGTTTCGCCAACTACCACTCCCATTCCGTGATCAATAAAGACCCCTTGACCAATGCTTGCCCCGGGATGGATGTCAATCCCTGTGAGAAAGCGTCCGCAGTGGGATAAAACACGCGGTAGGAGAGGGACTCGTTTGCGCCACAGCCAATGGGCAAGCCGATGTAAAGCCAGGGCATGAACACCGGGATAACAAAGCAGGATCTCTAACCAGTTGTTCGCTGCCGGATCACGCTCAAAGATAATTTTGATATCATCCCAGATGATAAATCGAGAATGGCGAATTGACTTGAGGTGGCAGGGGCTTTGGCTCTTTTTTTGTTTGTGGGGAACTGTAAATGAGGGTTGCATAACTGTTGTTAGGGGTAGGTGAGCCGGTTCGGTTTTCATTTCTTTGTAATGCTCCTTATAGCAATTCCCGATTTGTTGCCAACAGTCATTGCTCAAGGTTAGATTGATTAGATTAATCAGAGGGTACTCATTAACTCCCGATCCAGATGAAATCGCGGTTTGAGCATTTAAAAAATTTCTTTGGGGGGCAACCTACTAGTATTTTGACCGATACCCCTGAGTATTATTTGGTCAAGCAACGAGTATTGAGTACTCAAGATGAAATGACTGACATCCCAGACCAACTCCAGCATCTAGCGAACTATTGCCCTCAAAAATAAGGTACTCACCCTCGTATGAGACAGTACAAAGACAAAACCCAAGCAGGGTCTGTTTTGTAGCTTTTGTTACTTTTTTTAAAGATCATGAATTCTTTCTGATCAAACTCACTTCAATTAATAATGTTAATTTAGATACGGATTGAAAAAAGACTGCATTGAATTCTCTCAAGCGACTAAGGTTATAAAAAACGATTGAGTACAACGAACCGAGGGGGAATTCACCTAGGTATAGTTCCCCAAAAGCCTTGCTCTCACTACAATTGGTCGAGAGTAACGCAAATACTAGTGGTGTCAGAAATAAATACTCACCCCCCCTTCTAAAAATTCTCGTCCCACGACCCACAAAAAAAATTTTCTCTGCACTAGACAAGGGTTTCAGGGACTGAGTACAACCTAATTATTTTAATAAAACAAACTCAGCAAGGCTTTTACCCTCACCGAAATCCCCGTTGCTATAACTGTCATAACTTCATCGAACTCATCTGAGATTGAGTTTGATTTAATTTCGGTCTGAGTCCACATCATGCGGAAGGCAATGCAATGTCACCCACTCCTTATTCCACGTTCCAAAAAGCCAAGGAAACTATAGCCCAATCAACACAAAGCTGTGGTTGTACTTCTCCGATGCCTCAAGCTCTTGATCCTAAACTTCAAGAAAGAATCGAGAATCATCCCTGTTACAGCGAAGAAGCACACCACCACTATGCCCGGATGCATGTTGCGGTTGCCCCCGCTTGCAACATTCAGTGTAACTTCTGTAATCGCAAGTATGACTGTGCCAACGAAAGTCGCCCTGGGGTGGTTAGTGAACTCCTCTCTCCGGAAGAAGCCGCTCATAAAGCCCTTGTTATTGCTGGCAAAATTCCGCAAATGAGCGTTTTGGGAATTGCTGGACCTGGGGATCCGTTGGCGAATCCGGAAGAAACCTTCCGCACCTTTGAGTTGGTGAGAGAGAAAGCACCGGATATTAAATTGTGCTTATCTACCAACGGCTTAATGCTTCCTGATTACATTGATCGCATCAAAGCATTAGATATCGATCATGTCACGATTACCATTAACATGATTGACCCGAAAATTGGCGCAGAAATCTATTCCTGGGTGCGCTATCAACGGAAACGCTGGACGGGAGAAGCTGCCGCACAAATCCTTCACGAACGGCAGATGGAAGGTTTAGAGGCGCTACAAGAAGCGGATATTCTCTGTAAAGTGAACTCTGTGATGATTCCGGGGATTAACGATCAACACTTGGTTGATGTTCATGAAGCAATTCAAGCGCGGGGGGCTTTCCTCCATAACATTATGCCCTTAGTCTCTGCCCCTGAACATGGCACGTACTTTGGCTTAAATGGACAACGGGGTCCCACGCAAAAAGAACTAAAAGCCTTACAAGATCAAGTTGAAACGGCTGATGGTGGAGCAAGCAATATGAAAATGATGCGTCACTGTCGTCAATGTCGTGCCGATGCCATTGGTTTACTCGGTGAAGATCGCTCTCAAGAATTTACGAAAGATAAATTCTTAGAGATGACCCCGGAATATGACCTGCAAAAACGCCAAGAAGTTCACGGTGATATTCAGCAAATTAAGGCAGCGATGAAAGCAGCTAAAGCCGAAAGAGAAGCTGCGAAAAAACAACGAGGCGAAAAAATCTTCGTTGCAGTTGCCACAAAAGGCGGTGGTGTCGTCAATCAACACTTCGGTCATGCTAAAGAGTTTCAGATCTTTGAAGTGGATGGTGTGGAAGCAAAATTTGTGAGCCATCGGAAAGTTGACCATTACTGTCAAGGCGGTTATGGCGAAGAAGCAACCCTCAACAACATTATCAACACCATCCAAGATTGCAAAGCAGTTCTGGTTTCTAAAGTTGGGGATTATCCGAAAGAGCTCTTACAAAAAGCTGGGGTTGAACCCGTGGAAGGCTATGAAACCATTGATGCTTTAGCGTTGAAGTTCTACGAAGAATTTGTTGGTCACTCGTCATCAGTCACTGGTCATTAGTGGTTGATGCAAACAACCAACAAGGTAAAGACGTTCCATGAAACGTCTCTTAGAAAAAAGAGGTAAAAACCATGACTTACCAAATTTCCGAAAACTGTATCGCTTGTGGCAAGTGTTTACCGAGTTGTCCAACAGGCGCAATTACAAAAACCGACAACGGTCAATTCGCGATTAATCCTGATCTTTGTAATGACTGTGTTGGGGCTTACGGTGTCGCTCAATGTATGTCAGTTTGCCCTACCAATAGCGGTTGTACTCCCTTGCTTTCTAGCGTGATTCAATCAGCACAAGCTGCTACTGCAAACTACTGGGATCAATGGTTTACAACCTATCAACGCCTCACCTCTCGTTTGCAAGCAAAACGAGAAACCCAATACTGGCACAGTTGGTTTGATGCCTATTCCCAAAAATTACAACGTTTGATTACGAGCCATTAGTCATTTGCTCAAGCTGACCATTCATCAATGAAATAACAAAGGATAAAAGACAAAGGACAGAGGACAAAAATAATGAATGAACCCATTTACCTCGACAACAATGCCACCACTAAAATCGATGAAGAAGCATTTGCTGCCATGCTGCCCTATCTCAGTATCTATTACGGCAATCCTTCGAGTATGCATACCTTCGGCGGACAAGTGGGTCGCGCAGTTCGTGAGGCAAGAGGGCAAGTCGCTTCCCTGCTTGGGGCTGAAGAGTCAGAAATCATCTTTACCAGTTGTGGCACGGAAGGGGATAATGCCGCCATTTTGGCAGCACTGAAAGCCCAACCGAACAAAAAACAGATTATCACCACTGAAGTCGAGCATCCTGCTGTCCTGAATCTCTGCCGAAAACTGGAGAAAGAAGGTTACACAGTGACTTATCTTTCCGTGAATCAAGAAGGTCAGCTCGATTTAGATGAACTACAAGCGGCAATCACAGGGAATACGGCTGTTGTTTCAGTGATGTATGCGAATAACGAAACCGGCGTTGTTTTTCCCATCGAGCAAATTGGCCAAATCGTTAAAGAATACGGTGCGCTGTTCCATGTGGATGCGGTGCAAGCGGTGGGAAAAATTGCCCTCGATATGAAAACGAGCACCATTGACTTCCTCACGCTTTCGGGTCATAAAATCCATGCACCGAAAGGAATTGGGGCATTATATGTGCGCAAAGGGGTTCGTTTTCGTCCTTATCTCGTCGGTGGACACCAAGAACGCGGACGCAGAGGCGGCACCGAAAATGTCCCCGGTATTGTGGCACTAGGACGAGCCGCAGAACTGGCTGAACAACATTTAGCGGGCGTTGTTAAGGAACAACGGTTGCGAGACAAGTTGGAAGAAGGAATCTTGAGCACGATTCCCAATACTGTGGTCAATGGGACTCGCGCTCATCGGTTACCCAATACCACCAATATTGGCTTTAAGTACATCGAAGGAGAAGCCATTTTACTCTCTCTCGACCAGTATGGGATTTGCGCTTCTTCCGGGTCGGCTTGTACCTCGGGTTCGCTTGAACCCTCTCATGTTCTCCGCGCTCTGGGTTTACCGTATAGCCTCCTTCACGGTTCGATTCGCTTCAGCCTCTCTCGCTTTACCACCGAAGAAGAAATTGATCGCGTTTTAGAAGTTCTTCCCCCTATTATTAATCGCCTACGAGAACTTTCTCCCTTCAATAGCGATGAGGCGGGCTGGTTACAGGAACAAGAACAAGCATTAGTTATTCGTCATTAGTCATTGGTCATTTGTCATTTGTTTTTCCAATGGAGTTTAGATATGCGTTTAACTTTGGAGCTAATTGATCAAGTATTGTTTTTAATTTATCTAATTGTTCTTGAGTTAATAATTGACGATAATAAGCTCTTCTCAACCAATGCTGTGTCTCATACAAAGAACCTCTTGCTATTTTCACGAATCTTTTATTGTCTTGAAAACTACCTCGACCTACCCCCTCAGCTATGTTTGCCCCAATACTATCTGCAGAGCGAATAATTTGTTTACCTACTGTATCTTGGGCTAATGATTGCCATTCTCCAACTATCCTCCAAATTTCTTCTGATAGTTCTTCTGCTAGCCGATACACATTTAAATCTTGAAACCGTTTACTAACCATTATCAACTCTAACTAATGATCGGAAATAACTCTACCAGAAAACTAAAGATCAAGAATCAATCAGTATTTCAATAACGAATGACCAAGGACAAAAGACAAAGGACAAAACTATGTGGGACTATACAGAAAAAGTAATGGAACACTTCCATAATCCGCGCAATCAAGGGACGATCGCGCAGAAGCAGGAAGGAGAAACAATTGTCACTGGAGAAGTCGGGAGTATTGCTTGTGGCGATGCCCTCAAACTCCACCTCAAAATCAACGAAGCGACACAGACCATTCTTGATGCTCGCTTTCAGACCTTTGGCTGTGCCAGCGCGATCGCGTCCTCTTCTGTGTTAACCGAACTCCTCAAAGGCAAAACGGTTGACGAAGCGTTAAATATAACTAACAAAGAAATTGCAACCTCTCTTGATGGCTTGCCGGAAGCAAAAATGCACTGTTCGGTAATGGGACAAGAAGCATTAGAAGCGGCAATTTATAACTATAAAGGGATTCCCCTTGATACTCACGAAGAAGATGAAGGAAATCTTATATGTGAGTGTTTTGGTATAACTGATACAAAAATTAAACGCGTGATTCGTGATAATGAATTAGTAACAGCAGAACAAGTTACTAACTATGTCAAAGCCGGTGGCGGTTGTAGTTCTTGTCTCGCTGATGTCGATGATTTACTCGCAGAAATTGCCACTGAAAAAGAGAAAAGTCTAGAAGTTGCCACTGAACTTGCTAACACCAATCCGTCATTTTCTGCCGAGCCAAAAGTTTTAACCAACCTCCAAAAAATCACGTTTATTCAACAAGTGATTGACGAAGAAATTAGACCCGTTTTAGCAGAAGACGGCGGCGATATGGAACTATTTGATGTGGAAGGAGATGTTGTCAAAGTCATTCTTAAAGGTGCTTGTAGCGGCTGCGCCTCTTCCACTGAAACCTTAAAACTTGCCATTGAAGCCACACTTAAAGACCGAATTTTACCCACCTTAACCGTGGAGGCAGTATAAGACCATGTTAATTTCCTATCCCAGTCATGACGGAGCGCGATCGCCTCCAAAGCCGAGCTTTCACGCCAATCCATTAGTCGTCACTCCTTGATTATCGCCCAAACCAAATAACCAAGGACTAATGACAAAAAAACCATTAATTAACCCTCAAATTTTCACGGAGACATTAACCATGAGACAGATTGCATTTTACGGAAAAGGCGGAATCGGAAAATCCACCACTTCTCAAAACACGCTCGCAGCTCTTTCTGAAACCCAACGGGTGATGATTGTCGGCTGTGACCCGAAAGCAGACTCCACCCGCTTAATGCTGCACACCAAAGCGCAAACCACAATTCTCCACTTAGCTGCCGAACGCGGGGCAGTGGAAGACCTGGAACTCGACGAAGTCTTACTCTCTGGCTACAACAACGTGCGTTGCGTTGAGTCTGGCGGTCCTGAACCTGGCGTTGGCTGTGCAGGACGCGGCATTATCACCGCCATTAACTTCTTAGAAGAAGAAGGCGCTTATGAAGATATTGATTTCGTTTCCTACGACGTATTAGGGGACGTTGTCTGCGGTGGGTTTGCTATGCCGATTCGGGAAGGAAAAGCCCAAGAGATTTATATTGTGACCTCTGGTGAAATGATGGCAATGTACGCTGCTAACAACATTGCTCGGGGGATTCTCAAATATGCTCACTCTGGCGGAGTGCGTCTCGGCGGTTTAATTTGCAACAGCCGTAAATGTGACCAAGAACATGAACTAATTGAAGCCCTTGCCGAAAAACTGGGCACACAGATGATTCACTTTGTTCCTCGTGACAACGTAGTGCAACAAGCTGAACTGCGCCGGATGACG
This sequence comes from uncultured Dactylococcopsis sp., assembly GCA_964489465.1. Lineage (GTDB taxonomy): Bacteria > Cyanobacteriota > Cyanobacteriia > Cyanobacteriales > Rubidibacteraceae > Halothece. Next base: position 23,942 of record CAZAYV010000017.1, on the reverse strand, counting down.
GTCATTGAATATCAACCGGATCATCCGCAAGCCGATGAGTATCGTGAACTCGCCCGCAAAATTGAAGAGAACAAAAACTTAGTCATTCCGACCCCCATTGATATGGATGAACTGGAAGCACTTCTGGTTGAATTCGGCATTATTGACAGCGATGAAGAGTACAAAAAAGCCCTTGAAGCTGAAAAACAAGGGACAAGCGTCTCTGTGTAACTGACTGAGTTTTTAGGGATGGGAAAGAGACTGATCCTCTCTCTCCTATCCCCCAATCCAAATCTAATTATGTTTAAGGAATAACATCATGTCAATTGTAGAACGAAACCAAGAATTAATTAAAGAGGTTCTCGAAGCTTATCCAGAGAAAGCAGCCAAACGTCGGAGTAAGCACATCAATGTTCAGGAAGAAGGAAAATCCGACTGCGATGTTAAATCGAATAAAAAATCAGTTCCCGGCGTTATGACCACCCGTGGCTGTTCCTTTGCTGGGGCAAAAGGCGTGGTCTGGGGTCCCGTGAAAGATATGATTCACCTCAGTCACGGTCCCGTCGGCTGTGGTTACTACTCCTGGGCGGGTCGTCGGAACTACTACACCGGCACCACTGGCGTTGATACCTTCGGCACCATGCAGTTTACCTCTGACTTCCAAGAAAAAGATATTGTTTTTGGCGGGGATAAAAAACTGGATAAACTCATTGATGAAGTGGAAACCCTCTTCCCTTTAAACAATGGCACCACGATTGAATCAGAATGTCCGGTTGGGTTAATTGGGGATGATATTGAAGGCGTTGCCCGTAAAAAAGGCAAAGAAACGGGCAAACCTGTGATTCCCGTTCGTTGTGAAGGATTCCGTGGGGTTTCGCAATCCTTAGGACACCACATTGCCAATGATACGGTCCGAGACTGGGTCTTCCCGAAAGCCGATGAATATCGCAAAACCGAAGATGGCTATGAAACCACCCCTTATGATGTCAACATCATCGGTGACTACAACATTGGGGGAGATGGCTGGCCCAGCCGTCTCTTACTCGAAGCCATTGGCTTGCGGGTGATCAGTCAATTCTCAGGGGATGGCACCTTCAATGAGGTGACAATGGCACCTTTAGCCAAAATGAATCTCATCCACTGCTATCGTTCCATGAACTATATCTGCCGTCACATGGAAGAAACCTATGGCATTCCTTGGATGGAATATAACTTGTTTGGTCCAACGCAAATTGCCAAATCCCTGCGGAAAATTGCTGCTCAGTTTGACGAAACGATCCAAGAAAACGCTGAGCGAGTGATTGCCCAGTATCAAGCGGATATGGATGCAGTGATTGCTGAATACCGTCCCCGCTTAGAAGGCAAAACCGTGATGATTATGGTCGGTGGCTTGCGTCCTCGTCACATCATCCCTGCCTTTGAAGATTTGGGAATGGACGTAATTGGAACGGGTTATGAATTCGGTCATAACGACGACTACAAACGGACTGCCGACTATGTCAAAGATGGCACCATTATCTACGACGATGTCAGCGGTCATGAGTTCGAGGAATTTGCGAAAAAACTGAATCCTGACCTGATTGCAGCCGGGATTAAAGAAAAATACGTCTTCCAAAAAATGGCGTTGCCCTTCCGTCAAATGCACTCCTGGGATTATTCCGGTCCTTATCACGGTTATCACGGCTTTGCAGTCTTCGCTCGCGATATGGATCTAGCGATTAACAACCCCACCTGGAGTTTAATCGAAAATCCTTGGAAAAACTAGTCATTGGTCCTTTGTCATTCGTCATTGGTCAATTAAATGACAAAGGACAAACAGCACACAATTTAAAACAGAGGTAAAGCGTCATGGCTGAGAACACAGAAAATACGAACAATCAAAGTGTAATTATTCCCTCCGATCCTCATGAAGTGCAAGACCACTTTGATTTATTCAACACTGACCCCTATCAAAAACTGTTTGAATATAAGCGTCAGTTTGAAGGGGCGCACAGCAAGGAAGAAATCGCTGAAGTTGCCGAATGGACAAAAACCTGGGAATACCGCGAGAAAAACTTTGCTCGTGAAGCCTTAACCATTAACCCCGCGAAAGCCTGTCAGCCCTTAGGTGCTTTATTTGTGGCTGCTGGCTTTGAGGGAACGCTTCCTTATTCTCATGGTTCACAAGGTTGCGTTGCTTATTTCCGGACTCACCTCACCCGTAACTTTAAAGAACCCTTCCAAGCGGTTTCTTCTTCCATGACTGAGGATGCTGCGGTGTTTGGGGGTTACAAAAATCTGGCTGATGGGCTTGCCAACTGCTACACCCTCTATAAGCCGAAAATGATTGCGTTATGCACCACTTGCATGGCAGAAGTCATTGGTGATGATTTGAGTGCATTCATTGAAAACGCCAAACATGATGAAGCAGTTCCCCAAGAAGTTCCGGTTCCTTTTGCTCATACGCCCAGCTTTGTCGGCTCTCATATTACGGGCTATGACAATATGCTCAAGGCAATCTTGAAAAATCTCACGAAAGGGAAAAAAGCAGATACCACCAACGGCAAGTATAACTTTAACCTTGGCTTTGATCCCTACGTTGGCAATGTTCGTGAACTGAAACGGATTCTCAACTTATTTGATCTCGACTATACGATCTTATCTGACAATGCCGATGCCTTTGATGCTCCCAATACTGGCGAGTTGGAAATGTACAACGGTAAGACCACGCTAGAGGAAACGGGTGATTCCATTAACGCCGAAGGCAGTTTCTTCTTCCAGAAATACACCACGCCTAAAACTCAGGAATTCTTAGAAGAAGAAGGCGGTCAACCCACCTTTAATTTCCGTCCCTTTGGGATTCGCGGAACGGATGCGTTTATTACGAAGCTGTCAGAAATTACCGGTAAGGAAGTTCCTCAGGAACTCGTAGAAGAACGCGGTCGCGCAGTAGATGCGATGACAGATTCCCAAGCTTGGATTCACGGCAAGCGCGTTGCTCTCTATGGTGACCCAGATCATGTGTTTGGCTTAGTTAACTTCCTCTTAGAGTTAGGCGCAGAACCCGTTCATATCGTTGTTACCAACAGTAACAATGAATTTGAAAAAGAACTGCAAGCGGTTTTGGATGCGAGCATCTACGGTCAAAAAGCCACGATCTGGGGCAAAAAAGACCTCTGGCACTTGCGGAGTTTAATGTTCACTGAACCGGTCGATTTATTAATTGGTAACTCCTACGGAAAGTATCTCTGGCGGGATACCGAAACGCCTTTCGTTCGCATTGGCTATCCCATCTTTGATCGCCACCATATGCACCGCTATGAAACCCTCGGCTATCGCGGCGCAGTGAATCTCCATAACTGGATTGTGAATACGATTCTGGATGAGCTCGATCGCAAGACCCTTATCCCCGGAAAAACTGATATTTCCTTCGATTTGATTCGTTAATGATTGGTCATTCGTCATTGGTCATTTGTCATTGGTTATGCCGGCAAGTGGTCAATGACTGACTACAAGACAGAGGAGAAAGCCATGAAATTAGATGAGGTTGAACTCGATCGCGAACCAGATTTTGACCTAGAGTGTAAGGTTCGAGTCCGTAAAAACATAAAAAATGATGGCACTTTTCCTGGTAAGGAAATTGGCGAAAGGCTAGTCAATAAAGGAGAAGAAGGTTACATCATTGGCATTGGTACGTTTTTGCAAACCGCTTATATTTATTCGGTTCATTTCTTAGACAGTGGCAATGTCGTCGGTTGTCTCGCCAAAGAATTGGAACGGGTTAGTGATTAGTCATTAGTCATTGGTCATTGGTCATTAGGTACTGGTTTTTATATGAAATTGAAAAAAGTCCGCTTTATACTGAATCCCCCCTAGCCTTTGTAAGGGTGGGACATCAACGAAAAACCACAAATGACAAAGGACAAACAACAAAGGACAAACCAAAATGACAAAACCAAAAGTCGCAGACCTCTTAACCGAACCGGGTTGCGAACACAATCACAACAAAGGACAACAGGGGAAGAATAAAGCCTGTCAACAGCAAGCGAAACCGGGGGCTGCACAAGGGGGCTGTGCCTTTGATGGCGCGTCAATTACGTTAGTTCCGATTACCGATGCTGCCCATCTCGTTCACGGACCGATCGCGTGTGCGGGCAATTCTTGGGGCAGTCGCGGCAGTCTTTCTTCGGATGCAACCCTTTACCAACTGGGCTTTACCACCGACATCAGCGAAAATGACATTATCTTTGGCGGTGAAAAAAAGCTATATAGCGCGATCGCGCAAACGATTGAACGCTATAATCCAGCAGCGGTTTTTGTTTACTCCACCTGCGTTACTGCCCTCATTGGCGATGATATTGATGCCGTTTGCCATACCGCCAGTCAAAAGCTAAGCAAACCCGTGATCCCGGTTCATTCCCCGGGTTTTGTCGGGAGTAAAAACTTAGGCAACCGACTTGCCGGGGAAGCGTTACTGGATCATGTGGTGGGAACCGCCGAACCCGAGTACATCACCCCTTACGACATTAATTTAATTGGCGAATACAATGTTGCCGGGGAACTTTGGGGAGTGCTTCCCCTCTTTGAAAAAGTCGGCATTCGCGTCCTCTCCAAAATCACCGGTGATGCGACATTTGAGGAAATTTGCTACGCCCATCGCGCCAAACTGAATGTGATGATTTGCTCCAAAGCCCTAATCAATATGGGGCGCAAAATGGAGGAAAGATATGGCATTCCTTATTTGGAAGAGTCTTTCTATGGCGTTGCCGATCTCAATCGTTGTTTACGGGATATCGCGCAAAAATTAGGCGATTCTGAATTACAGGCCAGAGTGGAAACAGTCATTGCTGAAGAAACGGCGAAACTGGATCTTGCCCTTGCCCCTTATCGCCAGCGACTGCAAGGCAAACGCATTGTCCTTTATACCGGTGGGGTGAAAAGTTGGTCGATTCTTTCTGCTGCCCAAGATTTAGGGATCAAAGTGGTTGCCACTAGCACGAAGAAAAGCACCGAGGAAGATAAAGCCAGAATTAAGCAATTATTGGGTCAAGACGGCATTATGCTCACTCAAGGTAATGCAAAAGAACTTTTGCGCGTCGTTGCGGAAACAAAAGCCGATATGCTCGTTGCTGGGGGGCGCAACCAATACACTGCCCTCAAAGCCCGGATTCCTTTCCTCGATGTCAATCAAGAACGCCATCACACTTATTCGGGTTATGTCGGACTGGTCAATATGGCGAAAGAGTTTGATCATGCTTTGCATAGTCCGATTTGGGAACAAGTCCGGCAGCCTGCGCCTTGGGAATGTTGATTAACCACAGAGGCACAGAGAACGCAGAGGAAATATAACCACTAAGACACAAAGAACACAAAGGGTATTTTGTTATGGGTAAGGTGTCATGACTACGATTAAAAGTCCTAAAAAACCCGTTGCCGTTAATCCGCTGAAGCAGAGTCCGCCGTTAGGGGCTGCGTTAGCCTTCCTCGGTTTGAAAGGGATGGTTCCTCTGTTCCATGGTTCGCAAGGTTGTACGGCGTTTGCAAAAGTGATTTTAGTGCGCCATTTCCGGGAAGCGATTCCGGTTGCTACGACTGCCATGAGTGAGGTTTCAACGATTTTGGGCGGTGAAGACAATATTGAACAGGCGATTTTGACTTTGGTGGAAAAAGCCCAACCGGAAGTATTGGGGTTGTTAACGACGGGGTTAACGGAAACGAGAGGGGATGATATGCCCCACATTCTAAAATCAATTCGTCAGTCGCATCCAGAACTTGATGATTTACCGATTATTCTGGTCTCCACACCGGATTATAAGGGAGCATTACAAGAAGGGTATGCAGCAGCAGTGCAGGCGATTGTTGCCCATGATTATGGGATGCCCACTGAAATATCTCAAGATCAGGTGACAATTTTGGCGGGATCCTTGCTTAATCCTGGGGATGTGGCGGAAATTAAAGAAATGGTGGAAGCATTTGGCTTAAAACCGTTAGTAATTCCTGATCTGTCGGAGTCGATGGACGGACATTTGGAGGATGATGATTATTATGCGAAAACCCCGGGCGGTACATCTTTAGAAGAATTAAAACAATTAGCGCGATCGCGCTTCACCCTTGCTATTGGGGAAAGTATGCGTCCGGCTGCAGAAACATTAAAACAAAAATTTGGTACAAATTACACCGTTTTTTCTCGTTTAAACGGCTTAAATGAAGTTGATCAGTTCATTTGGTTGCTCGCTCAAATGGCAACTGCTGAAGAGAGAGAAAATGGCAGCGTTCAGCCCAAAATTCCACGAAAATATCAACGTCAGCGTCGTCAATTACAAGACGCAATTCTCGATAGTCATTTCTTCTTCGGGGGTAAAAAAATAGCCCTCGCTTTAGAACCTGATCTGCTCTATCAAACCAGTTGTTTATTCACAGAAATGGGCGCAAACATTAACGCTGCTGTCACCACAACTTCATCTCCAATCTTGGAGCAATTACCCATTGATACGGTCACAATTGGCGATCTAGAAGACTTGGCAGATTTAGCAACAGAATCCGATTTAATTGTTACCAATTCTCAAGGAAAAAGGGTTGCTGATCAACTCAATGTTCCCCTGTATCGGCTAGGCTATCCGATTTTTGATCGCTTAGGGAATGGATTTCGTTGTTCCGTTGGCTATCGAGGAACAATGCAAACCTTATTTGAGATTGGAAATCTCTTTATCGATAGCACGCATTAAAAGTTAGGAGGTTTGAATCATGAAAGTTGCATTTGCGACCCAAGATAATATTCACATTAATGCTCATTTTGGTTGGGCAAAAAAATTTGATATTTACGAGGTTTCCATTGAAGGCTATCACTTTCTACAAACAATCGAATTTGGCGAAAATCTCAAGGAAGATGGAAAAGAAGATAAGTTAATTCCGAAAATGAATGCCGTTTCCGATTGCACGATTATCTATGTTTCTGCCATTGGTGGCAGTGCAGCTTATCGCTTACTGCAAGCCGAAGTAACGCCGTTAAAAGTAGAAAACCAAGAAGAAGAAATTACTCAGGTTCTCGATAGTCTGATCCAAACCTTAGGGAATCCCCCGCCATGGTTGCGGAAAACCCTAAGAGGAAAAGTAAAGTCATCTAATTTCGATGAAAAATGACCAACAGTAAGAGCAGGTGCCTTCTGTTTTCGTGAGGGCGTAATCTCTGACTGAACAGTATGAGGAAATCAATCATGAATACAACCACCAATACTCCCAAAGCAGACTCTGATTTAATTGCAGAAAGTTCTTTTCTCCAAGAGTTAGTGCAACAAGTCCGCGCTCAAGATTCTTATGGTATTTATCGCAGTTGGAAAGATGAATTAGTAATTTCTAATTTTGTTGTTCCCAAAGAAAAGAAACGAGAAATTTCTGTAGAAAACGATGTTGATCTCGCGACACGGTTAAGAATTCTTTATTTCCACCGCGCGATCGCAGCCCGAATTGAAAAAGAAACCGGACAACTCTGTCAAGTTGCCATTGATTTATCCCACGAAGGCTTTGGCTGGGCGCTGGTTTGGACTGGACATTTAATGGTGGTTTCTCGCACGTTACGAGATGCTCACCGTTTTGGCTATCCTTCCTTTAAAAAATTAGCTGCCCAAGGGGAACGCTTTGTGGAATCAGGAATTAAAGCAATTGAACAATTTCCAGATGCTGCTAACGCTTAATTTTTTTACATTTTTCCCGTAAACGAATGACAAAGGATGAAGGACAAATAAAATGATTCAATTTGTTACGCCAAAACCAACCCCAGAAGCCGTTGCTGATCTGAAGAAAAGAGTGAAACGTCTCAGCAGTAAAGCCGGTCAAATGAAAATGGATTTGCATGATCTTGCCGAAGGCTTACCCACTGATTACGAAAAACTCATTGACGAAGCAACAAAAACCTACGAAATCTATCAACAATTAGCTGAACTCAAACAACAACTGAAAACTTGGGAGGAACAATTACAATGACCTTTTCTGACATCAAACCTAAAACCTTAGCTGCTTTCCAAAGTCTAACCACTGCTGAAGAATATTTACAGTTTTTTGAAATCAACTATGATCCGCAATTTGTTAACGTTAATCGCCTTCATATCCTCAAACAATTTTCTTTATTAATTAAGGAAGTTGATCAGGCGTTTCCTGATCTGAGTGAAGCAGAAAGATTAGAGAAATATCAGATGGCGTTAGCAGAAGCCTATGAAGTCTTTCTGACTTCGAGTCCCTTGGAAACAAAACTCTTTAAGGTTTTTCAAGATAAGCCGAAAAACTTTGTTTCCCTAAATGACCTGACAGAAAAAGCAGAAGAATAATGTTAAGCCCAAAAGAACGAGAACGTTACTGCCGACAAATGCAGCTTCCTGAGTTAGGGGAGGCGGGACAAAATGCCTTGAAAAATTCCACTGCTTTGATTTCTGGAGTGGGGGGGTTAGGCGGAACCGTCGCCCTGTATTTGGCGGTGGCGGGAATCGGTAAATTAATTCTGGTGCGGGGTGGAAATCTACGCCTTGATGACATGAACCGTCAGATTTTGATGACAGACGATTGGGTCGGTCAAACGCGAGTGACGAAAGCACAGGAAACCTTAAATCAAATTAATCCTGATGTGGAAGTCAGCGCGATCGCGCAATATATTACTTCGGAAAATGTCGATTCTTTAGTTCAAAGTGCCGATATTGCCCTCAGTTGCGCCCACAATTTCCCAGAACGGGATTTACTCAATGGGGCTTGTGTACAGTGGGAAACCCCCATGGTTGAAGCAGCAATGAACAGCATGGAGGCCTATCTCACCACGATTATTCCCGGTGAAACCCCTTGTCTATCTTGTCTGTTCCCCGAAAAACCCGATTGGGATCGTCGCGCTTTTGGCGTTCTCGGTGCGGTTTCCGGCACACTCGCCTGTTTAGCTGCATTAGAAGCGATCAAGGTGATTACAGGACTCGGTAAACCCTTATCTGGCTATTTACTCAACATGGATTTAGCCCATAGCGAGTTCAAAAAACTCCACCTCTACAAAGATCCGAATTGTCCCGTGTGCGGTGAGACTAACAACGCCAGAAGTCCACTCACCCAAAATGCTATCCCGATTTGTCCTTAGTTGTTAGTCCTTTTTCCCAATGACTAATGACTAATGACTAATGACCAATGACCAATGACCAATGACTAATCCAAAAGGAGACCTCCCATGACTGTTTACTTAAGCGAAAAAGCAGCTTTCAAACTTAAGAGTCTTCTCCGCCAAAACAACGGCGATCGCGTTCGAGATCGAGGGATTCGAGTTGCTGCTGTTCACGGCGGGTGTAACGGCTTTGAATATGCCATGAATATCGTCGATCGCGCTGAAATTGATGATATTGCTGATCAACAATATGACATCAATATCTATCTCGATCGCCCTAGTGCCCCCTACTTAGACGGGGTTGTTATCGATTTTATCGAAGGCTTAATCGAAAGCGGTTTTAAGTTTGAAAACCCCAACGCAACCGAGGCTTGTAGCTGTGGCAAATCATTCTCGGTCGCAGACTGCAATCCCACAGCTGTTCCTTGCAGCTAATGAACTTTATTAAAAATAAGGAGACTAATCATGACCACCACTTACAAAGTTCGCCTCATTAAAGGTAAAAAGAAAAAACCCCCCGAAGTTGATGTCACCCTTGAGATTCCTGAAGACGAATATATTCTCGATGCAGCCGAAGAACATGACGTAGAATTACCCTCTACTTGTCGTGCCGGGGCTTGTTCGAGTTGTCTCGGGAGAATGGTGGAAGGAGAGGTCGATCAAGACGATCAAAGTTTCTTAGATGAAGACCAAATTGCTAAAGGTTTTGTCTTACTTTGCGTCGCTTATCCTAAATCCGACTGTACCATTAAAACCCATCAAGAAGCCTATTTGGTCTAGTTTTGTCCATTGAAAATCAATATCGGGGTTAACAGCAGTTAGCCCCGATCGTTACAGAAGCCACCATGATCAAAACCGCTTTCGCTTGGAAAAATCTTCTCCCTTTTTTTTGGGGAAGTTTAGTTGGAATAATGGGTGGATTAATTGGTTTGGGAGGGGCAGAGTTTCGATTACCAATTTTGATCCAAATTTTTAGATATCGTACCTTACAAGCGATTATCCTCAATTTAGTGGTTAGCTTAATTACTGTTATTTTCTCATTATTATTCCGTAGTGAAACCATTAGTTGGAATTTGTTATTCGCTAACTCACCCATTATTATCAATATCTTAGCCGGTTCGTTAGTTGGGTCTTATATTGGAGTTAACTCTGCAACTCGAATTAACGAAAAACAGTTAAATAAAATTGTTGTTATCTTCCTGATTTTTATCAGTTTTATTTTAATTGGACATGAGCTAATTTTTAATCTGGATACGTGGGAAATTGCGAGCTATTTTCAAATCATCGCAGCCTTAGTTGCTGGTGTCGTAATTGGAATTTTCAGCAGTTTGCTAGGTGTTGCCGGAGGAGAACTCATTATTCCCACAATTATTCTGATTTTTGCGGTTGATATTAAACTCGCAGGGAGTTTAAGTCTTGCCATTAGTGTTCCCACCATTTTAATGGGTTTATTTAAGTATCATCGCCAACATAAACTACGAGAGATTAAATCCGAATCGGGTTTTATTTTGATGATGGGGATGGGATCAATAGTTGGTGCATTTATTGGTAGTTATCTGTTGCAATATTTTGCCAGTTCTATTCTTTATTGGATTCTGGGCACAATTTTATTGATTTCTGCCTTTAAACTAACAAAGCATTAATCGCTTTACTAAGAAGATATTTTTTGTATTTTGATTGACAGTTTTCTTCAGATAATTTTCGCTACTTTGATAAAAATGGAGGAAGCATAAATGAATTGTTACGATTGCCATCAAAGCTGTCATCCCAAACGACGTAGGGGACGTTGGCATTTCTTAAACTCTCTTTCCCATCCCCGAGCCAAAAATAACGTTTCTGCAGAGGGAACAAAGATTGCACTGGTTGGTTCTCCAAATGTCGGTAAAAGTTTAATTTTTAACTTACTCACTGGAACTTATGTTACCGTTTCTAACTATCCCGGAACGACGGTGGAACTGACAGCAGGAAAAGCGATTATTGCCGGTGAAAAAGTGACATTTTTTGATACCCCCGGAATGTATTCTCTGCTACCTATTACAGAAGAAGAGAGGGTGAGCCGAGATTTAATTATGAACCAAAAAATGGATTTAATTATTCATGTGGTGGAGGCAAAACATTTAGGGCGAATGCTGAACTTAACACTACAGTTAATTCAAACCCAATTACCGGTTATTTTAGTGGTAAACATGATTGATGAAGCCGAAAAATTGGGCATTCACCTGAATGAAAATCGACTGACGGCAAAATTAGGCGTTCCAGTTGTTTTGATGTCAGCAGCACACAAAGTCGGACTTAAACAATTAATCGCTCAACTCACCCACTATGTCCAGCCCACTCTTATATCCGTTACCCATTGAACGTGCGATTTCTAAAATTGAATGCTTATTAGAGAATCGTACAGATGCCATTTCTTCTCGTAGCATTGCTTTACTTTTATTGCAACAGGATGCGACTTGGAAAGCGCGTCTGCAAAATGAGCCCTATTTCCCAGAAATTGAGAAAATTATAACGGAAACTCAAGCCAAGTTTTCCGACTCTCTTGGCTTAGAAATTGCCCAATCTCGCCATCAACAAGCGATGGCAATTGCCGAGGAAGTAACAACTCAAAACACTAAAAAACAAGCGGTAAAGCAGGAGTGGTTGCATCAATTAACCACGCATCCGCTTACCGGAATTCCTATTCTTTTTTTAGTCCTCTATTTTGGAATTTATCAGTTTGTCGGAGTCTTTGGTGGGGGAATCTTAGTCGATGGCATTGAAGGCTTTTTTGAGTCCCAAATCAACCCGGTTGTTAATACCATTATTGCAACGATTTTTCCTTGGCAAGTGCTGCAAGATTTATTGGCCAATGAATATGGAATTATTACCTTAGGGATACGTTACGCGATCGCGATTGTTTTACCGGTTGTTGCAACGTTCTTTTTAATGTTTTCCCTATTAGAAGATAGCGGTTATTTACCCCGCCTTTCCTTATTAGTGGATCGCTTATTTAAAACCATTGGCTTATCCGGGCGATCCATTATTCCCCTGATTTTAGGCTTAGGCTGTGGGACAATGGCAACCCTGGTAACGCGGACGTTAGAAAGTAAACGAGAACGGATTATTGCCACCTTACTTCTGGCTTTAACGGTTCCTTGTTCCGCCCAATTGGGGATTATTGTAGCCCTCCTCTCCCAAGAACCTGCAGTCTTATTGGTTTGGATGTTGGTAATGATGGGAATCTTTTTAGGCATTGGTTTTTTAGCCGGAAAAGCGGTTCCCGGACAAGCCTCGTGTTTCTACATGGAAATTCCCCCGTTAAGAGTTCCCCGCTTACAAGCAATTCTTACCAAAACTTACGTCAGATTGAAATGGTATTTCTGGGAAATTTTACCCTTATTTATCGTTGCTTCGGTTTTAATTTGGATGGGTCAACTCACCGGCTTATTTAATGTCGTTGTCAGTGGCTTAGAACCGGTCATGCTGTGGTTAGGTTTGCCCACAGAAGCTGCACCAACCTTTCTTTACGGCTTTTTCCGTCGCGATTATGGGGCAGCCGGAATGTTTGATTTGCATTCCTCAGGCATTTTAGCAGGACAACAATTAGTGGTCGCAGCGGTAACATTAACCCTGTTTATTCCTTGCATCGCCCAACTGCAATTTATGTTCAAAGAACGTGGGTTAAAAACGACGATCGCGATCGCGAGTTTTGTCATTTTCTTTGCTTTCTCCACAGGCTACATTCTCAATCAAATTTTTACCCTCATGGAGGTCAATTTTTAAGATGCTAACGCAAGGTTTTTCTGTTTACTATTCCCCGCTCAACTTTTTAGAAGCGCGAACTGAAGGCAAAATTACTGCCATTAGAAATCAAGACGAGGAGATGATCAAAAAACTATTAGCAATGGGACTTTATAAGGGAAGTTATATCACCCTGGAACAAACTTTTCCTGCTTTTGTGATTAAAGTCGGTCAAACTCGCCTTGCCATTGATGAAGAAGTTGCCCAGTCCATTAAAGTGAGAGTCACTTCACCATAATCATGGCTTCAGCTTGCTACGAAAGTAGCAGGAGATACAGATGCGTCCTTTATCATAGGACTAGCCTAAATAATGACAAAGGACGATTTAGAGTTATTCAACCGCGATCGCGACATCCGTTGATTTAATTAAAGCATACGCTTCTTTTCCTTCGACTAACTCTAACCGTTCTGCTGAAGACTTTGTAATCACAGAAACCACTTCTACTCCCGGTGCAATTTCTATTGTGATTTCAGCATTAACTGCTCCTAAATTGACGTTTTTTACTGTCCCTTTAAAAGAATTTCGAGTGCTTAATTTCATCAGTTACTCCTCTGATCATTTAACTAAATTTACTAGACACTAAGTATTATATACTAACCCCTTAAAAATCACTATATTTTTGGAGAAAAGAACATGAAAAATCGCAAAATTTCCAGTTTTTTGAGTCTTGGTATTGTCTCTTTACTATTCCTAACTGGATGTGAAAGTCCTGAAACCAGTCAATTAGAAAATTCGAGTCAAGAAACTAATGCTAACCAATTAACGGTATCTGCAGCAGCAAGCCTGCAAGATGTCATGAAGGCGATCAAACCCCTTTACGAAGAAGCCTATCCCGACCGAGAAATTGTTTATAATTTTGCCTCTTCGGGGTCGCTGCAACGCCAAATTGAACAAGGCGCACCTGTAGATGTATTTATCTCTGCTGCGGTTGATAAAATGGATGCCCTTGCAGAAAAAGATTTAATCATCACTGAAACGCGACGCGATCTATTAAAAAATCAAATGGTTTTAGTGATTCAAGAAGGCAATAAAGCTCGTCTAAATATCACTGATTTTGAAGATTTGAATACAGAAAAAGTTAACTTAATTGCACTCGGAGAACCCGAAAGTGTCCCTGCGGGAAGATATGCCCAAGACGTCTTAAATTCCTTCAATATTGCTGATAAAGTCAATGCTAAAGCCGTTTATGGCAAAGATGTCCGTCAAGTGTTGAATTATGTGGCAACGGGAAATGTGGAAGCAGGAATTGTCTATCGCACCGATGCCCAAGTTTCTAATAATGTAGAAATTATTGCCACAGCGCCAGAAGCTAGCCATTCCCCAGTGATTTATCCCATTGCTGTGATTCAAGATAGCGATACCCCAGAAACTAGCAAAGAATTAATCCAATTTTTAACCACAGAAGAAGCCCAAGCCGTCTTTGAAGACTATGGATTTGTTCCAGTGACTAATAATCAGTAATCAATCTTTCCAAAACCTAATCGAATCTTTAGTTGTAATCAATGATTTTGATTCAATTCTTCTCTAACGACTCTCCGTAGGGTTTCTTCCAACGATTCGCGGTTTTCTTCAATATATTGCCGTAATGCTTCATTAATCAACGCTTGATAGTCTCCACCTCCTGAAAGATGGACTGAGCGCCGAAACCAATCCAAAATATCATTGTCAATAGAAATGGTGATGCGAGTTTGTCTTGATGGGGTTGGATCGATTGCCCCTCGTTTTCCTTGACTAAAATCATATTCTGCTTCCATTGCTATCCCTCCTGATATTGTTGTTGTTCTTTCCGAGTTGCTTTCCGCGCTGAAATGAGACGAATTTCATCACCACGCACAGTATAAACAACGACCAAAACTCTTCCTAAAGCATCTATCCCAATGGTGACATATCGTTCTTCCTCAAATCGTTCATCAAAAATTGTAATTGCTAAATCATCTTTAAAAATGGATACTGCATCAGCAAAATCAATACCATGTTTTCTTAGGTTACCAGTTGCCTTGTTATTGTCCCATTGATATTTCATTTCAATTGGAAAGTGTACATTACTGGTAGATTTTAATCGGTCTCAGTAGAAGCGCGATCGCGCCATTGAGTAACGAGTTGCTGATGGATAACTAATAACATCACCAATCACCATGACTAAAACAAAACGCGACTGGAAAAATTACTACAAAGCAATTGAAGATCGCCCACCGCGAAAAACGATTCTTACCGCCCTTGCTAACTTTGAAAAACCGGGATTTGCCATCGACCTCGGCTGTGGAACTGGGAGAGATACCGTCCCAATTTTAGAACAAGGTTGGACGGTTTTAGCGATTGATAAAGAACCAGAAGCCATTGCTAAATTACAAGCAAAATTTGCCGATCATCCCCAACTCACCACTCAAGTTTCTCCCTTTGAAGCGTTACAAATTGCTCAACCCGTTGACTTGATTAATGCTAGTTTTTGCTTCCCTTTTTGTTCTCCTACAGCCTTTCCTAGCCTGTGGAATCAGATCTTTAATGCTTTAAAGAATGGGGGAAGATTTTGCGGACATTTATTCGGCGATCGCGATTCGTGGCAAGACGGCGGTTTAATTCATTGTCAGACTCGTTCTCAAGTGGAAACATTACTCCAGCCCTACGAGATTGAACTCCTGGAAGAAGAAGAACATCCCGGCAAAACGCCCCTGGGAGAAGACCGCTACTGGCACATTTTTCACATTGTCGCGAAAAAACCATGACTGATTTTTCTCCCATCTGGATTTCCCTGAAAACAGCCATCACGGCAACCCTGATTACATTTTTTTTGGGAATCGCGATCGCGCGGTGGATGCTAGGCAATAAAGGAAAAGGCAAGGGATTTCTAGAAGGGATTTTAACTGCCCCTTTAGTACTTCCGCCAACCGTCGTCGGGTTTTTATTACTCCTCTTACTCGGAAAAAACGGCTTCCTCGGTCAACTTTTAGATGCCTTTGGGGTGAGAATTATTTTCTCTTGGTGGGCAACAGTTATCGCTTCGACTGTGGTTGCTTTTCCCTTAATGTATAAAACTGCCTTTGGGGCATTTAAGCAAATTGATGGCAATCTCATTGCCTGTGCGCGCACGCTTGGGGCATCAGAATGGACGATATTTTGGCGGATTCTGTTACCGTTAGCCAAACCGGGGTTAATTGCCGGAACCTTATTGGCCTTTGCGCGGGCTTTGGGGGAATTTGGGGCAACCTTAATGTTAGCGGGGGCAATTCCAGGAAAAACGGAAACCATCCCCATTGCCATCTTTCTAGCAGCAGAAGGCGGATCGATGGATCGCGCCTTGATGCTAGTTGTAATCATGCTGGTGATTTCCCTGGGCGTGATTACTGCTGTAAATTATTGGACCCATGACAAGCCCAATTATGCCTCTCATCATCCTTTGACTCCCTTGTTTGCTAAGTTATCCAGTCGCGCTGCCTCCAAACGCAAACCCGTTAAAAAAACGCCCTTACCCCCAGCGCCCATTGAATTAATCATTGAAATCAAAAAACAACTCTCCGATCTTAATCTCGATGTTGCCTTTACCACCAACCAAACTCCACTCGGCTTACTGGGTGCATCCGGTGCCGGAAAAAGTACCCTTGTCCGCTGCATTGCCGGATTAGAAACCCCCGATCAAGGGAAAATTATCTTAAATGGGCGCGTCTTATATGATTCCGAGAGAGGGATCAATCTGCCGCCGCGCGATCGCGCTTGTGGATTTTTATTTCAAAACTATGCCCTATTCCCTCACCTCACTGTCACAGAAAATATCGCCTTTGCCATGGCAAAAGGAAAACCGCAGCGGGAAATCAAGCAGGAAGTAGAAAAAGCCTTAATTGCCGTCAATTTAGAAGGCATGGGCAATCGCTATCCGGGGGAACTCTCAGGCGGGCAACAGCAGCGAGTAGCACTCGCTAGGGCAACAATCAATCAACCGGATATCTTACTCCTGGATGAACCCTTTTCGGCTTTAGATACCTATTTGCGCGATCGACAAGAAAAACTGCTGCGCCAAAACCTCAGTTACTATCAAGGGGTTACCCTTTTCATTACCCATAACCTAGAAGAAGCCTATCGGGTTTGTCCCAACTTACTAATTGTGGATGATGGTAAAGTAATTGCCAATGGGTCAAAACAAGACATTTTTGAACGTCCGCCCAACTGGCGCACCGCCCAACTTACCGGCTGTAAGAACTTCTCTCGTGCCGTGGCTTCCGCTCAAAATCAAATTCGCGCGATCGACTGGGATTGTACCCTCGATGTGATTGAACCGATCCCGCCTTCTCTAGAATATGTCGGTCTTCGCGCCCACCAATTCATCTTTCCCGACACAGAAGAAGAAAGCAATACGTTTCCCTGCTGGCTAGCGACGGTTAGCGAAACCCAACACCGCATGACCTTGTATTTGAAGTTAAATCAACCGCCTAACGACCCCGATGACTATCACCTCCAAGCAGAAGTGTTTAAGGAAAAGTGGCAAGAATTAAAAGCAAGTCCCTTGCCGTGGAACGTTCAACTTTCCGAACTGCGAATTATCTTATTAAAGCGGTGATACTAAGATCTTGCGAGTACCCTTTGATTGGCACCTGTTTTTGCCAGACGATTTGCCCATGATCTTCTGTTTTCCTCAACTTTCAATTCGCTTCTTGTGAATCATCAGAAAAAGTAATTTGATTCGACTCATATTCTGGGGGTTCAATATGAATTAGAATTCGCGCCGGGCTAAAATACTTTTCTAATTTTTGTTCTACCGCTTCGGTAATGTCGTGCGCCGTTTCCACATCATCACTATCCACAATCATGTGCATTTCAATAAACACTTGCCGCCCCACCACGCCTCGCGAAGCAATATTGTGACAATTAATGACACCCGGGACTTGCATGACCATCCGATAAATCACTTCTGGGGGGATGGCAATTTCATCCACTAACCACGGTAAATTCTCTCGTAAAACTTTCCAGCCACTCTTGAGAACTAGCAGGGCGACCGGAAACGCAAGAATGACATCCAACCATTGCAGTTGCGGGATATCCCAGATTTGAGCTTGCCACATTCCCACTAAGCCCAAAATGACGACAAGGGTAATCCAAACATCGCCCATGGTGTGGTAAGAGTCGGCTACCAAAATCGGACTATCTAACTTGAGTCCAATCCGACGTTCGTAAAAGGCAACAAAGATATTAATCCCTAAAACAATAATTAACAACCATAACTCCCAACTACTTAGTGTGATAGCTGCTGTCCCCTCAAGCAGACGTTCGATGATGCGCTGGAGAATTTCAAAGCAAGTGATACCTAAAAAGGCAGCAACGCCCAATGCCCCCAATGCTTCATATTTTTGGTGACCATAAGGATGTTCGCGATCGGGCTGAGGAGAAGCAAACTGATTACTGACTAAGCCCAGAACATTATTTGCACTATCGGTAAAGCTATGTAGGGCATCCGCTTGAATACTTAACGAACCGGTAAAAAAACCGACCACGAACTTGATTCCCATGACCAATAGATTGAGGATGAGCGTAAGAATGAGGACTCGGCGGACTTGCGGGCGATTATCGTTCGTCGTCATGGGGATACCAAATTTCCGAAACTTGATCCGCGATCGCGCTGGCTTCGGCGATGCTCTCTCCTAAAACCGTAACATGACCCAGTTTCCGTCCGGGACGGGCTTGGGTTTTCCCATACCAGTAAACATGAGTATTGGGGAGAACCTCGAGTTGTTTCCGCTTTTCTAAATATTGTTCAGTTGTTGACTCATACCCCAATAAATTCACCATTACGGCTGCCGCTGCCTTCATTTGGGGTGGCGTCAGCGTTTCACCCGTAACGGCTTTTAAGTGCATTGCAAACTGAGAAACATCGCACGCATCTAGGGTATAGTGTCCCGAATTATGAGTACGGGGGGCAATTTCATTCACTAAAACGTGATCATCTTCGGTGAGAAACAACTCAATGCCAAAGATGCCGATCCAATCGAGTGCCGAAAGGAGGGTTTGCGCGATCGCGCTAATTTCCGCTTCTAAATCTGAAGAGATCCGTGCTGGTGCAATCACCCGCTGACACACTTGATCATGCTGATACGTTTCCACAATCGGATACACCACAGTTTCTCCCTTCACCCCGCGCGCTGCCATCACCGCCAACTCACACTCAAAGGGAATAAAACTTTCTAGGAGAAGTTGCTCCCCTTTTAACTGTTCCCATACCTGATCCAAAGACCATTCATCATCAATAATAAACGTTCCCTGTCCGTCGTAGCCATGACGTCGCACCTTGGCCACAACGGGTAACTCATTAACCGAAAAATCTGTTTCTCCGGCAATCACATTCTTAAACGCAGGAACCGGCAAGCCTAACTCTTGCAAAAAACAGCGTTGTTCATATTTATCCAATAACGGTGCAAGAGAAGACAAACTGGGACGAAATGAGACCTGATCCCGCAAGCGACTCAATCCCGCTTGATCAATAAACTCATTTTCAAACGTGATCACATCACAATTCTGAGCTAATTTTTCGGTCGCACCTAAATCAGACAAGGGGGCAATAATACTTTCCTCTGCTACCGCCACCGCTGGATCATCGGGATTGGCTGCTTGTACCCACAAAGAGACGCCTAGTTTTTGCGCCGCTTGTCCCATCATCCAAGCCAGTTGTCCGCCGCCAATTACACCGACACGTTGACTCATAAACACCCCAACGAATCACGAGTGGCAACACCCGTTTCCTCATTCACTCCGCTTGCCATTTCGCAAAGCTGATCGATTTGTTGACTATCAAGAACCGCATTCGTAAAGTCAGCACCGGCAATATCAGCATTTTCAAAAATTGCCCGACTGAGAATAGCATCTTCTAAGATGGTCTGACTCAGATTCGCATTGGTAAAATCAACCCCATTGAGAACCGTAAACGTTAAATTAGCCCCGTGTAAGTTGGCATCTTTCATAACCGATGCGGTAAAAATCGAACCTCGTAAGTCCGCTTCACTCAAATTAGCTGCGCTTAAATTGGCATCAGACACTTCTCGTAGCTGCAAGGTTTCCCCAGACAAATCTTCCCCTGAGAGATCGGCACTAATCAAAGATTGCCGTTGAAAGCGAGTAGAGGTTTGGGCTTCCGCATTGAACGGTAAGACCAAAACCATGCACACCAGTAATAAACAAATCACTTGCATAACTTTATTGATCATTTTTTAATAAACTAATTCGATTCAGAATTCATTATTAATTGTTCATCTTTCAGGGTTGCTTGTCCATCCTCATTTTTCACTAACGCCGATTCATCCACTAACAAATCGAACCAAAATGTGGTTCCGACCCCTAATTCACTCACTAAACGCACCATACTATGGTGTTTTTCCACAATATTACGGACAATGGATAAACCTAACCCGGTTCCCTCTAAGGTATGGACCTGATTTTCCACGCGGAAAAAGCGGTCAAAGATTGCCTCTTGGTCCTCGTTATCAATGCCTATTCCAGTATCGGCAACTTCCACTCGGACTTGCGGACTGGGTTGATAGGGATGATCTTCTGGATCGAGTAAATAAGCCCGAATCATCACTTTTCCACCCGGTTTGCTGAATTTCAAAGCATTTCCCACCAAATTGGCAAAGACTTGTAACAGCAAATCATAATTGCCCATTACCGGCGGTAAATCCGGTTGTACCTCTTGCAAGAGTTCAATTTCTTGATCTCTCGCGTTGAGATGATAACTCCGCAACGTTTGTTCAATGGGATGACTTAAATCAACCGCACCCATTTGATACACTTTTGAGGACTCTAAACGGGATAAGTCCAGAACATCATTGACTAAGCGTGTCAGCCGGTCGGTTTCACTATTGGTCGTTTGTAAAAACTCTTTTTGTTCTTCTTGGGTTAATTCTTCACCATATTCAGAGAGCGTTTCAATAAACGACTTAATGTTGAATAAGGGGGTTCTCAGTTCGTGAGAAACGTTGCTGATAAATTGACTTTTGGCTTTGTTTAACTCCACTTCCCGCGTTATATCTTGCACGGTAATGGCAAGCCCTTTAATCGTCTCGCGATATTGGTCTAAAACCCGAGTCAGCAAAATCCGTACCGTTCGTTCATGAGGGCTGGTAAGTGTAATCCGAAATTCTCCCCCTTCTTTATAAGAGTCCTCAACCG
>CAZAYV010000017.1:0-2831 GCA_964489465.1 uncultured Dactylococcopsis sp. | reverse complement strand
GTCAGTTCTTCAATATTTTGTTCTTCATACCGCGCTAACCGTTCCGCCATGTAGTTGAAGCTAGAAATCAGTTCCCCTAACTCTCCCCCTAAAGGGAGTTCGATCCGTTGCTTGAAGTTCCCGGCAGCAATATTTTTCACCCCCACTAATAATTCTTTAATGGGCTTAGTAATGGTTAAGGCATTAAACACGGCGCCTAAAATCACCATCGCCCAAATCGAGATAAAAACTGCAATGGTAACATCGCGAGTTAAGTTAGAGGAAGCAACCACCGTTGGGTTAGGATTGATTCCAACTGCAAGGACACCAAGATACTCATTTTCATAGCTAAGAGGAACAAAAACATCTGTTACCTCGCCGTTAGGTGTAAGATGTTGACGGACTAAGGGTTGCTCGGAGTGAGGAGAGTAATTATCCGGGAGTTGGATGCGTCGTTCGATAGTCAGGGTATTATCTCCTTCGGCTTCGGAGAAGGGAATGCCAAAGCGAATTTTCCCATCGGGTTCTGCGTAGAGAATGTAACGGACACTAGAGGTGCTACTATAAAAGCGTCCGGAGAAGAGAGCCACTTCAGTCAAGTCATCTTCAGCGACAAGAGGCGCAATATTCGCAGCAAGAAGGAGTCCTAAGTCTCGTCCGAAACGAGTGTCGTTCATCCGTGCATCTTGTTGAATCGTGTTGACTGCCCAAAAGGTTAAGCCACTCATCACTAGAGAAACGACGAGTGTTCCCACAGCCATTAAACGAGTTTGCAGCGTGAATTCTGACCACCAACGGGCAAGAATTTCTCGGATTGTATTCAATGCGCCAACACCTTCATTTCGCGATCGCGACAAGATTGTCCCTTTTATTCTGGCATATTTTTGTCAGTTGTTCGGTTCAGTGACACTGTGCTTAACTCAGCTTAAGGTCATGGCGAAACCAAAATCAAAGTGGAATCGAGCAAGCTAGGATAATAAGGTTGTGTTGTAAACAAAACGGACATGATTGAACGTTATACTTTGCCCGCAATGGGGGATCTCTGGACAACGGAAGCGAAGTTAAAAACTTGGCTGCAGGTCGAGTTAGCCGTATGTGAAGCGCAAGCAGAGTTGGGGTATATTCCGGAGTCGGCGTTAGAAGAAATTAAAGCCAAAGCTAATTTTGATCCGCAACGGGTACTCGAAATTGAAAAGGAAGTCCGTCATGATGTAATTGCCTTTTTAACCAATGTCAATGAATATGTGGGGGAGGTGGGGCGCTATATTCATCTCGGTTTAACCAGTTCCGATATTTTAGATACTGGGATTGCCTTGCAGTTGGTGGCGAGTTTGAACTTGATTCTCGAAGAAATTGAATCCCTCGCCCAAGCGATTCGCTATCAAGCGCAGCAACATCGCTATACGGTAATGGTCGGACGATCTCATGGCATTCATGCCGAACCAATCACGTTTGGTTTTAAACTCGCAGGTTGGTTAGCAGAAATCTTCCGCCATCGCGATCGCGCCATTCATCTCCGCAATGAAATTGGGGTCGGTAAAATTTCGGGTGCCGTGGGAACCTATGCCAACCTTGATCCAAGAGTAGAAGCCCTGGCTTGTGAAAAGTTAGGGTTACAGCCGGATACCGCTTCGACACAAGTGATCTCGCGCGATCGGCACGCCCAATTCTTGCAACAACTCGCTGTCTTAACGGCTTCCCTGGAACGCTTTGCTGTTGAAATCCGTAACTTACAACGCACCGATGTTTTAGAAGTTGAAGAATACTTTGCCAAAGGGCAGAAAGGTTCATCGGCAATGCCTCACAAACGTAATCCGATTCGTTCAGAACGTCTAACTGGACTAGCCCGAGTCGTGCGCGGAAATGCCATGACTGCTTTAGAGAATGTCGCCCTCTGGCACGAACGGGATATTTCCCACAGTTCAGCCGAGCGGGTGATTTTTCCCGATAGCTGCATTTTAACTCACTTCATGCTCCATGAAACGACTGATTTAGTGAAAAATCTTTTGGTTTACCCGGAAAATATGCAGCGAAATATGAACGTTTACGGGGGAGTCATTTTCAGTCAACGCGTGTTACTAACCTTAGTCGAAAAAGGCATGACGCGCGAAGATGCTTATCAAGTCGTTCAAGAGTGTGCCCATAAAGCCTGGAATCAAATTGATGGTAATTTCTACGAGTTGATTTCTAATCACCCAACCATACAGAAAACGCTATCTGCAAGTGAAATTGAAGGTTGTTTCGATCCCCAACACCATCTGCAAAATTTAGATGCCATTTATCAACGGTTGGGAATTTAATTCTGAGAGGGCGAACAGCGGTTCGCCTATGCAGTTATTAGCCCCTACATCAAATAAGAAACGAGCCAAATTCTTTTTTGGAATTCAAGTTTCTCGAGAATCAAGTCAAAAATTGTTTATGGAATAAGTCTTTCATGATCTAAATCTAACGATAAAAAAACTTTGATCGCGTAGAAGAAAGCCTCAGTAAAAAAGACGAACTTGCCAGCGCGATTTCTGCTTCTGTTATCCACCACCTTGAAATTTAAACAAATAAGAGAGTAGCGCGATTATTTGTTCTTCTTTTTAGGAGGATTAATATTTTGGGGTTTGTTTTGATAAATATCTTCAAAATAATTATGATGTTTAGTCCATTGTGCCGTATTCTTACACATAAATTCAATTAACTGAATAATCAACTGATAATCCTCGCTTAAATTTCTCTTATGAATTGGCTCATGGTGAGCGATTCGATTACGAAATTTCCTAATTTTATCAAGATTATTATGAACTTCCTTTCGACGTAGCTTGGCATTAGGGAAGGCTTTATGTAAAGCGTCTCTCCGTAATGTT
>CAZAYV010000016.1:0-38450 GCA_964489465.1 uncultured Dactylococcopsis sp. | reverse complement strand
CAAGGGAGTCAAACCTTGATCACTCCTGATTTCTGGATTTATCCAGCAAGCCCTATTTAGTGATTGGAATTTTTTACTATCATTCAATATTTCTGTTATGGAGAAGATCCCTCATAAATTTTTTCAACTTTTTAATCCTCAATGTAAAAATACGTCTTTTTTAGAAACTAACCAAGAGGTATTTTATGCTTCTCCCATGACTATTGTTGTTCAACCTTGGTTAGGACGACACAATGTCTATGGACTTTTTATTTTACCGAATGAACATCGGCTCCAATATCCCATTTTGTTGAGCGTTAAACAAGCTGGTCGGTATCGCAAAGAAGCCCGTATGGTTAAGGTAAATATTGATCGAGACTATCCAGTACCGTCTGACCATTATGTATTGAGAGTCCATCTTAAGACTCGCGTAGCTATCTTAATGATACTGCGAGGTTTATCTTCTCAACTCAAAAATCCTTCAAATTGGAGTATTGCTTATACTCTGAAAAATGCTCCTCGAGAACCGATCGGGACTAATACTTACCGAGTTTAAGTTAGAGCTAAGTTAAACAGCCCTGGGGATAGATGGGGGTGACTAACTGGAAGGAACAATGATATAGCCGGTATCGCGATCGCCGAGCACTTGATTGCGTTCTTCTCCCCAATACCACCAATATGCGCCAATGTAAGCACAAATTAGGCTGTCGAGTTGGTCTTCAATTGCTTTGAGGGCAACACCGGTTAAGGGAGCCAAAGGCACAGCGATCGCGCTTAGGAAACCATCTAAGCTCAGTGACGGTGTAAGTTGCGGTAAAACTTCCTG
This sequence comes from uncultured Dactylococcopsis sp., assembly GCA_964489465.1. GTDB lineage: Bacteria > Cyanobacteriota > Cyanobacteriia > Cyanobacteriales > Rubidibacteraceae > Halothece. Next base: position 37,645 of record CAZAYV010000016.1, on the reverse strand, counting down.
GATATATTGCTGTAGTTTGGTTAGTTCCGCTTTTCGTTCTGCCAGCTTTCCTTTTTTATATTTCAAAATCCGTTTTAACTGAAATAGCTGTATCATAGCAGCGTGGGGATACACTTCAATTTGATAGCGTCCTGGTTGTTGTGGGCTGATCTCAGGAGCATGGAGAAAGCCGCGTTCTTCTAAACTTAAACCAAAAGCAACGGTTCGTTGCGCAAAAGGGCGTTTGCGATTTGCCGGATAGCACCCTGCATGATAACGACCAAAATATCTATGGGTAAGTTGATCGGGAACTCTCATTCCTGTGGCGTTAGGAATTAAAGTCGGTGCATCAACAGCAATTAAAGCAGGTTCGGTGACAGGAAGTAGCGCGTCACACCAAGCTAAAATTTCTGTAATCGAGAGTTTAATATCTATAGCGAGTATACGCAAGTTGTTACCCTGCCACTCTAAGCAAGAGAGTCCACTAGAGTGGGAGTACCATCCCAAATCGATGCCGATAAATTTCAATTTTTTGCAGGAAAATGTTCATTGTACGGCTAGTACTCCACCACGCTGATTTTGACAGGTAATTGCTTTCTAATCTATTGACATGATAATCATTCCAGAGCTTTTCCACCTGTCATAACTTCCTTGGTAGAGTACTAGTCTTAACTAAAAATTATGCCATGTTTAAGCATCGTTTTTTTTACATTCGCTTACATTATTCCTCAGTTAAGTCTATTCTTATCGGAAATAAGCAAGACTAGCTGAATATTTACTGTGTATTTTTTGATCCCAACTGAACCTGATTAAAGCAGATTAATTCACTATCAAGGCCGCCTCACAAAAAATCAGGGAGAGGAGACTTTTCTCCATACTAACCCTGATTAATTAATGCTTTTTAAGCCATTTAAGTATCTTCACTACTCCGAGTTTGGATATAGAGAATGAGTAGAAATACCGTAGGCACCAGGACAAATAAGATACTGGCAACAAATCCGAGTTGATTAACTTCCATTGCAGTTAGCTTTTTATCACATAATCTCAAAGGACATTTTTAGGATATCACCAATTGGGTAGGTGACAACAAGGGCTAACGGGCTTGAGGTTTGGTGATGATACTAACATCACCCCCATTGACAATTGTTTGACAAGATAAGCGATAAGTATCCGGTTTCTTCTTCAACTTTTGCTGTTCTGCGGGTGTCCGTTCCGATAAGTTTTCCATTCCTTCTGCCACTTCTACAATGCAAGTTCCACATTGACCATATCCTCCGCAATTCAGCATTTTCCCTTTGAATGTATAAATATCAATTTTGTTTTCCAGCGCTTTTTCGCGGAGGTTAACCCCATCAGCTGCTATAACTTGTTTGTCTTCGTGTATGAATTTAATATTAGCCATCTATAAATTGAGTTACGGACTTCTTTAGTTCCCATTGTATTAAGAAAATGTAATAAATTCAGGGAGGGGAACTTAAATCTGCTAAGGCGTATCAAAAAGTCGACCATCCGGAAGATTGCTCACTGACCGTTGTAATCCGGCTAAAGAGCGATTGTAATCAATGATTGCTGTTAAAAGATTCCCTCTGGCTTGCGTGAGGGCACTTTGAGCATTAATCACGTCGGTTTGTGTTCCGACGCCGGCTTGAAAACGTAAACGGGCTAAACGAAGACTTTCTTCTGCTTGTTCCACGGCAATTTCAGCAGTATCAATGTTTTGTTCGTTGGCTTGCAGATTATAGAAAGCTTGTTCAACTTCACGACGAATTTGGTTACGGAATTGATCGAACCGATTTTCCGCGATCGCTGCATTTTCTTCCGCTTGTCGAGCACGTGCGCGAGCTTGCCCCCCATCATAGAGGGTCCATTGCAATTGGGCACCAATGGCTAAGCCATCACCAGCTCCGGTTACACCACCACTACTATCATCAATAATGTCACGCACATTATATCGAGTAAACAAGCTGACTTGCGGCCTAATTCCTGCTAGCGCGATCACTTGGTTTTCTTGAGCAATTTCCCTTTGTTCGAGCTGTTGTTCTAGTTCAGCCCGGTTCTGATAAGCTAGAACAATGCTCTCCTCCAAAGATAAATCCCAAGTTCCTGATACTTCCGGTGGTGTTGCTGCAGTCACTTCAATTTGTTGGCCTAAACCAAGGGTTTCCACTAGCTGGCGTCTACTAATTCGTCGTTGAGAAATGGCCCGCGTCAAGTTTTGTTCCTCATTGGCTAAATCGACTTCTGCTTGGAGAACATCAAAGCGAGTTCCTAACCCTGCTTGTTCTAACAATTCAGCATCTCGTAAGCTTTGTTCGGCATCAGCCACAGCCGCCCGAGCAATTTCAACTTGCGAGTCAGCTTCCTGAACTGAATAATAAGCATCGGTCACATCAAAGCGTAATTGTTCTGCAGCTTGTTCAAGCGCTAATTCTTGAGTGCGAATTTGGGATTCAGCAAGTCGAATTTGTGCTGAACGTTGTCCCCCTGTGTAAAGATCATAGTTTAACTGTAGGATGGTATTGAGATCAGTTGTTACTCCATCTGAACTAGCAAAAGGAGTGGTTGCAGTATTGGCACTAATTTCATTCGTTGCAGAAGTACTGCGTTGGAAATCACTTTGTAAACTTAAAGTTGGAAATTCTGCACCGAGTGCTTCTTGTAATTGGGCTTGTGCTTGATTGAGGTTGAGACGAGCCTCTCTTAAGCTTTGATTATTCTGTCGTGCCAAGTCAATTGCTTGTTCGAGAGTAATGGGAACAACTTCATCTACCCTAACTTCATCAGCATTAGTTGGTAAGCGTAGAGGATTTGAGTTGGGATTTAATTGTTCTGTTTCTTCTACGGGTTCTAAAGATTCATCGTACTCTTCAATGGGCTGATTTTCCTCAATGGGTTGATCCTCGTTAATGGGCTGATTTTCCTCAATAGGTTGATCCTCGTTAATGGGACGATTTTCCTCAATAGGTTGATCCTCATTAATGGGCTGATTTTCCTCAATCTGAGGCAGTTGTTTTTGTTGCTGTGGTAAGTTTAAGTCGCTTGCGAGTTGGAAAGATCTTCCATTTCTTAACTTCACTCCTTGAGGAGTAGCAGTTGCTGTTGGCTGACTTTTTGGGAAAGATCTTCCTTGCGGGAGCCTTAGCAAAGGACCGGTGGCAAATTTTTTCCTATTAATTACTTGTAACTGACTCACTTGCAGTTGTAAAGCAGCAGACGTTTGATCGATTAATTCTTCTGAAGCTGTAATGCTGTCAAAAGAAGATTCGGTCGCTGCATTGGAATCAATTCGAGAAGCCCAATTTTGAGCAGTGGCAGTTTCTCCGACACCAAGGCTCATCAATGCTCCCACACTCACACCAAATAAATAACGAAAGGCTAGCATATTGATTTCGTTCCGTTTTCACTCCTAAAAGCTGATTTTTAGTTGATCAACTTATGATCTAACAAACACACCTTGCACGCCCTTCTATTTTGACATTTAGTTTTCAAGAAACCAAGTCTGCATGCGTTAATTCCTCTGATATTTTATTCGGGAGTGGATCAGATAAGCAAGTTTCAATTAAGTGAGCAATCCCAGTCACTGGAAAAATAGAAATTCCTAGTTTTTGACTGACCGTTTCTAAGGTTAAATCATCTAAAAATCTAGTGTCGTGGTCTTTTAACATCAAGGAAGGCAGAAGAATGCCGTCGCCTAAATCTTTTCCCTGAAGGGTTGTTAATAGATCTTCTCCAGTTAGTAATCCAGTAACCGTGATATCTTGTCCCCAATAGTTACTGCGACAAGGGGCAAGTTCGACGTTGAGTCCAGATACTGTATTTAACTGTTCCACTAGCGGTTGAAAAGCTATTTCCACAGCATTGCCGACAACCCAAGTTAATCGACGCGGGGAATTAATCTGACTGGGAAGCAGTGTTTGAGCAACCGTTTGAAATTCCTGGATGAATTGACGAATCGAACCAACGCCATTGCCCAATTGGGGATAGTCTTCATAGTGGGAAGCGGGAGGCAATTGTTGGCGACCAATTAAGAACCATTCATCGGCTAACCAAGCAAAATTTGTCCCCAGTGCTTGGTGAAATTCCTTTTGCAAAGGTTGCACTTGTTGAATGATGCTTTGCGCTTTTTCTGTGCTGACGGGAATCAGTTCGTCTTGCTGGGGGCGAAAGCGAGTTAAGCCCACGGGAACGACTGCTGTGGAGAGAACTGTAGGAATATCCCCTTGATGAAATTTAGCGAGATCGCGCAGCGTTCTTTCTAAGTGAATGCCATCGTTAATTTCTGGACAGACGACCACTTGGGCATGAATTTGCAGGTGATGATCTTGAAACCACTGCAGTTGCTCTAGAATTTGCCCCGCCCGAGGATTTTTGAGGAGTCTCGATCTGAGGTCTGCTTCCGTCGCATGAACAGACACATACAGAGGAGACAGTCGCATTTGAGCGATGCGATCCCACTCGCGCTGCGTGAGATTGGTTAAGGTAAGATAACTGCTATAGAGGAAGCTCAACCGATAGTCGTCGTCTTTTAGGTAAAGGCTTTCTCGTTTACCAGGGGGTTGTTGATCGATAAAACAGAACGGACAACGGTTATTACACTGGATGAGACCGTCAAAGAGAGCGGTTTCAAATTCTAACCCTAAGTTGTCGTCATAGTCTTTTTCCAATTCAATGTGGTGAGTTTCGCCATATTTATCGAGAACTTCTAGGGTGAGTTCTTCTTCGGCGCAGAGATATTGGTAGTCAATTAAATCGCGAGGACGTTCTCCGTTGATGGCAACGATCGCGTCCCCGATTTCAAACCCTAATTCTTCCCCAATCGAGCCTTGTAAAATGCGAGAGATGCGAGCTGGTTGTAGCATTGGCAATTTAATTTTGGGAATAGTTCGTTCTTTTTTAAGGTAGCAAAGTCAGCGGTACACCGGACTCAAAGTGCGGAATGCATCTTCACTGCGTCGCTTCGCTCCTCGCTCCAGGCCGCTTTCCAACTGGAATCGAATTCCAGTTGGGTCGGCAGTCCGGTGCGGGGCTTTCAGGCCGGAGCTTTAGTGAGGATGGAATTCATTTCCGCACACAGCCCCTTGCCTGCTTTGACCAACGGTCAAAGCAGGCGCCTTCCGTTGAGGAAGACGTAATCTTTGACCGCCCAGCCGCGGTCAACCGTTTTTCCAGGGAAGATGAACTGACTTGAGATCGCGTAAGTCATACCCCTGGCGCAAAATCCATGACTTTTGAGAGAGACCGCTTGTATTCAACGTTACTTATTCCGCTGTGGCTTCTAGATTAGGGTGAAAGAAGGCTGGTTCAGTAACTTAACGAACGAGACTCACTCACCAATGTTTCAATGAATGGGTTAGGGTCAATCGCCGTTAATGGGATGTAAACTTCCCTAAAATGAAGCCATTGCCCAGACGTAACAACCAATTTTTATGACCGATCCTGTAACAACTGAGGAAACTGCCCAATCCAAGATTTTTGCGAATTTAATTGACCAATTTCAACCTCAAAACTTGTTACCCAGCTTGAGTGCTGGCTTAGTTACCGGCATCATTGCCGTAATTCGAGGTATTTCCTACGCAGCACTCATTTTTTCTGGCAGTCTCTCCGGATATCTCTCTACTGGCATTGGTATGGCGATTTTTAGCAATGCTGCTATGGGAATTGTGGTTGCTTTACTGGCTCCCTTTCCCGGAATTATCGCCACGCCCCTTGCTGCCCCCACTGCAGTTTTGGCAGCTCTCGCCAGCGCGATCGCGACCCGGATGAATGGTTCTTTTCCGCCGCAAGAAATTCTACTCACAGTTATCGCCGCAATTGTGATTAGTACCGTTCTTTCCGGATTATTACTGCTGCTGCTGGGACGATTGAAACTGGGCAATCAAGTTCAGTTGATTCCTCATCCTGTCATTGGCGGGTTTATGGGCGGCACTGGCCTAATCTTGCTCCAGGGATCCCTGCAAGTGATGACCGATGTTGAGTTTCGGGTGTCGCAACTATCCGTTTATCTGCAACCCGAGGTTCTCCCCAATTGGGTGACAGGGGTCATTTGTGCTCTGCTTCTGCTGGTCGTTTCCGACCGTTATAAGCACTTTCTTGTCATTCCCGGCACGCTGTTGACATTGATCGGGATCTTTTACCTGGGATTTTTGCTGACCAATACCTCGTTTACCGAAGCACAAGCCCAAGATTGGTTGCTAAGTTTTGGGATTGAGGAGGGGCACCTGTGGCAGCCCCTAATCCCTTCGCAATTGAATGGGATTCACTGGTCAGTAATTCTCCAGAATTGGGACGCGATCGCATCAGTGATTTTTATCTGCCTTCTGGAACTGGTTCTTACCAAAAATGGGATTGAATTGTTTGTCAGACGCGATATTGATCTGAATCGTACTTTAGACGCAGTAGGACTCGGCAATCTCATTGCAGGCATGGGCAGTGGTATGTCGGGAAACCAAGCGCTTCCCAGTACCATCCTTGTTTCTAAAATGGGGGCAAGCCGTCGCCTCACAGGCATTATTTGTGCCTTGGTTAGCATTGCTGTTCTTTTTCTAGGTCCATCTTTATTATCTTTCTTTCCTCGTCCGGTTATCGGTGCCTTATCCTTCTATTTAGGTCTTTCGCTGGTGATTCAATGGGTTTACCGGACTTGGTTTCAACTTGATGTCTCCGAATACCTAATTATCATTGCTTCGTTAATTGTTATTTTTACCGTCGGATTTTTAGAAGGAATTGCTGTGGGATTCGCAGGGCAACTAGTTCTCTTTTTATACAACTATGCTCAACAAGACATCATCAAAGATGATTGGGAGGGAATTGAGACTAGAACTGAGATGCTTTCTTTTTCTGCTAGTTATAGCCTTCAAGAAAAAGCCCACCGAATTCAACTCTGGCAACTACAAGGATATATTTTCTTTGCCACTGCCAATCGCTTAGTTGAGAAGTTTCGCCAACTCTTGAATCAGGAAGAACAGCAAAAACCATCCTATTTGATTATTGATGGTAGCCAACTAGAAGGACTTGATGCTTCTGCGGTTGTTAGCTGTGCCAAAATTTTACGACTTGCTTATCAACAAGAAATCACAATCGTTTACACCAATCTCACCCCGTTAGTAGAACATAAACTGGATCGCGGTCACGCCCTAGAAAGGAATAATCCTTATTGCCAACACTTTCCGGATTTCGATCAAGGGTTACAATGGTGCCAGAGTCAACTCTTAGAAAAGGTATCGTTAGAGCAATCTGCCTCCCTGACTTAAGCTTGTTTGCTGAACTTTAAATTAGCCCTCTTTTGTCACTTTCTGAAATCAAATGATAAGAGAAGAACAGTAAGAATTCCTCAAAGGTAAGTTTTCCTGATGGATGTAGCTTTACAAATTCGTCAACACCGACCGCGAGACCCAGAACCGACCAGCGCAATTTATCTCCGATCACCGAGAGGAGGGGACAGAACTTACCCCTCCTTGAAAAATTAGTATCCTAGCCGATAGTGGTGGTAGTACCCCTCAGAGTCAACTTGCACTTGCTGATTATTCAGCTCGGTGTTAGAAAAGGCACTGGACCCATTTACAGCAGCATTGCTGGTCTTGGATTCTTGTATGGAAACTTGGTCTTGAGGGTCTTGATTGAAAAAGCGATCGCGTTGGCTTTGTATTTGCTGATTATTCAACTCAGTGTTAGAAAAGGCACTGGACCCATTTACAGCAGCATTTTGAGTGTTGGCGCGTTGGACCGAGGTTTGGGATTGTTGAGCAGCAGCGGGAGTGGTGAAAGCAATAGCAACGATTAAACCGAAAGCAAGTTTTTTACTAATCATAGGAATTTCTCTTGAGTTAGTGTTTCTAAAGTTAGGAAGTTTGGTGTGTTGTTCTTTGATATGTTGGGGAAGAAAAATTTATGCACTTCCTTGTTCAAGAAACTGATCCTTACTGTGGATTGATTGAGGATATTCGCACCAATTAATGAAAAAGTATCTTTGCTCTTCACCTTTCAGGTTTTATTAATCACATATAATATTGATATAGATTAAATTAAATACTATATGGAGATCATTTATGGAGATTACAGCATTTGCTTTCAAAGCACGGCTCGGTGAACAAGTTAAAGCTCGGTTGATAGCGAATGAGGAGATTACCAAGATTTGCTTATCTTTCTTTCAAGAATACGGTGAAGTCAACGCCGCGATTGGGAACGATGGTCAAGCTGAAGTTTTATTCTTTCCCAATCACTCTTTCCAGATGATGCTAGAGTCCCGTTTGCCCAAAAAATATCCTGATGTGCGATTGTATACTACTGACGACGTCGTGGCTGTCATCAAAGAAATTACCCAAAACGAGCTGACTCCCCAAGGCTGTCAAGCCATCTTCTAAAGTAGGATATTTTGACCCGGCTATATTTGTTTCAAGATTAATGACTCTAATATCGGTAACTATTCTCATTATTGATCGATGATCGAGCTTTTTCCATCGGCGAGAAGACCAACTTCTTCCTTGACTTGGTCGATCACGACGACTTCATAGCGTTGCAATCCCTGAGGAATAGTAACCTGATGATTTTGGTTAAGTTCCCCTCCCACACTGATTATTTCACCAATGGCGCTATTCGGTAATGGACCTAAATACTGCTCTACACCAGAACGGTGGACGACTTCAAACCGAGTATTTTGAGGGAGAGCGACATGATTAATCGAGTAGATGGGATAGGTGGAATCTGTTAGATTAATAACAATGAACCGGCGTCGATCCAGAGCGGGATCCCAGTATTCAAAGGTAACTACTTTGTTCACATCATCCAGCCACTTTTCATGATGATTATGTTGGTTATACCAGGCATGGTAACCATCAGAGGCGATTAAAGAGCGGAAGTCTACTATTGCTTGATGGAATTTTGCAATTCCAGGATTACTCAGATTTTCCCAAGCCACAGCCCCGTTAGTGGCGAGGTTGCCTCTCTGCAAGGTGAAAACCTGCGCCGAATCAATATAATAACTGCCGGCACTTAGCTTAAGAGCAGTAAATGCCATGAGTTTTCCTTCTGAATGTTCCCAACCTGTCGCTAATTTCTCAACGGGATATTGACCGTGAATATCATCGTAGTCTCGAATATTATTAAGATCATCCGGTCGCCAGCCATGAACATCGAACCAACGCCACGGGTTGCGCAAGTACTCAGAGATTTGGAATAAGGAATACTCCTCTGGATTTTTACGAATAATTTTGGATAAACAGGCATTGAAGTCATCCGTGTATCCTACGGTTAATCCCGATCCGCTTTTGCCAATGCCTAAAGGATGGGCAGCAGAAATTACGCGGTCATCAAACATAGAATACATCTCACCAATAATTTGAAAGCTGGGATCCCGCAACATCATCTCCCAAGCTAAATCTCGTAAGAGACTTTCTCCTCCGGGTTCCCAACTGAGCCCATCCACATTATCAATCCGCACGCCTTCATAGCCTTCGTAGAAAAATTTGATCAGGGCTTCTTGGATCAAGAGACGAAAGCCAGGATTATTAAATTTTGGGCGTAACGTTCCCCACTCAGTACCGTGATCGGATAAAAAACCTTGCCCTGATAATCCCATATGCACTTCCGGATAAAATTCTCCACCAGCATACGGCTGGGCATTATGGGCAAAAACAAAATCCACCACAAGACTCAAGCCCGCTTGATTAAACGCTTGTAGCATTTGGCGATATTCGCTGGGAGTGCCTTGATCAGACTGACCGGCGGTCATATATTGGCGTACTAGATACCAAAATCGCCAATCGACGACTTTGTCATTCGGTCGCCGCTGGTCGGCATGGGTTTGATTGGCAATGTTTGGATAAAACTGAACAGCATTGTAGCCTTCTTGGCGAATATGCTGAGGTACGTTGCACTCAGTCGCGAAACGATAGGTTTCATTGATATGTTCCTTGCCGAAACTCCCATAGAAAATAGAATTAGGATTCTGGCAAATAAATTCAGAGATATAAGTAGTTAGATCGGTGGTGAGAGCGATATAGGCAGTTTCTCCAATGTTGGTTCGATAAGGGAGCTCTGTTGAATCTACTTCTCTTTGATGTTGCTCCTCAGGAGGAAACCAAAATACAGATAAAGGGTTAATTTGTTCCTCTCCTAGAGGACGCAGAGGATTTTCTCGAGCAGTACCTGCAATAAACCGATGGTAGAACACAGGGGAAGACACCAAATTAGATGCCGGATCTGTAATGAGATAAGCTTCTCCTTCCTCGGTTTCACGCACTAAAGAATAGTACTGTAAATGGTAGCCGTCTGGCTGTGAAGAGGCCGGCAGAATAATGTAACGAACATAGGCATTATCTGGGTCAACCTGTAATTTGTAGCGCTCATCAGGATAAACCCAGTCATTAAAGTCTCCTGTAACCCATAAATTGGTCTCAGCAGTATCTACCACTGTTCGGAGGATAACTCGCCCATCTTTTAACAGATACTGACCGAGTTGGGGAGTAACTTTCACTAAGTCGGGATGACGGGGTAACCCTAAATTTACAGCTAAGGTTCGGCGATAGTCATGAAATCCTGGTGATAACTCAATTTCCCGACGTGGCTGAGGTTGATACAATGGGCCATAATTAACAATTTGAGATTGGTTTTGGGACAAAATGGTTGATTGCTCTAAACCTACGCTCGTTTTTTGTTGAATGGCAATAACATCATTCCTAAAATCGGGATTAACAAGAAAGGAGGCAAAAACAGGAGAAGCGTTGATTAATCCGACTAGGCCGATCAAGATAAGTAGACAAAAGTGAGAGACCGAAAAATAGTGAAGAGCTCGGTGACAGAATTTTCTCAAACAAGTTTGAAGACTCCAAAAAAGTAAGAAAGTATTCACCATTACCAAGGGGAAGCACTGTAAGAAAATAGCTAATATTTGTATATTCCGTATAATACGGTTAATTTAAGCTATATCTTAGCAATAATTTTTGTTTAGGCTATCAATCCTTCCTTGTTTTCCTCATTCAGAACGTTTTTTGTGGCGAAAGCCATTGAACATCTCATGAGATCACAAATCTCGTACTGATCGCGTGAGTGATCAAGTAATTAGACGAGGTAGGAGTCTACAGGGACATTTACTCTTGCTGTGAGTCATTGAAATCTCTGCCGCTAGGAAGCTGTCGATCTTCGGGTATAAGAAGTTCTTCTCGAATTGGTGGTAAATTTTGTTGCTGCTGTTGCGACTCAGCGCCAAAATAATAGCCAATAATCGTGCCAAAAATTCCAACCAAGACAGTTAAAATATCTTTTCCCCGACGAAACTTTTCATCATTACTTTTGTCGCTAATGGCTGTAAGAGCTAGAAGCATTACAACCCAAACGGTAGCAATGGAGAAGAGTAAACTGATAAGACCTCTTGCAACCCCTGGATCAGATAAATCCCAGAGGATTTCAATCCCTGAAATGGAGCCTATTCTAATCGCGAGTACGACAACTACAACGACAAAAAAGATTACTGGAGTAATCCTCAAAACAACTTCTAAACTATTCCAGCTTAGGATTTTATCTAAAGCACTTCCATTGGTTTTATTTTTACGATCATCTGGTCCAGTCATTAAGGTCACTCACTTAAAACTTCTGGGTGATATCCAGTTCAGTTCTATTAAATCACATTTGCTTGCTCCTCTGACATAGAAAACTAGTTAAAGAACTTATGAAGGAGCTAGCCGAATCTTTGAGAAGGATGAAAGAGCCTCTGTTTCCTTTTATCCAATCAACTCTTGTCTTAAAGAAAAATCACTCATTCTTAAAAAGTGAGCCTACACTCGAAAACAAGAAAGACAAGTTAATTTATCACATAAAAAAGTGTTTGATATAACAATGCATTCATTTTAAAAACAGCTTTAATTTGTGATTTCAACCAGGATCAACTTCCGTTCATGATTCACTCTGGGAGTGTTAAGGTTGGTTAATGTACAACCTATAAAAAGTCTATCAAATTAGTCATATGAGTTCTTCCTCCGATAAACCGCAAAGAAAAACTTGGATATTAGTTGTTATTAGTATTATTGTTGTTGCTTTTATTGGTGTCTCGGTATTTCCTTTTCTCAACAACCGAGGAACACCACAGGAAGCAAGTAATCCTTCTTCTCCTCAGGCAACAACCCAACAGCAACAAGAAAACTTGGCAGATAAAGCCAGAGGGTATGAAGCAGTTTTAGAAAAAGAACCTGAAAATGAAAGTGCTTTACAAGGATTGATAGAAGTGCGAATCCAGCAAGGAGACATTGAAGGCGCACTTAATCCCCTTCAAAAGCTAGCTGACTTAAATCCTGATCAACAAGCTTATCGGGTTCTTCTTGCCCAAGCAAAGCAACAAGTGGGTGATTTAGAAGGCGCGGCTGATGCTTACCGATCCATTTTAGATAACCAACCCGGTGATACTCGCGCTTTACAAGGGTTAGTCGATCTATTTTTACAGCAAGGTCGTCCAGAAGCAGCGATTGGTGAACTGAAAGATACCTTAGAGTTAGCAGAAAGTGGTGATCAAGAGATTGATCGCACTGGCGTTAAATTGTTACTAGCGCAAGTGTATGGTCGCACTGAACAGTTTGACGGGGCACTCTCTCTTTATCAAGAAGTTGCTGATAGTAATCCAGGGGATTTTCGTCCAGTTTTAGGACAAGCCTTAGTTCAACAACGTCAAGGAAACGAAAAAGCAGCGAAGCCTCTCTATGAAGAAGCCTTTAAACTTGCACCAGCGCAATTTAAAGACCAAATTAAGCAAATGACTCCGCTGTTAACTGACGAAAATACTACGGAACCGCAAGCACAACAGCAAAATACGACTCCACCTCAAACTGAAGAAAACGCAATCTCTCAGCCAGAAGCCGCTGAGGAATAAGTCTAATTTACTTAAATTGCTCTCTTGCTTTCTCAAAGGCTTGATTTAATTCGTCCCAAGCCGATTGGAAGCCTGATTGAATCTCGTCCCAAGCCTCTCCACTTGCCTCTTGTAATTGATGGAGTCGCTGTTGCATCGACTCTTTTTTCTCCTGAAGCTGGTTGATATGCTCATTAAGCTCGGCTTTCCTTTCGGCACTGGCTTGGGATGCTTTGGCTTTTAATTCATCAATTTTTGACCCCATTTCCGCCAGTTTTTGTTCCATTTCACCTTTAGTATTAGGAGCTGACATTATTTCTTTCCTCCCTATGAATCAAAGCGGTTTTTCCTATCCTTAATTATAATTATAAAATTCCTGCCATCATTCAAAAGAAACAACTAACAAAAATTAAGAAAAAAAGTGATACTTTTTTTGTGATTTATGACTCTGATAAAAATGATTGTATTTTCCTTGAAAAGAAAGAAACCGATGCAAGAGCGATCGAGCGATCTCTTTGGATTCCACTAAATTTTTCGTAACCCTTAACCCTGGTCAGTTTAGAATTGGCCAGCAAAACAGCAGTGGGATCGCAATTACCAATCACGGGCAACTGAGAAGTGAGTATTTTTACTTCAATTTGTTTCTTGCTTTCTCAAAGGCTTGATTAAATTCATCCCAAGCCGACTGGAAGCTAGATGCAATTTCACCCCATCCTACATCATTACTTTTGGATTGTGAATTTGATTCGTCAAGTTTCTTCTGTATATTGTCTTTTTTTTCTTGGAGGTCATTGATGTGCTGGTCTAATTCAGCTTTTTTACCACCTCTAGTCTGGGATGACTTTGATCTTAATTCATTGATTTTTGAACCCATATCAAATATTTTTTGTGCTATATCTTGTTTAGATTTAAATCCAGACATTTTTCCCTTACAATTCCTACAATTCTATCTTATGAGTTGCAATTGCTTTGTCATCAATCGCAAGAAATACCTTATAAGTTACAAGATAAATTAATGTTAAGATTGAAATTGTTTTTTATAAAATCAAAAATATTTGAAATTGCTTACTAGTTTCACTAATTTAATTTTTTTTGCCGTGTAATCCTATCATTTTTTAGCTACAGAAATTAAGGAGCGAAATTTATTTATGCATCGTATCGCAGCAACTCCTGGCGGCTGGAATCCCAATACCGAAGGAGTCGTTTTTATTGAGCAAACACCAGCACCTATTATTTTTTTAACTGCAGCTGATACCGATATTCAAATGTTAGCAAGTGCAGTTGCTCAGCTTTCTGCTGATTTTCCAGAGGTACGAGTGACAAATATTTTGAACCTCCAACAAGAGTTGAGTATTGATACTTATGCAGATACAGTTTTAAGTGAAGCAAAAGTCATTATTTTGCGGCTATTAGGGGGACGAGCGTATTGGTCATATGGGTTAGAAGTCGTCAAAGAAACAGCACAAGAAAATAATACTCTCCTCTTTATTTTACCTGGAGACGATCGCGCTGATCCCACTTTGATCAGTCACTCAACGGTCTCCCTTTCTGCAGTGAATCAATTGTGGCAATATTTCATCGAAGGAGGGGTAGAAAACTGTCGTCATGGTTTACAATTTGTCGCTGATTTAGGATGTGGTAGAAATTACCAACCGCCAGCAGTAAAAACTGTTCCTCGCGTTGGGCTTTATTCTCCTTCTTTCCTTTCTAAACAGCAAACTGATCAAGCAAGAGTTGCAATTCTCTTTTATCGCGCTCATTATTTAGCTGGGAATACCAGTCCCATTGATCTGTTATGTGAGGAATTAAGTCAGCGTAATTTATTGCCAGTCCCCATTTTTGTCTCTGCCTTGAGTCAAGAAGAGGTGCAAGCAGAAGTTTTCGATTACTGTCAAGACATCCAATTAATTCTGAATACAACTAGCTTTTCTTTAGCAAAATTGGGTGATGAACAACAAAGCAGTTTTTGGCAAAAATTAAATGTTCCGGTTTTACAAGTCATTTTAAGTGGTGGAACGAAAGAGCAATGGGAAAGCAGAATGCAAGGTTTAAACCCACGGGATGTGGCGATGAATGTAGCGCTTCCGGAAGTGGATGGACGTGTTATTACACGGGCGATTTCGTTTAAGTCTTCTCAGCAGTGGAATGAACAATTAGAAACCAATGTTGTTGCTTATGAACCGGTGCGCGATCGCGCTCAGTTTGTGGTCAAATTAGCTCAAAATTGGCTAACTCTTGCTAACACCTCTAATGCCGAAAGAAAGGTTGCCCTCATTCTTGCCAACTACCCGAATAAAGATGGTCGCCTTGCGAATGGGGTGGGGTTAGATACCCCTGCCAGTTGTGTCGAAATTTTAAAAGCCTTCAAAGCGTCGGGTTATACTGTTTCTTCCCTTCCGGAAAGTGGGGATGAGTTAATGCAATGGCTAACACAAGGGGTAACCAATGACCCGGAAGGACGATCTTATCGTCAAGTCAGACAAGCCCTTTCCCGAACAACGTATCAAGATTATTTTGCAACCCTTCCTCAAGAAATACAACAAGCGATTAGCCAACGTTGGGGAGAAGTAACTGTTGCTTCTTTTCCCATTCCTGGCATTCAGTTGGGGAATATTTTTGTCGGTATTCAGCCCTCTCGCGGCTATGATCGCGACCCGACATTAAACTATCATTCTCCCGATTTAGAACCCACTCCCGAATATTTAGCCTTCTATCATTGGTTACGTCAGGAATTTCAAACCCAAGCCATCATTCATGTGGGAAAGCATGGCAATTTAGAATGGCTACCGGGCAAAAGCATTAGCCTCAGCAAGACTTGTTATCCGGAAATTGCCCTGGGGACCATTCCTCATTTTTATCCCTTTATTGTCAATGATCCCGGAGAAGGGTCGCAAGCCAAACGTCGCGCCCATGGAGTTATTTTAGACCACTTAACTCCGCCCTTAACTCGCGCAGAACTCTATGGATCATTGCAAGAGTTGGAAGGGTTAATTGATGAATATTACGAAGCGCAAACCCTTGATCCCACGCGGTTGCCTTTAATCGCCGATAAGATTGCTGATTTAGTCACTCAAGAAAATCTCCACCAAGACTTTGGGATGACAGAATTTGATCGCGATCGCATCAGTGAATTTTTAACCCTCGCCGATGGTTATCTCTGTGAATTAAAAGAAGCGCAAATTCGAGATGGCTTACATATTTTTGGACAATGTCCGCAAGGGAGACAACTGCAAGATTTAATCCTGTCCATTGCCCGTTCTCCTGGACAACATCATATCGGAATTACGCGCGCGATCACGCAAGCCTACCATCTCGATTTTGACCCTCTCACCAGTGACTATTCCCAACCTTTCTCTTTCGATAAACACCAGAGTGCTTTTCCGAAAAACTTATCCACCTGTCGCATTATTGGGGATGCAGTCGCAGAGTTAGAAGCGTATGCAGCGGAATTGATTGCAACTCATGTTCTCGACAATCAACCATTTTCTGCCCTTCCTTCCCTTCTCGAAAAAGAACTCACTTGGATCAAAACTTTTCTGCTACCCAGACTGCAAGCCACTCCCGAGGAAATCCAACATTTATTACAAGGACTGGATGGAAATTATATTCCCCCAGGTGCAGCTGGCGCACCAACACGGGGGCGTCCGGATGTCCTCCCCACCGGACGTAACTTCTATTCTGTTGATATCCGAGGAATTCCGACCGAAACCGCTTGGGATGTTGGCGATAAAGCAGCAGAAGCCCTCATTGAGCGTTATACCCAAGATAACGGTGAATATCCCCAATCTCTGGCTATTTCAGTTTGGGGAACCTCTACCATGCGCACTGGCGGCGATGACATCGCCCAAGCTTTTGCCTTAATGGGCGTGAGACCAGTTTGGGACGGCATTTCTCGGCGAGTTGTGGATTTTGAAATTTTACCCCTCTCGGTCTTACAACGTCCTCGGGTGGATGTCACACTGCGGATTTCTGGCTTTTTCCGAGATGGCTTCCCCAATCTCTTAGATTTATTTAACCAAGTGACAGAAGCGGTTGCGAATTTAGAAGAAACGCCTGAAGAAAATCCTTTAGCTGCCCAAGCGCAAAAAGAAACCGCCTACTGGCAACAACAAGGGTTACCCTTAGCAGAAGCACAAGCGCGATCGCGCTACCGTATTTTTGGCTCGAAACCCGGTGCTTATGGGGCGGGTTTACAAGGCTTAATTGAGGCACAAAATTGGCAAACCGATGAAGATTTAGCCCGGGCTTACATTAACTGGAGTAGTTACGCTTATACCCGACAAGGCATCGGTAAAGCAGCACCAGAAGCCTTTAGACAACGCCTCGAAACCTTACAAATTGTCTTGCATAACCAAGACAACCGCGAACATGATTTACTCGACTCCGACGACTATTACCAATTCCAAGGCGGTTTAACCGCAGCCGTCCGTTCGGTCACGGGGAAAAATCCCCAGACTTATTTTGGGGACAATTCCATTATGGAAAACCCAAAAGTCAGACACTTAAGTGAAGAAATCACCCGCGTTTATCGGTCGCGGGTTGTGAACCCAAAATGGCGAGAAGGAATGATGCGTCATGGTTATAAAGGGGCATTTGAAATTTCAGCGACAGTGGACTATCTGTTCGCCTATGATGCAACAGCACAATGTGTTGAGGATTATATGTACGAAGACATTGCCCAAACTTATCTTCTTAATGAAACCGTGCAACAGTTTTTAGAAGAAAAGAACCCCTGGGCAATGCGAGATATTGCAGAACGGCTATTAGAAGCCCAGCAACGGGGAATGTGGAACAATGCTTCCCCAGAAACTTTAGACCAGTTGCGAAATCTAGTTCACCAAGCGGAAGGGGTGGTTGAAGAGAAAATTTAAGGATCCCGATTAGCGAGGGAAAGGAAGTGACCAATTGCCGATTCCCTGTTCCCTAATAACTAATGACTAATGACTAATGACCAATGACTGATCTCAAGATAGAATCGAAAGACCTGATCGTGAGGTTAAGAACTATGAAACAATAGGGTATGTCTCAATTACCATCAATTTGTTCCCTTGTTTCGGCTTGTGGCTTTATGATGGGGGGTGTGTGGTGTGAAGTGAAGTGAAAGGAATAAGATGACTGCTCAAAGCCAACTTATCTCCGTTAAGGTGTTACGAGGCGCAATTAAACGTAGCGTTGACCCATTTTTCGGTAAGAAAAGATACAAAACAATTGCCCTCGCTGCTAAAGATGGAGAAATATTCAAACGATTATTCGATATTTTGTTTTCATCAGCGGTATTAGTGCTGTGTTCTCCGCTTTATTTGCTATTGGCAATTTTGATTAAACTGAGTTCACCCGGACCGGTGTTTTATATTCAAGAGCGGATTGGTAAAAATTATCGCGCCTTCCGTTGCATTAAATTTAGAACGATGGTTGATAATGCGGATGCGATGATGGATCGTTTAATGGTGGAGTATCCAGAGTTACGAAAGGAATACGAAGAGACATTTAAACTCAAAGATGATCCGCGAGTAACACCAGTGGGAAAATTTTTACGGTATACCAGTCTGGATGAACTTCCTCAATTTTGGAATGTTCTGACCGGGGATATGAGTGTCGTCGGGCCTCGTCCTTTAGTTCCCGAAGAACTTTATAAGTATGGTCGTCATATTGATAAAATTTTGACGATTCCTCCCGGAATTACGGGATTATGGCAAGTTTCAGGACGCAATGACATTCCCTATGAAAGGCGCGTCAATATGGATGTGTATTATGTCAATTTTCGGAACTGGTTGCTAGATTTCTGGGTCATTATTAAGACAATTGGAGTCATTCTCTTTCCTCAAGATAACGGTGGTTATTAAACCTAGATCTTGATTGGCTACAAAAGTGACAAAAATCATTCATAACTCCTTTATAATTAAGGGAGTTTTTGTGAATGAGTACCGGGTCACAGAAAGCGACCGAGGAAACCCATCCTCACGCTTTGTTCTTCGTCATTAGTCCTTTGTCCTTGGTACGAATGACCAATAACTAGTAAGGAAGGACACGAAATCCCACAACTTTTAGGAGTGGGATGAGTGAATTTCTAGAGAGAAAGGGGAAAGATTTTATAAGATGACAACTGGTTAAAGGTGAATCATAGACCTATGAGTGAAAAAAAAATTGCCTTGATTACTGGAATTACCGGTCAAGATGGCTCTTACTTAAGTGAACTGTTACTGGAGAAAGGTTATGAAGTGCATGGTATTATCCGTCGCACTTCTACGTTTAATACTGACCGAATTGATCATATTTATGTTGATCCACATCAAGAAAACGCACGGTTATTCTTGCATTATGGGGATTTGACAGATGGGACAACCTTACGTCGGTTGTTAGAAGCAGTGCAACCGGTAGAAATTTATAATCTCGGGGCGCAATCTCATGTGCGAGTCAGTTTTGATTCTCCAGAATATACAGTCGATACGGCAGCAATGGGGACATTGCGATTATTAGAAGCGATCCGTGACTATCAGTATCGGACAGGCATTCAAGTGAGATTTTATCAAGCGGGTTCCTCAGAAATGTTTGGGAAAGTTCAAGAAATTCCCCAGAAGGAAACAACTCCTTTTTATCCGCGTAGTCCTTATGCTTGCGCTAAGGTTTATGCCCATTGGCAAACCATCAATTATCGAGAATCTTATGATTTATTTGCCTGTAATGGTATTTTATTCAACCATGAATCACCTCGACGCGGTGAAACCTTTGTTACACGGAAAATTACCCGCGCGATCGCGCGCATTTTAGCCGGACAACAACAATACCTCTATATGGGGAATCTGGATGCGAAACGGGACTGGGGGTATGCCAAAGACTACGTTAAAGCGATGTGGTTAATGCTACAGCAAGACCAACCCGATGATTATTTAGTAGCAACAGGGGAAATGCATTCGGTGCGAGAGTTCTTAGAACTGGCTTTTGGCTATGTCAATCTGAACTGGGAGGATTATGTGCGCTTTGACCAAAGGTATTTACGTCCTGCCGAAGTTGAGTTACTGATTGGTGATCCGGCAAAAACAAAAGAAAAACTAAGTTGGAAGCCATCCGTTAATTTTGAAGAATTAGTCCTATTAATGGTCGATGCCGATTTAACCGCTTTAGGTCTTGCACTTCCAGAAACGAAAAACCATAAACGGATTCAAGATACGGCTTATATTCGCCAAAATATGGGTTCAATGTCCTATTAGTTGACTGAGTTTCACTGCTAGTTTTTTAAAGAAGAAGATTAAAATGCTGGACTTAAACAATAAACGGATTGTTGTCACTGGTGGTGCTGGCTTTTTAGGTCGCCAGGTGATTGACCAACTGTGTGCAGCCGGGGCACAACGAGAAAAAATTACCGTACCGCGATCGCGCGATCAAGACCTGCGAAACTTTCAAAATTGCCAAACCGTTGCTGCCGACCAAGATATTATCATCCATCTGGCTGCTCATGTGGGGGGAATTGGTCTCAATCGAGAAAAACCGGCAGAACTCTTTTATGACAACTTAATGATGGGCGCACAGCTCATTCATGCTGCTTATCAAGCTAACGTCGAAAAATTTGTTTGTGTGGGAACCATTTGTGCCTACCCCAAATTTACCCCCGTTCCCTTTCATGAAGATGACCTTTGGAATGGGTATCCCGAAGAAACCAATGCTCCCTATGGCATTGCCAAAAAAGCCCTGCTCGTGCAACTCCAAGCCTACCGCCAGCAATACGGCTGGAATGGAATTTATCTTCTCCCGGTCAACTTGTATGGACCGGAAGACAATTTTAACCCGGAAAGTTCTCACGTGATTCCGGCTCTGATTCGGAAAGTTCATGAAGCCCAACAAAAAGGAGAAAAAACACTGCCAGTTTGGGGAGATGGCAGTCCCACCCGAGAGTTCCTTTACTCAACCGATGCTGCCCGTGGCATTGTTATGGCAACTCAACACTATAATGATCCCGATCCGGTTAATTTAGGAACCAATCAAGAAGTTGCCATTAAAGACTTAGTGGAATTAATTTGCGAACTCATGGACTTTCAAGGAGAAATTATTTGGCAAACCGATAAACCCAATGGTCAACCCCGTCGCTGTTTAGATACCCAACGCGCAAAAGAACGTTTTGGTTTCACGGCACAAACGGAATTCAAACAAGGCTTAAAAAATACAATTGACTGGTATCGAAAAAATGCCCCCTAAAACATTGATGAAACTGATATCGTCAGCTCCAGTCTTGTTGTATGGTTAAGTATAAAGAAATTCTGTAAACAAATAAAGAATGATTTTTGCTCAAGTAACGTCTAGTCCTGTAATCACAGATTTTATCCCTTTATCACTACTTGCAACAGCTGAAGAAGAACCCGCTCAAGCCGATGGCAGCTTAATTTTAGCTAGCGTCTTGCTAAGTTTAGTGACGATCTATATCGCCAGTAAAATTGGCGGGGAACTCTGCTCTCGCATTAACTTACCTCCCGTCTTGGGAGAATTGGTAGGTGGAGTAGTGATTGGGATTTCTGTATTAGGGTTACTCGTCTTTCCTGAAACCGGAGCAACCGCTGAAGATTCTCTAATTATGGCGTTTTTAGAACGAACGACCGATCTCCAGCCTGGGGCAGCAGAAGCGGTCTTTGAAGCCCAAGGAGAAGTTATCACCATCCTGTCTGAACTCGGGGTGGTGATTTTGCTATTTGAGATTGGCTTAGAATCGGACCTGAAAGAACTCTTACAAGTGGGTCCCCAAGCAGCAGCCGTTGCTGTTACAGGCGTCATTGCCCCATTTGTTGGCGGGACAGCCGGTTTATATTATGGATTTGGGGTGCCAGCCATTCCAGCGATATTCGCTGGCGCTGCCTTAACCGCCACTAGTATTGGTATTACAGCAAAAGTTCTGGCAGAATTAGGGCGCTTAAATTCCAAGGAAGGACAAATTATTATTGGAGCAGCTGTAATTGATGATGTTTTGGGTATTATTGTTTTAGCTGTTGTTGCTAGTTTAATCAAAACTGGAAACATTGAAGTCAGCAATATCATCTATTTAGTTGTCAGTGCAGGAGCGTTCTTAGTGGGAACAATCCTTCTGGGACGTTTCATTAGTCCCTTTCTGGTGGGAATGGTTAATGAAATGAAAACTCGGGGTGAGCTGTTGCTAACAGCACTAGTGTTTGCCTTTGCCCTTGCTTACATTGCAACTGCCATTGAGCTAGAAGCAATTTTGGGTGCTTTTGCAGCCGGATTAGTGTTGGCAGAAACCGAAAAACGCAAAGAACTAGAAGAACAAGTCGTCCCAGTCGCGGATATCTTGGTTCCTGTATTTTTTGTGTGTGTTGGGGCAAAAACTGATTTAGGCGTTTTAAACCCAACTGTTCCTAGCAACCGTGAGGGGCTAATTTTAGCAGCGTTTCTAATTGTCGTGGCAATTATCGGGAAGGTCATTGCTGGATTTACCATCTTTGGTCGCCCCGATATCAATAAACTTGCAATTGGGGTGGGGATGATTCCCCGGGGAGAAGTGGGCTTAGTCTTTGCTGGTGTTGGCTCAGCCAGTGGAGCACTTTCTCCTTCTACCGAAGCGGCTATTATTGTCATGGTCATTTTGACAACATTTTTGGCGCCTCCTTTCTTGCGAGTCGTCTTCCCAGAAGCGGCAGAAACAGAAGTAGAAACCTCAAAACAGGAAGGAAGCTGAGTTTACAGAAAGATTGCTCTTGATTAGGATAAACTAATCTGTTAACTGCTACGGTTATTCTATGATGATGCCTAAATCATTAATTTAAGGCGCGATCGCGCGTGTGAGGAGTAGGAGTGGTGAAACAAGCCTCAATATTAATCGGTTCTTTAGTGGCAACTGCACTAACGGCAGCCCCCGCCTATGCAGGAGAGCTTACGTTTTGGCGGTTTAACGAAGATGACAATCGTCTGCTCTTTCAGACCGAAAAGAGAGTGCAACCGCGAGCACAATTAATTTTTAATCCAACACGGGTGGTAATTGATTTACCGAATACAGTGCTCGGTCATTCTTTGGTGAATCAACCCGTTGGTGGAGCGGTTCAAGAAGTACGAGTGGGTCAGTTTGATCAAAAAACCGCTCGCCTGGTTGTTGAACTCGCCCCTGGTTATACTTTGGATCCAGACAAAGTCAAAATTCGAGAACAACGCTCCCAGCGTTGGTCAGTGGAGCTACCGGAAGCGAAGCGGGTTGCGAAAAGCCAAGTCAGAGCTGCTCCTGGTGGAAATCAGTCCCCGAGTCAACCCTCAACATCTCCGTTGTTAGGGGTGGGCAATGCCGATGCTAAGGATAATCCTTACTTTAAGGTCACGCGCAGTGGCTTATTACTGCGGTTAGAGGGGTCCCCCGGAAAAAATATTCAAGTTGAGCGCACTCAGGATAAAAAACAAATTTCGTTTCGCTTACCTCAAATCAATTTGCCATCAGATTTGCCGCCAGTCGTGCCCGTGGGTGAATATGGGATCAGCCATGCTGAATTTAAATCGAGTGGCAGTGATGGGGCAGAAGTAACACTTCATTTGAGTGCAGCGAGCCCAGATTGGCAGGCATTTCCAACGACCCTTGGGAAAGGCGGTATTGTTTTCTTGCCGGAAGGAGGGATGCGGGCAGTCCGCAATCAAGTAGCCACTCCGCCCGCCCCACCCCCGGTCACAGATCAAGGGCAAGCCGCCCAAACAACAACGATTCAAGCGGTCGATTTAAGGGATAATCAGTTGTTAGTACGTGCGAATCAACCGATCACCGGAAGCGGAAGTTGGAATCGAGTCAGTGGCCTCTATGAAATTACAATTCCCAATGCCGACTTAGCGGATCCGGTGCGGGGTCCACAGCTAACGCGCAATAGCCCTATTTCCCAAATTCGAGTGCGACAAAAAGATGAAGAAACAGTAGTTGTACAGGTGCAATCTTCCCCAGGCGTTCATATTCCTGACCCTTTAAATCAACCGAGTGAAAACACCCTCGCCATCACACTGCGACAATTACGACAATCAACCCGCCGGAATTTACCCAGCCTCAACAATTGGAACCAACGACAGCAAACCATCCGAGTGCCTCAATCGCCACCCACTTCAACTCAACCGGCTCCTCCTCCACCCGTTTCCCGTGGAAACAATCAAGAGGATTTGCTCGTCGTTCTAGACCCAGGACATGGGGGTAAAGATCCGGGTGCGGTAGGGATTGGCGGTCTACGGGAAAAAGATGTTGTTCTCCCCATTTCGCATCATGTTCGTAAAACCTTAGAAAGTAACGGGTTAAGCGTAAAAATGACGCGATGGGATGACCGCTTTGTTAGCCTAGGCGGACGGACAGCAATGGCAAACCGTGAGGATGCCGATTTCTTTATCAGCATTCATGCTAATGCCATTAGTATGAGCCGTCCTGATGTCAATGGCACAGAGACCTTCTACTATGCCAGTGGTCGGGCTCTTGCCCAAGCGATTCAACGCAGCATCATCAGTAACATGAATACGCGCGATCGCGGTGTGAAAAAAGCCAATTTCTATGTCTTACGTAATTCTGCCATGCCTGCCGTGTTAGTAGAAGTCGGATTTGTTACCGGACGCGAAGATGCGCCGCGCTTAGCGGATCCCAACTTCCGGAAACGGATGGCAGAGGCGATTGCAGACGGTATCTTACAATATGTTCAACAAACTCAATAATCTCTCTCACTAGCCATCGCAAAACCATCCATGAATCTGTTACAGGGGATTAATTTGTTCACTCATCAACTGTCCCAACAACAAATCGTTTCTCAACATCCCATAGGCGTCTTTGATAGTGGCTTAGGAGGATTAACGGTTTTACGGGAACTCTATCGACAACTTCCACAAGAATCACTCCTTTATTTTGCTGATACCGCTCGTCTTCCCTATGGCAGCCGCTCTCATGATGAAATTGTGCAGTTCTGCCGGGAGATTTTGCATTGGATGACCGCTCAAGGGGTAAAAATGGTCATCATGGCTTGTAACACGTCTTCTGCCCTCGCCTTAGAAACAGTGCGCTCAGAGTTTAATCTTCCGATTCTAGGCGTTATTTTACCCGGAGCACGAGCGGCTGTGGCAGCAGGAAAACGCATTGGGGTGATTGCAACACCAGCCACCGCTACGAGCAACGCCTATAGGCAAGCCATTCTGGAAGTTGATCATCGGACTAAAGTTTGGCAAGTGAGTTGTCCTGAATTTGTCCCTTTAATTGAGCAAAACCGTCTTAATGACCCCTATGTTCGAGAAGTCGCTCAAACCTATTTAGCTTCTCTACAGGAAAAACAAATTGACACTCTCGTGTATGGGTGTACTCACTATCCTTATTTAGCACCGGTTTTAGGGGATATTTTACCAAGTACCATTCAGTTTATTGACCCGGCTGAGCATGTCGTCACCGCCACAGAACAAGAACTAGAATTAATGGGCTTAAAAAATCTTGATGCACCAGCACCAACCCGTTTTTGTGTTAGTGGTAATCCCCAACAATTTGCTGAACGTGCTCGCCATTGGTTGGGTTGTCCGCCTCTTGTGGAGCAAATCCAATTGCCAACCCTGTTTCACACCTATCGACGAGAAATGTCTATTTCTTTAGAATAAACAATTATCTGAGCATGCTCATTCGCCCTAATTAATTGAAAGGGTGATTACGCTTTGAGGAAGAGTCTAGAAGTTCATAGATCGACTTGTATAAAAATCAGGTCTCATTGTGAAGTGGTGACAATTGCCAGAAAATTACTTCACTTGCGTCTTTTGGCAGTTCCCTTTCATCTACACAAAGGCTTTGAGAGGTTTGGTTTTGGCGACTCGTTTTAAGCCATACCCCATCTGGTTCAATCGGGTTCTAATCATCTCAGTGCTTGGGAGGTCTTCATCTCCATAACCTTTAACTGTTATGAGTTGTCGCCGGACCTCTGCTGCCGAGAGCCGAGTATATAACCGAGTACTTTTGAAACTGGGGTCGGTTTGACTTTGTGGCTCTACAACCGAGCGAATGTCCTCAACTAAGTTTGGGAGTCTATCTTCAGCGGGCTTGCGTCCTCTGAGCTTATAGGAATCAGCTATCGACATTCTATGTTCTAATTCCTGCATTCCTTTGCGAATCGTGCGCCGATTCCACCCTAGTTCTCGCTCCGCAATTGTTTGCCCACCATAGCCTAAATTTTTCACTACTTCCGCCATGAATTGTCTCCGGTCACTTCCCTTGAGCTTTTGGGCTGTTTTTATGTAGAGGGATTTTAGGCTGTCTGTTAGTTGGGTTATAGATTCTGAAGACATTGAATGTACTGTACACTGCTTTTTTTTTCAGTATCTCAGCCTTCTGGATCATTTTTTTCTTTGATTAC
Source organism: uncultured Dactylococcopsis sp. (assembly GCA_964489465.1). Taxonomy (GTDB): domain Bacteria; phylum Cyanobacteriota; class Cyanobacteriia; order Cyanobacteriales; family Rubidibacteraceae; genus Halothece. The sequence continues at coordinate 11,509 of CAZAYV010000016.1, read as the reverse complement.
TCTTAATCAAGTTCATATTAGAAACATAATTAAGTAAAGATAAAATGTACCCTATTGTATTGTGATGTTGAGATGTTTGCTGATTCTATCGGCTCTAGCTTCAGCTCCCGTAAGTATTTTGCCAATTGTATAACTAACCAAGCAGTTTATGTTTTCCTTCCTAGGGCTTTCGATATCCCCAAAGTCCTAATGAGTCGTTAATTGCAAGTGACCACTGAAGAAAAAACAATCTATAAAAAACGCGGAGAAGGTTGCTCATGATAAACCACAACTCCCTCCCCTTAAAAATGCAGACTGTTCAGGTTGCGACAATTACCTTTGAAGAAGTTGCCCCTGCCGCGCAACTTCCACAGACTTATGTTGAACAACTACCAGCAAAAAGAAGAAAAATCTTCTTTGGTAATAGAGAGGAGATTGAGTTAGAGATGATTTTAATCCCGACCGGAAAATTTTTAATGGGATCTCCGGAGGCAAATCAGCAAGCTCGACCCAATGAGAAACCCCAACATCTGGTTAATGTCCCTGCGTTTTACATGGCAAAATATCCAATTACCCAAGCGCAATGGAAAGCGGTTGCGAATCTGAGGAGCATAGAAGAGTCACTTACTGAGTCTCCTTCAAGCTATCAAGGCAATGACTATCCGGTCGAACAAGTTTCTTGGTACGACGCGATCGAGTTTTGTGCCCGTCTGAGTTACTATACGAACCAAGACTATCGCTTGCCAAGTGAAGCAGAGTGGGAATATGCTTGTCGGGCTGTAACGAATGAACCATTGTTTGTGACAGATTATCACTTCGGAGATGATGAAAGTCAGTTGGGGGATTATGCTTGGTATAGTCAGAACTCAAATGGTCAAACTCATCCGGTTGGCCAAAAGGAACCGAATGCTTTTGGTTTGTATGACATGCATGGCAATGTCTGGGAATGGTGTCTCGACCAATATCATGAAAGTTATGAAGGCGTACCGACTGATGGCAGTGCTTGGGTGGATCAAAGCAACCCAAATCACCCAAGAATCCTACGGGGAGGGGCTTGGGGCTTCAATGCTTGGTTTTGTCGGTGTGCCTACCGCGACCTTAGTAAACCCATTGATCGTCTTACCGATTTCGGTTTTCGAGTCGTGTGTACGATCTGAGAACGCTAGCCCTTTCCTCGTGCGTATTCCCTCCCTTGCGTCTTAGGCTGACACAACATTGCATGCCTCTGTTTTCTTGCTCTGATTAACCTCTCTGTCAATTTTTTTTGGGCTTTTAGCGCAGGACAAATGTACTACTCTTAATACTTAACTGAAACCTTGTGTAGAATTATGGTTTCCCTTCCTCTCCAGTTAAAAATTGAAAGAAAAACGATCAAGGTTCCATTTTTTCCAGAGTCAATCAATGACAAGGTCTCCCTAGAAATGATACAGATTCCAGCAGGAGTCTTTGTGATGGGGTCACCTGAAAATGAACTAGAGCGTCAGGACAATGAATCGCCTCAGCATGTGGTAAAAGTGCCGAGTTTTTTTATGGGGAAATATCCCATTACCCAAGGGCAGTGGCAAGCAGTGGTTAGCTTGACTCAAAAAATTGACCGTGACTTAGATCCTGATCCCTCATCCTTCAAGGAAGACTTTCAACAACCTGGCGATCGCGCTCGGCGTCCCGTGGAAAATGTCTCCTGGCACGAGGCCATGGAGTTTTGTCAGCGACTCTCACAGTATACACAACGCCCTTATCGCCTTCCCAGTGAAGCCGAATGGGAATATGCCTGTCGGGCCGTGCAATTGCCCTCAAGTTCTGTTTTATTAAATTCAGAAGGCCTCAGCAACAACTCGATCATCCAGGAATGGAATCAAAACTATCACCAGCCTTTTCATTTTGGGGAAACCATCACAACCGATTTAGCGAATTATCGAGGAAAAAGTGATCAAGACTCAGTTTGGCAAGGCAACTATGGTCGAGGCGTACAAGGAGACTATCGCAAGGAAACGACCCCTGTCGATTATTTTGGGGTTGCCAATGCGTTTGGTTTGTGTGACATGCATGGCAATGTTTGGGAATGGTGTCTCGACCATTATCATCCCAGTTACAAGAAAGCACCCATTGATGATAGTGCTTGGGTGGATGAAAGTGACCCTTGGCACGATGAAAGCGACCAAGAGAGCAAACTTCTAAGAATCTTGCGAAGTGGTGCTTGGAGTTACTCTCCAGGGGCGTGTCGGTCTGCCTACCGCTATGGCTTCTACCCTGCCAATCGCCTCAATGTAATTGGTTTTCGGGTCGTATGCACCCTCCCAGAGCGCTAGCCCTTAGCCCTTTGCTGGTGTTGCTCTATCTAAGAAACTGCAACCGAACTGGGAATGAGGCTAACAAAATTAGCAAGAATTTGCAGCCCGACGTGAGAGGACTTTTCTGGATGAAACTGCACTGCCATAATGTTATCTTGCGCGATCGCGCTAGTGACGCGTTGGGTGCCATGAGTAACCATTGCTGCGCGAACTTTAGGATCAATGGGGTCAACATAGTAGGAATGGACAAAGTAAACCATTGGATCGGGGGGTAAATTTTGCCAGAGAGGATGCTCGGGTTGGGTAAACTCTAAATGATTCCAGCCCATGTGGGGAATCGTTAAATTGGGTTCAGCTTGAAACAAACGCACCGTTCCAGGGATAATGCCTAAGCCTTTTTCTACCCCTTCTTCGGAGTCATCAAACAGGACTTGTAAACCGAGACAGATGCCCAGAAAAGGTTTTCCTTGCGCGATCGCGCCCTTAATCGGTTCAATCAACCCTCGTTCTCGTAAATGTTTAATCGCCGGATCAAAAGAACCATCGCCCGGAATCACAACTGCATCCCCATCGGCAATCACCTGCGGCGAATCCGTAATTTTGACCGTTGCTCCGACTTTTTGCAATCCCTTTTCAGCAGAGTGCAAATTTCCCATATCATAGTCGATTAGCGCAATTAATGGCATTTCTTAACTTTTCCTCCTGAATCAACCTTATGAGTTTCTTGTTCTCTCTGTTCACGTCAACCCAACTTCTCTTATCGTCTTTGACTCAAGTTACGAACCAGCCCCTGCTGGCTCAACAAACGGTTCAGCCCTTACCCGGTGAATTAAATGAAATTCCCGTTTTTAATAGTAACAGCCCAGAATTAGTCCAAAGCGAAGGCATTTTATTGTCCACGTTTCCCGGAACGAATAAAGCTTTTCCAAAGGCTCATCTAAACTTTCCTTTAAACGGGCGCTTCGATATTTTTGCCCATCATGTTGCTAAACCGCCAACGCCAGGAGATTTACGAACCCTTTATCTGGGTATCTTACTCCATAACCCCACTCAGGAAACGGTAACAGTTGAGATTCTTTCCGGTGCCAGTTATCTGTCGCAGCCGGATGCCCCCTTTATTGACCTCCCTTCCCAGCTACCGAATCCTCACAGTAATGTTTACGCCGGACCCGGGAGTCGCGTGATGAATGATCTGTTGCGCGATCGACGCCAGCAGAAATTTCCTGCAAAATTTACCATTCCACCCCAGAGTAGCCATCTCTTACTCAATGCCCCGATTCCGGTTCGTCCCTTTGATCCCCCTTTGAATGGACGTTCCACTTATATTCGTCTCAATAGTGATGGCAAAATTTATGCGGCCAGCTTAGCCAAATATGCTCTCAAAACAGAAACTGGAGAAGAACGCCCGCCCCATTTATCAGAGTGGCAAGCCCTCCTCCAACAAGAGAATTTAGTCACGCCCAGAGATCAAGCCCCGACGCCTCCTCAGCAAGAACAGGGCATTATTTATGGTCGCGTGGCTGGCGTTTCTCGCGGTAATCAGTGGCAAACAACGGTCCCCGTTAATCTCCCTTCACCCGGAGAGGCGGTTGCTTATGGCATTAGCACTTTAGTAGGAGGACGCTTCGGAACCGAACAAGTGCAAACGGCACCGATGTTAGTGCGTTATCCTGATACAGCTTATCAGGCCCATGGCAATTATGGGGTGGAATATGATTTGACATTCCAATTGCAGAATACGAGTCCTCAATCGCAACAAGTGACCCTCGCTTTATCAACACCGGTGAAACAAGATGAATTAGTAACAGAATTACAATTCTTAGACCCTCCAGCAGAGGAAGTTTTCTTTCGCGGAACCATAGAAATTTCTTATAAAAATGATGCGGGGGAAGAGATGACGCGCTATTTTCATCTGGTACAAAACCGTGGCGAAAAAGGAGAACCTCTGGTAGAGTTAACCATACCCCCGCAACGGCAGCATCAGGTGAGTGTCACTTTGCTTTATCCGCCGGATGCCACACCGCCCCAAGTCTTAACCATTCGTACCCAAAAGTAAGTGCTATGAAAGTGATCGGTTTAATGAGCGGCACCTCCGTCGATGGCGTGGATGCAGCTTTAGTTGAAATTACTGGACATCGCGAAAATATTAACGTTACCCTCATTGCTGCAGAAACTTATCCTTATCCAGAATCACTACAAGCCGAAATTCTTGCCTTATGTGCGGGCAAAGCTTTGAGGATGGCAGAATTTTGCGAATTGGATGACGCGATCGCGCAACACTTTACGCAATGCGCACAACAATTGGAAACAGCAACCGCAACCACTGCTGAACTGATTGGTTCTCATGGTCAAACCCTCTTCCATCGTCCGCCACAAAAGACCCTTGGCTACAGCCTCCAACTCGGGCGTGGCGCAATGATTGCCCATCTTAGCCAACGTCCGACGGTTAGTAACTTCCGGGCTGCCGATATTGCCCAAAAGGGCCAAGGGGCGCCGTTAGTGCCCAAAGTCGATGCCTGTCTTCTTTCCCATCCCACTGAGACGCGCTGTGTGCAAAATATCGGCGGGATTAGCAATGTGACTTATCTGCCGCCACGTTCTCAACCCAATTGGGAAGACAAAATTTTGGGATGGGATAATGGACCTGGGAACAGTTTACTAGATTTAGCGGTGCAACGCCTGACCGATGGGAAAAAACGGTATGACGAGCAAGGTCAATGGGCAGCGCAAGGAACTCCTCACTCACAACTGTTGCAAGCTTGGCTAGAAGCAGACTTTTTTCAACAACCGCCTCCGAAATCGACCGGACGGGAATTATTTGGTGCGGCTTATTCCGATCAGTTGTGGCAGCAAGCCCAGGATTGTAATTTATCACCAGCGGACTTTCTTGCGACTTTAACTGAATTAACCGTCAGCGCGATCGCGCAAGATTATCAAACTTTTCTCCCGCAGCTTCCCAATACCATTCTCTTATGCGGAGGCGGAAGTCGTAATCAATATTTGCAACAGCGACTGCAACGAAAATTCCCTCAGATTGCCATTAAAGCCACCGATGAAGTGGGTTTAGATAGCCACGCGAAAGAAGCCATTGCTTTTGCTGTTTTAGCCTATTGGCGCTACTGTGATCAATTTCCGGGAAATCTTCCTCAAGTGACAGGAGCACAAAAAGCTGCGCTTCTGGGAGAAATTCACCTTCCGTGACGATCCTACTCAGCCAGACCCAAAAACCTGTTACAGTAAAATTAAAGAATGCTTATTATTTAGAAGATCATAACCCTACGCAGTCAAATTATGTTATTCAAATCAACCACTCGTCACGTTCGCATCTATACCGCAGAAATTGAAGATAACGAGTTAGTAGAAAGTAATAATGTGCTGACCCTTGATGTTGATCCAGATAACGAATTTAATTGGACTGAAGAAACATTAAACAAAGTTTATCGCAAATTTGATGAACTCGTAGAATCTTGCAGTGGTGAAGATTTAACCGAATATAATCTCCGCCGTATCGGTTCCGATCTCGAACACTATATTCGCCATCTCCTTGTCAGCAGCGAAATTAGTTATAACCTAAATAGTCGTGTTCTTAACTACAGCATGGGGGTACCCAAAGTAGAAAGCCCAGATTCGGAGGAAAAATATAAAATCGAGTCTTGATCCAGTTTTCTGCTCGTACTTTTTATTTCCACGAAGGACACATCTGCGCTCTTTCCTTCCTGCTTTCTTAATTAACCAAACCTCTCAGCAGAGCAAAAAGCGCAATTCTCTCTGTCCTCAGTTCTCCCGTCCAATATTTCTTCTCATGGCATAGGAGAGTTTGGTTAATGGACGAAGCTCAAAAAATTCTGCGTTGTTCGCTCAAGTACTGTCAAACTGAAAATTTTCTGAGCAGTCAGTTTTGCTCTCGCTGCGGTAGCCCCCTCATCAAACGGTATCTTTGGGTGCTGGGAACAACGTTTGGCAGAGAACAGAGTCAGCAGTTATTGGCGAAACGCTATTGGGTCATTAGCGAAAAACTCGTCCTTGATACGCAGCCTGGGATGACGCCTTACTTCCCAGAGGAGATCCCGCCCTGGCTAAAACCTTACTTAAAGCTCAGCCCCTATCGTCTTCATGTTCCGAAAGTTTATGGACAAATTCCCGCTCAAGCGTTAACTCCCTCTCCCTTATCTCAAGAGCAGCATGACACTGAATCTGATATTTGGCTACTCGAATATGAAAACTTTTCTTCTGCTGTCCAGCAACGATTAGCAAAGGGAGAATTTTTGCCCCCTCTCGATGCCGTGTGGTCTTCGGCAAGGGGAACGCGTCAACTCAACTGGCTGTTGCAAATCAGTCAACTGTGGCAACCCCTGCAAGTACAAGGCGTTGCCAAAACTTTAATCACTCCTGAGTGTTTGCGCGTCAATGGTGCTGTAGTTCAGCTGCAAGAATTATCGGCTGATCAAGAAAGTGTAACTTTACAAGACTTAGGGGAACTGTGGTCAACCTGGGTAAAAGAAGCAGATGAGAGAATTCGCGCTTTTTTGGCAGACATTTGTCAGCGTTTGCAGCATCAGGAATTACGGAGTAGCGAAGAATTAACGCGGTTGCTAGAAGAAAGTTTAAGCAAAGTAGCGCGATCGCAGTCAACATCTTATCAAATTGCAACAACGACCGATTCGGGTCCCACTCGTTCTCATAACGAAGATGCCTACTATCAACAAAATAATACGCAAGACTCGACTCCCACTCATCAAGCCTTAGCAATTGTCTGCGATGGCGTTGGGGGACATCAAGGGGGAGAAGTCGCTTCTCACTTAGCCATTGATCAATTACGCCAAGAAGTCCAAAAATTATCAGAACTCTCCTCAGACAGTCGTCTCTTAACCGAACAAATTGAAGAAGCAGTGAGTACCGTTAACGACCTGATTTGTGAGGAAAATGATGCTGACCATCGGAAAGCGCAAGCACGGATGGGCACTACTCTGGTAATGGCGTTAGCGCACGATCATGAAATGTATGTTACTCATGTCGGGGATTCTCGCGTTTATTGGATTACCGCTTACGGCTGCTATCAGCTTACCTTAGATGATGATCTCGCCTCGCGTCAAACCCGTTTGGGTCATCTGTTATATCGGGAAGCTTTACAACAACCCGCTGCCGGAAGTTTAATTCAGGCTTTGGGCATGAGTCCTTCTCAACTCTTACATCCGACGACGCAACGGTTAGTCATTGATGAAGATTGTGTTTTCTTACTGTGTTCGGATGGACTCAGTGATAACGACTTAGTTGAACAATATTGGGAACAGGAAATTCTACCGGTTTTAGAAGCGGGAAAAGATCTTGATATGGTAGCGCAACAACTCATTGCCTTAGCAAATAATTTGAATGGCCATGATAATGTCACAGTGTCCTTACTCAAATGTAGTGTTGTACAGGATCAAGACCCAACCTCCTTAGCAGCAGATCTTACCCTATCTCCCCCGACCGAACCGAGTGAGAGGAAAGGTTCTAATGTTGATAAAAAAGAGGCAAACTCTTCTCGGGAAGTTGCTTTATTGTTGCTTATTTTAGGAGTTGTCATTGGAGGCGTTGGTATTGCTTATTGGTTTTTCCCAGCCGTGCAAGACCCCTTAGATAATGTTCAGGAACAGTTAAGCCCTGAACCAAGCCGGGACCCCTCTGGATTGCCTTCTTCGGAGTAGGGGAGGGGCAGAGTAACGAGTTACCAATTTATTTCTAAAACCCAGTCACACTCTACGGTTGCCTGTTGCCTGTTCCCGATCGCGCAGCGCTATACATACTACGGCAAGGGTAATAACTGGTAACTACTTTAAAGAACGTTACAATTGTTGCGAATGGGTCTATTATCCTCAAGAAAGCCAAATGAGTGAATCGAGCAATCGCATCTGTATTTTAGGGGGAGGATTTGGTGGCTTGTATACCGCCCTACGCCTCAGCCAACTCCCTTGGGATCACTACGGTATCCCAGAAGTCACCTTAGTCGATCAGCGCGATCGGTTTTTGTTTACGCCTCTTCTCTACGAATTACTCACCGGTGAGTTGCAAACTTGGGAAATTGCTCCCCCTTTTACCGAAATTTTAGCTGATACTAATATTCAGTTTGTCCAAGGAACCGTCACAGATATTAATGTTAAGACGCAACAAGTTCAACTGGTCGATCAAGCCCCATTAAATTACGACTCGTTAGTTTTAGCGATGGGGGGTAGAACACCGATGGAAATGGTTCCGGGTGCAGCTGAATTTGCCTTTCCCTTTCATAGCTTAGAAAATGCCTATCAGCTGGAGGAAAAACTGCGCTTTCTCGAACAAAGCAATTCAGATAAAATTCGGATTGCGATTGTTGGTGGCGGTTATAGTGGCGTTGAATTAGCCTGTAAGTTGCGAGATCGCGTTGGCAATCGGGCGCGGATTCGGATTGTGGAACGGGGAGAGATGATTTTGAAAACCTCTCCAGACTTTAACCGCGAAACCGCCCAAAAAGCCCTATCGGATCGGCAAATTTGGATCGATACGGAAACCAGTGTAGAAGCGATTACCAAGGACGAAATTACTTTACTCTATAAAGGACAAAGTGATGTTATCCCAGTAGATATCGTGGCTTGGACCGTGGGAACAAGCGTTTCTGAACTGATTAAAAATCTCGATATTCCTCATCATGAAACCGGTAAAATTGAAGTAGAACCAACGTTACAAGTGGAAGGACATCCGGCTATTTTTGCCTTAGGAGACCTTGCTTTTTGTCGAGATGCGAGTGGCAAAGTCGTTCCCGCTACTGCACAAGTGGCGTTTCAACAGTCTGATTACTGTGCTTGGAATGTTTGGGCGTCTCTAACCGGGCGACCTTTACTGCCTTTCAAATATTATAATCTGGGCGAAATGTTAGTTTTAGGAACTGACAATGCCACTTTAACTTCGCAAGGGGTAAAACTCGATGGAATTGCTGCCTATTTAGCCCGTCGTCTTGCCTATCTCTCGCGAATGCCGACACCAGAACATCAACTGACTGTTGGTTCCAATTGGATTACACAACCCCTCTCTAAACTCTTATCGAATGTCTAATGTCTAAGCCAAAGGTGATCTTTCTCGACGCCGTGGGAACGTTATTTGGCGTCAAAGGAAGTGTAGGTGAAGTTTATAGCGCGATCGCGCGCAGTTTTGGTGTCCTGGCTTCAGCAGATGCCTTAAATACTGCTTTTTATGAGGTATTTAAAGATGCCCCACCACCGACATTCCCCAATGTTCCCCCGCCTGAAATTCCCCAAGCCGAGTTTCAGTGGTGGCGCAATGTTACCCAGCGCACCTTCCAAAAAGTGGGCGTCGCCCATAAATTTTTAGATTTTGAGGTCTTTTTCACCCGTCTCTATCATCACTTTGCCACGGTGCATCCCTGGGAATTGTACCCCGATGTGATTCCCTGTTTAGAACGTTGGCGGGATCAAGGCATTCAACTGGGCGTTATTTCTAACTTTGATTCTCGTCTTTATCGGGTATTAGAAGCTTTAGATCTGGATTCATTTTTTAGTAGTGTGACGATTTCTTCAGCAGTGGGTGCAGCTAAACCGGATCCGAAAATCTTTCAAAGCGCGATCGCGCACTATCAGGTCTCACCAGAACAAACTTGGCACATTGGCGATAGCCGTCGCGAAGATTATGAAGCCGCCAAAGCAGTGGGAATGCACGGATTTTTATTGAAGCGCAAAAGCCTGGTTTTCAAGTAAAGTCGGCTCAAATCACCCCACAATTCTGAGTTAAAAACATGAGGGAACAGGAAACAGTTTAAATAAGCGTATAAACTGCATTTCCTGTAATAATGATTCTCTATGACTCAATTAATTTGACGACCCCGGAATGACACAATAAACATGGAATGCCCAACAGTATATCAATCATGCCTCTTTTTTGCTTGACATTATTTTTAATGATAGTGACCAACGATTAGTTTGTTTGGTGATGGGACAACGGTTGCTGCAAGATGTATCGGACTATCCCATCAAGAAAAGCGTCTCTATTGCAATAGTGGCGAATGGAATCTTGTAGACTTTCAAGATATTCATCATCCTAGACAATAGGGAACAAGTTTTTCTCAGGAGAATAGCGCTGAGGGGCAAAATCTTTCAAATTAAGTTCTCCCAGGCAATAGTGATAAAGATCGCACTCAGCAAAAAGCGCAATTATGTTGGCTGTCGTCTCAGTTTATAGGAATATTTTGTGCTGCGATCGCGCTGGTCATAGCAAGTTTTTTATGCCTTAAATCCATGCCTTGCTCAAACGATAAAATATTAACAAATATCAATAAAAACTAAGTTAAATTTTAATTCAAACCTTTCTGATCAGCCAAGTAGGAAGATAAAACAACCAATGGTCACCCTTGACAATTTGCTCCAACAACGAGAAAAAATTCTAACTGTTGCTCAACATCATGGAGCATTCAATGTTCGCGTTTTCGGTTCCGTCGCGCGGGGAGAAGCTAGAGATCGTAGCGATGTAGATTTTTTGGTTGATTATGATCGTTCGAGTCGGTCATCCTGGTTTCCAATGGGGCTCATCGAAGATTTGGAAGCATTGCTGGGAGTTCGGGTAGATGTAGTCACAGAAAAGAGTTTAAAATCCCGTTTGCGAGATCGGATTCTACAAGAAGCAAAACCTTTATGAGACGAGACTCGGAACGACTACAGGACATTTGGGATGCCATTGATCGCATTCAAAGTCGATTTGATCTTGATCGGATTGAGGATGATGAGATGCTTCAGGTTTGGGTGTTGTATCACTTGCAAATCATTGGCGAAGCTGCCCGCGCCCTTTCTTCTGAAATAATGCAAAACCATTCTCAGGTTCCTTGGTCAAAAATTGTCGGTTTGCGTAATCGCGTTGTGCATGAGTATTTTGATATTGATCTTGATATTGTCATTGATATCGTTACTTACGATTTACCTGAATTGAAGGAGCAAATCCAAGAGATTCTTAATAATTACAGTGACAGTTAATATGACTGAAAAAAGGGATTTATTGACTTGCTCAAAGTACCAAATTAACACGAATAGATAATTCAGCAGTCAAACTTAGTTCACTATTGCTAACTTCACATTGCTTTACTTGGATTCCTCGATATAGCAATTCTGAATGATTTGTGAAAATCAAGTTTTGGGTTGGCAAGGATTGTAGGTACCCAAAATTTACAACTGACTTGGGATTGCTATATCCCGCTTTTGTCACTTTCCGATTTCTCTGATTAG
>CAZAYV010000015.1:0-38874 GCA_964489465.1 uncultured Dactylococcopsis sp. | reverse complement strand
TGATGCTGATCAAAGTAAATGCAACGGCATCCGGGCGAGCGGAAGTGATTGAACTTGCTCAAGTGTTCCGCGCCCGAGTGGTGGACATTTCAGAAGACTCCCTCACCCTAGAAGTGGTTGGCGACCCCGGAAAAATGGTGGCAATTATCCAAATGCTGAGTAAGTTTGGCATTCGGGAACTCGCCCGTACCGGAAAAATTACCTTAACCCGCGATTCAGGCGTGAATACAGAATATCTCAAATTAGTAGAAACAGTTCCCAGTCAGCCATAATCAATGTGTCATTGGTTTTTCGTCCTTTGTCCTTGGTATGGCGCTACTTGAAAAAACAATCGGCTTACTGGCAAGTCCCTAAAGACTTGGAGAAAAGGTGACAAGGTGAATCTTTGATGACCAATGACCAATGACCAATGACTAATTAATCACAACCTAATGCCCCGAATGGAATAATCCAACAATTGCATCGGGTGAAGCAGAGGAACGGTTTTTCCTTGTTGATGGAGATGTTTTTGAATCTGTAAAGAACAACCTGGATTAGAAGAAACAATCATTTTTGCGCCGGTGTTAAGGAGATTATTGGCTTTCTTCTCACCCAATTCTTCGGCAACTTGGGGTTGGAGCATATTATAAACCCCAGCGCTACCACAACACAGCGCCGCATCAACCGGTTCATGTAAAGTCAGGTTCGGAATTTGCTTTAAAAGTTGCCGCGGTTGCAAACTAATTTGTTGTCCATGTAATAGGTGACAGGCGTCTTGATAAACGATGTCTAAGGGCTCATCTTGCACAGGAGAAAGGGGAGTGGTTAATCCCACTTCGGCAAGAAATTCTTGGACATCCTTTACACTATTGGCAAAGCTTTTAGCTTTGTCTTTGTAGTCGGGATCATCTTCTAAAATATGTCCATATTCTTTCAAGGTATGTCCACAACCGGCAGCATTAATAATCACGGCATCGACATCAGTCCCCTCAAAACTATCAATCATTTGTTTGGCTAAGGTTTGTGCTTGTTGTTCTTGCCCTTGGTGGGCGGGTAAGGCAGCACAGCACCCTTGGCTTTTCGGGATGACGACTTCGCAACCGTTGGCAGTTAAAACTCTCACGGTCGCTTCATTCACTGGGGAGAAAAAGAGACGTTGCACACACCCTAAAATCACCCCCACGCGATACCGTTTTTTCCCTTGCGCGGGAATCACATCCGGAAAATTATCTTGGAACGATCGCGCTGTAATTTCCGGTAAAATCGACTCCATCGCCGCTAAACGAGGAGAAATCCGTTTCAGTAGCCCTGTTTTTCGGACTAGGTTTGGCAAGCCTAATTTCTGATAAGCCAATAGGGGAACCAACAGTGGACGTAACCGCTGGGGATAAGGAAATAACTTAAAAATCAACTGGCGATACAGTTGATCTAACAGGTTACGAGGATAATTCCGTTCCACTTGCGGACGAGTCGCAGCAATCAGTTTGTCATATTGGACATCGGAGGGACAAGTGGTCACACAAGCCAAGCACCCTAAACAAGAGTCAAAATGTTGTGCCGTTGCTTCATCTAACTCGGCTTCCCCTTTATTAATCGCATCCATGAGGTAAATGCGTCCTCGTGGGGAATCCATTTCTTTGCCAATCACCCGATAACTAGGACAAGTGGATAAACAAAAGCCACAATGAACACAGTCATCAACCAGTTCGGGTTGCGGCGGTTTTTTTTCGTCAAATCCAGTTGCTGGCTTGATAAAATTATCTAAGTTTGCTTCTTTTTCTGTCATTTTTAAAGTTAAAAATTGCTTTAAATTCCACCAACAAAACGGTTCGGATTAAACTGATTATTGGGGTCAAATTGTTGTTTAATCTTTTTCATTATGGCTAATGCATTACCAGAATATCCCCAAGGTTCGATTTGTTCTTTAATCGTTTTAGGGGCAGAAAGAAGGGTCATAAACCCCTGATTCTTTTCACAGTAATTGCGAATCGATTGCAGAGTGGATAATGATAAATCTTCAAATAAAATCAGTTTACCTAAACCGCTCTTATTATGAATGATAGCGTAACTGTCAGGGGGAAGTTCTGAGAAAAATTGATCAGTTGCAGTGGGTAATAAGCCGAATTTACAAGTAATTTGGTTATTATTGCCAGGGATAGAAGTTAAAGATTTCAATTGATCCCATAATAAGTTTTCATTCTCCCCTTGGTAACGGGTTATTGTCAGGGAAAATGATTTTGCAATCTGGTTCAGTTCTTCAATTTGTTGATTAATACTTTCGATAATCGTTTCCCATTGAATAATGAAGCCTAAGCCTTTTCCTAAGTTGAGTTTCTCGCTAACAGCAGGAGATAATAAATCGGCACGGGTGGGCGTTAAGGTGGAATTGCGAAGGGTTTGGGCAACTTGTGTAATGGCATCCGTATCGCCGGTTAAAACAAGGGTTGCAGACGCCGGTGGCAGGGGATAAGTACGGAAGGTAAGTTGGGTGATCAGACCAAGGGTGCCATAAGATCCCGTCAGGAGTTTCATTAAGTCGTATCCGGCAACATTTTTCACAACCCGTCCTCCCGCTTTGGCGATTTCACCATCAGCACGAACAAAGGAAATGCCGATGAGTAAATCTCTAACTCCACCATAACGTTCCCGCCAACTGCCCGCGTCAGCAGTGGCAACAATCCCGCCGAGGGTTGCAGTTTCGGGATCAGCTGGATCAAGTGGTAGAAACTGATTGCTTTGGCGAAGTTTTTCTTGCAATTGGGCGAGAGTGATGCCAGCTTGCACCGTCACGGTTAAGTCACCCACGGCATGATCAACGATTTGGTTCAGGTGACGAGTGCTAAGGTAGAAGTCAAACTGACCGGGAAATCCGCCCCAGGTGAGTTTAGTCCCATTGCCACAAGGAACGATTGAACGCTGATTTTGCTGCGCGATCGCGCACACTTTCCCCACCGCTGCTTCTGTTTTTGGGATAACTAAGGGCTTTGCCGGTAACTGGGGTGCGGGTTGCCACTGCGGTTCATAACTAACTTGCTGTGAGGTGATCAGCGTTTCCAATTGCTGCCTAACCGCGCTAAAATCTTGACTCATAAGTCTATTGGCTGATATTTAACGTTTTTTTCTAGTTTCTCATGTCTATTGCCTCTTCCCGGGAAAATCATCTCAGCACCATTATTCTGGCTGGCGGACAAAGTCAGCGCATGGGAGAAGATAAAGCTTTAATAACAGTGGCAGGAACGCCACTTCTCCAACGCACCTGTCAGTTAGCCCAAGCCCTCACCCCCCAGGTTTATATTGTTACCCCTTGGGGAGAGCGTTATCAAGATATACTTCCTCCCGGCTGTCAGCTTATTCCAGAAACGGTGTCCTCAGCGGAGACGATCCCTCATGGACCTTTGGTGGGGCTATACCAGGGCTTACAAGTTGTGCAAACTCCCTGGATTTTAGCCCTAGCCTGTGATTTACCCAAACTGACCGTCTCGGAACTAGAATTCTGGTGTCGGCAGATAGAGGGAGTAACTGCAGAAAAGGTTGCACTTTTACCCAAATCGCCTCAAGGCTGGGAACCGTTAGCGGGGTTTTATCGTGACCAGTGTTCCGCCTTATTTGCCACCTATTTAGCGGCAGGAAAACGCTCATTTCAAGGCTTTTTAGACCGGCATCCCGTCCAAGAATTAACCGTGCGCGATCGCGCCACCTTGTTTAACTGTAATACTCCAGCCGATCAGCAACAAATTTCCGCTTCCACACCCGAGACTTAACGCATGACCCAACGCCACAAGAAATGAGATTCTCCTTTTCTCCGGATGCGTCGGACTCGCTTTTCCAGTTGCTGGCGGTAACGCTGGGAAAAACCAAAGAGAATGTTACTACTTTGCCACAACAATACAGCAGTGGTAATGCCAATACACCAACTCAGCGCGATCGCGCAACCGGGATTAAACACCAAGGCATAGCGCACGGCAGCCATTGTAAAGTGAGAACGGATCAAAGCCATTTCTTCCCTTAGCTGCCAGAACACAATCGGTAAGGTAATCGCCCAAGAGAGAACAATCAACACCCAACGACTGAAAACAGTCAGCTGGTGCAGTCGTTGCATCTGAATCCCTAATTCTGAATCATCAACTGCCAAAACTTGAGACTCACTCACACTTGCTCATTGGACGGTTCAGGTTCCGGGGTTGCTTGTCGTTCTTCCCACCAAGCCAAGAGGGTACTGGCTAAGAAAATACTCGAATATGCTCCTAAAATGAAGCCAATAATTAACGCCAAGGCAAATTCTTTTAAGGTATCCCCTCCAAATAATAAGATAGCAAGTAATGGCAACACTGTGGTTAAGGTGGTATTAATGGAACGGGTCAAAGTCTGATTCACCGCATCATCGACAACCTGATTCATATCGGCTTCTGGTTCCATCTGGCTGGTTTCCCGAATCCGGTCATAAATCACCACCGTATCATTCACCGAAAAACCGATAATTGTTAGCAATGCTACCAAAAATAAACTATCTACTTCCACGCCAGCCACTAAGCCTAAGATCGCAAAAATACCGGAGGTAATTAAAGCATCATGAAATAGGGCAAAAATGGCAAAGACAGCATAATCGAGGCGAAAGCGAATGCTGAGATAAACAATAATCCCAAAAAATGACACTAGCAACGCTAAGATCCCGGATGTAAATAGTTCTTGACCAATGGTGGGACCCACGGTATCTATTTTCGTAGTCTTGGGATCAAATTGCCCCACTGCTTCGGTTAAGGCATTTTGTAGCTGGGTGCGTTCGTCCACATCTAAGTTACGGGTGCGTATTGACAGCCCTTGCCGCGCTTCTCCCACCACTTGAATGCTGGCTTCAGGGAATCCTTGTTCGGTCAGGATCTCCCGAACTTGGTTCACTTCAATCGGCTGATCGCAATTATTCGGAATCGAACAATCTTGTTCTAACTGCAAACGGGTTCCCCCAACAAAATCAATACTCGGACGCAAGGGGGCATCAAATTGCGTATAAGAAATGATCATCGCCAGCAGAGAAAGGACGAAAGCAAAGGCGGAAACGGTCCACCAAAAATACCGTTGTTTGATTACCTTGAGTTTCATTTTGCCGACACCACCAAATTGGGACAGAATAATTCCGGTTTTTTACGCACCGAGGGGAACCCTAACACAGCAACAAGGAGAAAGGTGCGGGTACAGGTGAGCGCTGTAAATAAGCTCACTAAAACACCGATCGCGAGGGTAACAGCAAAGCCTTTGACTAACCCTGACCCTAACCAAAACAGAGCCGCACAAGCAATGAGTGTGGTGACATTGCTATCGAGAATACTGGAAAAAGCGCGATAAAATCCCGATTCTACTCCCCGATACAGCGTTTTGCCGGCGCGGAGTTCCTCGCGGGTGCGTTCAAAAATGAGGACATTGGCATCCACTGCCATGCCAATACTGAGGATAAACCCTGCAATCCCCGGTAAAGTGAGCGTGACGCCAATTAAAACATAAGCCGCGAAGGTGAGTAACGCATAAATTGCCAGGGCTAAATCGGCAATTAAGCCGGGTAAACGGTAGTAAACCGCCATGAACACTAAAACCAATACTAAGCCTGAGAGGGCAGCATAAATACTGCGTTCAATGCTTTCTTGACCCAGGGTCGCGCCAACGGTGCGATTTTCCACAATTTCCACCGGTAAGGGCAGTGCCCCCCCGCGCAATTGAATCGCTAAGTCTTGGGCTTCTTGGATACTAAAACCGCCGGTAATAACTGCACTGCCACCGGTAATGCCATTATCGGCATATTCGGGACCAACAGTGGGCGCGCTAACCAGCACATCATCGAGGAAAATACCTAAGCCGCGACCGGTACCGGCAATATTTTGGGTTAATTCAGCAAATTGGCTTGCCCCTTCTTGGTCAAATCGAATCGCCACTTGCCAGTTATCGCCGCTGGAAAGGGGTTGGGCGCGAGCATCTTGTAAGGTGTTGCCCGTGAGTTGAGCCGGAGAAAACGACTGCGCGATCGCGCGATTGACTTCGTTTAACTCTGCAGTCGTTTCTGCAATTGCTTCGGCATTTTCTTCGGGATTTTGTCGCAACTCTTCTAACTGGGTGCGCAACTGCTGACGCTGTAAAAACGCAGATTGAAATTCCTGTTCGGTTCCCGGTTGTTGCGCCCGAAATTCCAGGCGAGCGGTTCCGCCCAGTACCCGTTCGGCTTGGGCAGGGTCACTCACGCCTGGTAACTGCACCGAAATTTGATCACTCCCTACCGTTTGCACAATCGGTTCTGAGACGCCTAAGCCATTGACGCGATTTTGAATCACTCGCTTGACGGCTTTTAAGCGGTCGGGCGTAATTTGTTGAATTTCTTCCGTGGGTTTGACCTGAATGGTCAGTTGCGCCCCGCCTCTTAAATCTAACCCCAGGGGCACAGAAAGTTGGACCAGTGCTACCAGAGCACCGATAATCAGGAAAAAAATGAGCGCGATCGTTGTTCGCTGTTGTTGCATCAGTTATGCCCTTACACCTTCAAAGCCATCATGTCTTCCACAGCGGAAATAATGTCTTGCGGCTGCACAATGGTATAGCGTTCTAAGGTTCCATTGTAGGGGGTAGGAATATCTTGAGACGATAAACGCACCACCGGTGCATCCAGTTCATCAAACAATTCATCATTAATGCGAGCGGTTAATTCGGCACCAATGCCCCCGGTTCTCATACATTCTTCCACAATAATCACCCGATGGGTTTTCCGCACCGATTCACTAATCGTTTCCATATCAAGGGGTTTGAGGGAAATTAAATCAATCACTTCGGGATCAAACCCTTGCTCTTCTAAAGGTTTGAGTGCTTGCAGAACATGGTGCCGCATCCGGGAGTAGGTGAGAATGGTGACATCTTTTCCCGGACGAACGAGTTCTGCTTTATCTAAGGGCAGCCAATACTCGCCTTCGGGTAAATCTTCTTTTAAGTTATAGAGCAAAACATGCTCAAAAAAGAGAACGGGATTATCATCACGAATCGCGCTTTTCAGCAGTCCTTTCGCATTATATGCCGTTGAACAAGCCACAATTTTTAGGCCAGGAACCGCTTGAAAATAGGCCTCTAACCGTTGCGAGTGTTCGGCTCCCAATTGGCGACCCACACCACCGGGTCCGCGAATCACCAGAGGGATTTTAAAGTTACCACCGGAAGTGTAGCGCAACATCCCGGCATTATTAGCAATTTGGTTAAACGCCAGCAGTAAAAAGCCCATGTTCATGCCTTCGACAATAGGACGTAACCCGCTCATTGCTGCGCCCACTGCCATTCCTGTAAAGCTATTTTCGGCAATCGGCGTATCTAATAAACGCAGCTCGCCATATTTTTTATAAAGGTCTTTCGTCACTTTATAGGATCCGCCATAATGACCGACATCTTCGCCGAGAACAAAAACGGTATCATCTCGCGCCATTTCTTCATCGGTCGCTTCCCGTAAAGCATTGAAAAATATTGTCTGTGCCATCTCGACTCTTTTAACACGAATTTAAAATTGTGATGTAAATGAGATCCTATCATCAAAATTGGCGCTTGCCTAAAGCGCTCATCTTTGACAAATTTTTCTAGGAAATGCTAGAAGATAAAGAATAAAATTCTTTTTAAAAAATCTGTACAGACGAATGACTCCTTTACCACCGGAACGTCCCAAAAAGTTATCCTTAGGATGGTTAGAACAAGAAATTTTAGACATAGTTTGGGAGTTAGGTTGCGCCAGCGTCAAAGCGATTCATGAACGAATTTTGAGCAATCCGGACCGAGAATTAGCTTACACTTCCGTGACAACCGTTTTACAACGGCTCACCCAGAAAGGGTGGCTCAAATGTCATAAACAAAGACGAGTATTTTATTGGCAAGCAACCCTGTCTCGAGAGGAAGCCCAAGCCCTTAAGGCGTATGAGCAACTGAATCAGTTTTTAGCGGTGAGCGATCCTGATTTAGTCGCGTCTTTTGCTGATCGCCTTGATACAGCCAGTTTAGAGCAGCTCGACGCGATCGCGCTGCGGTTAAGAGCGCTTCGTCAACAGCGGGAGGAACAAGAGTAATGCACACAGTAATGATTGTAATGGCGTTATTGGGGGCAGTCATCATCCGTTGGCTGTGGTCGCCCGATGCCTCTGACTATCGCCAACGCTGGGAACGCACCCTCTTTTATTTTCTTTTTCCGCCGCTTTTGCTGCTGATGACGGCAATGTCGGTTTTAGTCATGGGCACTCATGGCAAAATGTTAGGGCTGGAAAATGGTCACTTCAGTTATGGGCTGACCATCCTCTTTGGCTGTTTTGCGCTGAGTGCTTTACTTTGGCAATTTTATCAAGGAGCGCGATCGCGCGAACACCTGCCTCAAACTTCTCATACGATTGTTGCGGGGTATCCGGCGCAAGTGCTGCCCATTCCGGTTCCTTATAGCGCCCAAATTGGCTGGTGGCATTCGCAACTGGTGATCAGTGAAGGATTACTGTCGATTCTTAATCCCCAGCAGCTAGAAGCGGTAATTGCTCACGAACAAGCCCATGTCCACTACCGCGATACCTTCTGCTTCTTCTGGCTGGGTTGGCTCTATCGGATGACCGCTTGGTTGCCGCAAAGTCAACCACTATGGGAAGAATTACTCCTGTTGCGAGAACTGCGTGCCGATTGGAAAGCCGCGCAAACTGTTGATCCGATTGTGCTGGCAGAATCTTTAGTAACGGTTGCCAAGTTTACGGTTCAATATCCCGATGTCGGTTGCGCCGCATTGAGTTGTCCTGCAACTAAAACTCGCCTCGAAGAGCGCATTGAAGCCTTAATTAATCAAGAAGAGGTCACTACTCCCCCGTTAATCCATTTAGGCAGAGAACTGGTTTGGGCATTGACCCCTCTGATTACCATGCCCTGGCATCAATATTAAATTTTGCCATTGCGAGGAAAAACTTCACCGATGACTCACAAAAAACA
The DNA here is from genome assembly GCA_964489465.1 of uncultured Dactylococcopsis sp. Classification (GTDB taxonomy): domain Bacteria; phylum Cyanobacteriota; class Cyanobacteriia; order Cyanobacteriales; family Rubidibacteraceae; genus Halothece. Next base: position 29,931 of record CAZAYV010000015.1, on the reverse strand, counting down.
TGACGTGGGAAATTTAGTAACAATGTTTATCGCTGCTGTTAGGCGAAGCGTGATATTCTCCTTTTCGCAAGGCTCCCAAAAGAGTAGAAACATAAACACATACTCGAGGTTTATCGCTATTCTTAGTAGTTAAGGTAAGTTGACCTAATTCCGAGGGTAAACCCTTATAGTCAAATTGAACTGTCCAAGGACTAGATGGACAATCTGAGCCAGTTTTATTGAAAGTTGTTTCACATTTATCTTGGCTATTTTTCTCTGTAAAAATTTTTAAATTTGAGTTTAGAGTTTGCCAAGAAGAGGCACTAGAGGTTGCAGGGTGAATCGCCCATTGAGCAACATCACCATTTTCTCGAAAGCTGACTTGCCAACTGGTATTTTCTTGTTTTGCCCTTCTCTGGGCTTGTTGTAGAGCATTATAAATTTCCCCTTGAGCCAAATTAAGCCGTTGGCGTTGCATAAATCCAAACCAACTTGGGACAGCAACAGCAGCTAAAATACCAAGGATAGTAACAATAACAAGAACTTCTAATAAAGTAAATCCTTTAGTTGAGAACAAGACTTTTTTAGTAACTATTTTTCGTGGGAGTATCCTCTGCATCAATGAATTTCCTTAATTATTGATTAATTTCTTTATCCACAACACCTCGTAACATCACTTGCGTTTGCAAAGTAGGTAAGGGGGTAAAGTTATCCTTAAAGGTTAAGCCAGAACGACCGCTGGGGTTACCTCTTAAGTAAACCAAAACATCTTGATTTCCTTGACTAAAATCTCCTTGCATATCGGCTTGTCTCACACAAACAAAGAAACTTTTTGATTGGCTGACAGAAGGAGAACGGCTATAAACATCTAACACACCGTTATTATTTGTATCTTCTCCACTATCTAAGTCGCCATCATCATTTGTATCTTCATCTAAACAATTCAGGTTACCGGGATCATCCTGTGGATTATCAACAAAGTCGACTAGAGCTTTACTAGTATTGCCATTAATTGTTGGTTTTGCCGCTTGCAAATCTTTGGATCCCTCATAAGGCCACTTACCAAATCCATCCGCTTCCTTGACCGGATCAACATAGATATTGTTTCCGCTACTATTTTCCGAAATATTGAGTGTTAAATAATCTGTTCCATCAACAGTAAAAGTTTCATTTTCATATTTGCGCAATTGATAGCGTCGAATAACTGACTTACCACTCCATGTATCACTTGGAACCGTATCTTGTACATAAACCACTAATGTATAAGTCCGTCGTTCTGTAAGCAAATTTTCGCATTCTTCAATTGTGATTTCACTATCAAGCTTAGTATTTTTATTACCACTGCTGTCTATACAATTTAAGGGAATCTCAGGCCCACCATTAGTATAAGGAATTAATTCCGGTTTCCAAAACGCCAAAACAATTTCATAATTACTATTAACATTGAAGTGAGAAGTTAGAGACTTAACACTGCCTTGATTGTTACGAATGCGATCACCCGTATAAATATACACAGCTTCTTCTAAATCCGCAGCAATAAAGTCTAATGCTTTTTTCATGTCCCGCTGGGTATTATTACGAACTTCTTCCTCTTTACTAGCACGGACAATATCAGTCATGATTGCTGTGATGCTCGTAATAATTAGCCCTCCAATAATAATAGTGACCAATAACTCAGTAAGAGTAAAGCCACCTGAAAGGCGAGTGGTCCGAGGAACTTTTCTTTTAAGAAAAAGGTCTGCAATTTTGTACAGTAATTGTCTATTAATTATGAAAAACATTTTAAAAAATTAAAAAATAAAAATTGGTTGGTGAGAACATAATGCTACTGTTTCAGTTTTGCTGTTCTATACTCTTAGTCTGATGGACATTCACTAGGTTTGACTTGACAAATATATTCCCGATATTCTTGCAATGAAAGTCTTAGGTCGCTGCGACTAACTTCTGTGTACATAACAGCTAGTGGGTTAGTTAAACGTTCTCCCAATCCTTTTGTCATTTGTAAAGATGCAGGTTTGGGGGGATCGCTAAGTTGATCAAGATTCTTGGCAGCAGCAACATCATAAACTCTGATTCCCATCTCAAATGCAGCAAGTTCATCTTTGGCTGCACCAGACCCAAATCGAATGCCCTGATCACGAATCAATTGAACCAGAAAGTCATCTTCTCCATCTAAATCAATATCAGCTTTGAAAGCTTTAGCTGGACTATCTAGCTCTGAATAACTTGCTACGACCGTATTAGGTGGCGGCGTATCAGATAAAGGAGAAGTACTTGATTGGGGTGGCAAAGTTCCTGTTTCTTTAGTTTGAGCTATCCCTTGTTTTCGGGTCAGTGCAGCTCGCACCCGATCAAGCTCCTGACGCGCAAATGCCTGTGCCTGTTCAACTTTTCGGGTTTGTACCCGAGTAGCAGCGGAAAATAACAGTGGAGGAGCCATTGCTGTTAGCACTATAGTTGAAATTACCATTGCGACCACTGCTTCAACCAATGTTAGTCCCTCTTGAGTCACGGATCTTGTTCGGAATTGCAATAGTTTCAGAAAAAAAGGTTTCATGAGACATTGACCTCTTGGTTTAACTGATCGGATAAGCAAATCATTAATCTGGGCAAGTAGGAGAATTATCAGTGATCGCCCGACATAATTGTTGAATATAGGGATCAGTTACCTCAATTTCTTTGTAAAGTTCACTGCGTAAACCCGATTGAGACAAAAGGCGTTCAACAATTGGTCCTGGAGGATTATATTGTAAAGCGACATCATACCCCCAACGCCGATCAGGAGGAGTATAAAAGTCAAATTCTTCTCCCGCATTCGCTGAGTCAGTGGGAGCAAATGTATTTTCTTGATCCCAACCAGCCGAGTCGTAAGTACTGAAATTTAGTTGTACGATTGAGCCAAAAATATTCAACTCGGTATTCCAGTTTTCATTAAATCGAGGAAAATTGTGGAGCCCACCATAACTTTCATTTTCACGGGTAGGAGAAAGACCACTGATAAAAACTAAATTAATAGTTGTTTCTCCTTCATCTCCATCGACACTATTCAAAGGTCGATTGGCTGTCACATCTCGGTAACCTGTGTATTTTGTATTTGACCCACTGCCATCTCGAAAGAATAGGTCGCCGTTATGGTCAATATAAATAGGAACAGGAGAAGCACTATTATTCGTAGGCGACGTAGAACCATCTTCTAAAATCCAGGCGTTGCTATTATCTCCATCAATAATACTATTGTGGAAGGATTCTGTATCACCATCACATCCCGACACACCGGAGTTATTGTTTTCCCGTATTGTCGCTTCAATTGTGCCATCACAATATTCATTGGACAAGACAGTAATGGCATCAGAGAGTAATTCAGTGGGTCGCCAAGTGTCTACTGAATCATCATTAGGATTGTCAGGATTACCTTTGGCAAACCCTTCTTCTAACTCATCACGTGTATAGAAGTTTCCCCAATTTGATACGTTTAGATTTTCAGTAAATTCCTCTAGACTATGGAGATTGAAATCTCCTAGGGTATAAACGGGGTTATCGCTAATAAAGGATAGTCCTCGATTAGTTCCTTCACGACCGAGTTCTGATCCATTACTTAAACGGAAACCGTTGGGACGACGGGCGGGATCCGCAACATAATCAACTGGCTTGGGACTAACACCGTTAAGATCTCTTTTTGGTGGATCACGAGGAATATTGGGATCCATCTGGCAATCTTCGGTTCCAGTTAGAGTAGCTTCTGTATCACAATCTGTCCAAGCATTGACTCGGGGACGAGCAATGCCATCTTCACGAAGGGCATCTTCTCGGAAAGCGTAAACCAAACCAGAGTTGGGAAGCCAACTTTCACCATTGACATTATTTTTAGTAATATCGGAGCTAAAATTATCTCTGAGGATACCTAAATCAATGTTGAGAACTCTTGCCATCATTAGTTGACGACCGTTATACATCCCTTTATCAAGGAAGGGAAGATAAACATCTGTTCCGTTATCATTAATTCGATTGATTGCTGCATCTGTTAAGTTGGCACCGGAAGCAGAACTCGGTTCAGTAGTTGTATAGGGAAGTTGCCATTGGTTAGTACCGCTTGTCGTGCGCTCGCGCGGAGTCAAAGCAATAGCAGCTAAACTATCTTCAGTTCCATCTTCAATTCCATTAGGTGTTGAAGGATTATCATCAATTACCTTATAAGTGTCACTTTGATTGACACCGGGAGCCAAAATGTAGGGGTCACTCACATAAGGTTCTGCTGAAGGTTGTGTAATTTCCGTTGCTCCTGCAGTCGTTGCTGCCGATGAGAGCGTTCCATCATGAGCATGTTCAGCAACTGGGAATAAATAGTACAAAATAGGATATTTGTATCCAGTGGGACGTAATTTATTCAACCCAGCGCCATCACCAATGTTACTAATTGTGGTGAAGTCTGTTGTATTCGTAATAGTTTCATCAAATCCAAATTCGCGATCGCGTCTGATTTGTTCTTTTAAGTGAATTAATCGGGCTAAATCTCGGTTGGTTCCACTTAAAGAATCAATTACCTCTTCATAAGAGTTTCCGGGTTCACCATTTAAAGCATTATCCAAATCGTCTAATGCAGTTTTGTTGGCGGAGTCTGTATAATCATAGTCTTGATAGCTATTGAGATTATAAGCCAGCATTCCTAGCATACAAGAAGAAGTCTGCAAGGTAGTTTTTGCCGCAAGGCTTAAATCATCGTAGTCAGTTCCATCCTTTAATTCACCAATGACTCGGCGCAAGTTAGAAAAGTCTCCCCACTTCGTTAATTGAGGATAGGGATGAACAACAGGTCCAACACTGGACTCCGCATCATTAGTATCATCGCCATCTGCTGTATCCTGAACAGGAGGAAATGCACCATGAGGATCCCCTGCCAAGTAAGCTAAATTTTGTAAGGCGCGTCGCCAGCGAGAATCGGCATCATCCATCTCGTCTTTAAAATCATCATCATCTGCGACGGGCGTATCAAACTCCCAACCATTGGTTCCGATGCCTTGCAAGAAGTTCGTTTCCAAATTCCCTGCCGCATCATTTCTAAAAGTAGTACTATTAGCGATTGTTGTCAGTGTTCCGGGGTGTGCTGTCGTTGCTAAACAAGCCATGGGGAAGTCCCCATCCCCTTCATCATTATCATCGTTGTAATGATAAATAGCAGTGGCTTGAACTGCCGCTAAATTATCTCTTAATGTTTTCTGTTGACGGCGAAGGTTAGAGTCTTCTTCTCCTGCGGGTAACTCACTTGGCTCAGGCGGTTCAATGCCGTCTAAAGCATCAAACGCCGGCGGAGGAGATGGAGTATAGTTCAGAAATCGGATATAAGCAATTTTAGCGTTATTTCCATTTGGTTCAATGGTCAATACACCATCACTTACTGCCACTTCTAGAATTTTATTACTGGGATCGGAGTCATCAAATGATCCTGATGGTGTCACCTCACTACTACTCAGATCTTCGGGATACACATCAAAATTATTTCCTTGACCATTAGGGTCATCAATTTCTACTTCATTCGCTTCCCCTGGCTCGATAATAATACTGTTGTCTTGGTCAGTGTAACTAGGATCTCCCATGACAAGCTCGATTTCGTAAATATCATTAGGAAGTTCAATTTGCCAAGACATGGGATGACTAGAATTACTCGTTTGCTGCATATGATTGAGAGTATCCCGCTCTTGGTCTACACCTCCTTCATCGCGATCGCGGTGTTCAGAATTTTCAGCAGGATCCCCTGAACTATCTAACCAACCATAGGTGAAGCTTCCCTGATTGCCATAAGCTGCGCCAATATCTGCAATGAAACCACTAGGAGTAGTCGAACCCGGTTGTTGAAAATTAATACTAAGAGGTTGTTTGGGTGGAACGCGCCGGAAAGCATTGCCTAGTTCTAAACGTTGCCCAACAATTACGCGCAAGCCCTGCACATAGGCGCGTCTTTCCCAGTAGCCATCTAGCCCTACTTCTTGAGGAAATTCATCTGGTGGGTCAAGCCCAATTAAAGTATCGGGATTTAAATTACCGGTAATATCGTCTGATGCTTCGATTAAATCACCATTTTCCTGAAAGCCAATATTATTACCACTACTGTCTACCAACTGGTCAAGCGTAACACTACCTTCTTTGCCATATTTAGGCTTGGGTCCCCAGCGGTCATCAGCACGATATAGGTCATCAACATAAGGTTTACGCTGAACATCATTTCTAATCCGGTCAGCAGGTTCAGGATCAGTTCTTTTGCCCCAGTTTGAGTCTCTCACTGCATCGATGTCATAACTGCCATCATCTTTTTGAAACCCCCTTGAAACCAGACGATCCTCTGTGTAAAGGGTTAAAGGATTCAAAGTATAGGCATAAAAATCACCACTACTCAGATTAGGTGAAGAATCCGCTTTCGAGGGATCAACAGAATCAGTTGAACTATTGAGAGCCACTTCTGTTTCTGAAGGTCCATCCTCACCAAACAAATCCACTTCAGCAACACCATCATTGGCAATAATAGTTTGCGCTTGATAAGTAATTTCTCCAGTTGCGTCTTCTTCTTGAGTTAAGGTGATTGTGTTTGCATCTTCTGTATAAATACAGGAATCAGGAGAGCTGACTAAGTGAAAACGTAAAGTATCGTTCCCTGGATCCCAAATAATAAAATTGCCATCACTATGAATTGCACCGTTGAGGTGAAATTCAGGACCAGGATGCAAGAGAAGATCATAGCGAAACCAAACTCCAAATTTGTTACCGCGATCAAGTTGCCGATCTTGCTGAAACTCCAAGGCGGCTACAGTACGGTTAGCTTCATTTTGATTTTGAACAAAAACATTAACTTGGAAATTTGTTCTGACTGAAGTTGCACTTGCCGAAAACCAGCCATTTTCACTTTCAAGGCTTTCAATTTCACAGTCTGCAGATGTTCCTTCAGCAGCATTAATACTGAGCGGTCCTGTTCTAGTCACTAAGTTTTCTGCTTTGACAGAGTTAGGGCTTGCATAAGTATAATCTCCAGGATCCTCTAAGTCACCATCGCCATTACCATCAAAATTGGGCCTCATTAAAATAGAATAAACGACGACCTCTGTGGTGCCATCTCCATCTAAATCCGTTTCATAACTCCAAGCATTATCCAATCCAGTAGTAAGATCGTTATCCCCGTCTGCATCGTTGATGTCGAGGCGTGTTTCATCAGGTAGCGTATAGGGATCATCTTTTTCCGGGATATCTGGAATGAGAGCATATTGGCTTGGATTATATAGCATCATGCTTTGTAAAGTTTCCTTGGAGGGAACGCCAGTTGGAAACCTTGGATCACGATTGAAAATATATTCTAGTTTTGCCTTTGCACGCTCTACTGCAGGTGAAGCGATACTATCAATTTTTTGTGATTCACGAGACCGAACTACATCTTCACTCCGTTCACCAGTTCTAACAATTAAAGCTCCGGTAAATAAACCAACGACAAGCAATACCATGATGACAGTCGGGAGGACAAACCCTGCTTTTCCCAATAAAGTATTGTTGTGACGAACAGTTTGTCTTCGTCGAGACCGATACTGATCTCTTCCTAGTTGTCCACGAGAGAACTGTAACAGTAAAATTATTCCTCGTTTTGCCCCTCTGCTTAAAGCCTGAAACAGAGCTTGAAACGACAAAACTAGCCGACGGATAAACTTTGACGATGGTTGATGGCTGGACATTGCTCTTAGAGAACCTTCTCTATTAAAAAGTGAACTAACTAATAAGTAATAAAAGTTTTAGTTAGCTGAATCAATATAACTTGCTTTACCGCTTAAGATAACATTTATTTATTGATTTAAGACACTGTATTAATACGGAATCGCGAAGTACATCTCATTGCGTAACAGGCGAGAGTCACCTGAAAGGAGATGCTCTTTGCCGTTAGATCCAGGAAACGATAATGCTTTCACTTTTTTGGATATAAACCACAGAACTTAATAAATCTATATTAGAATAAAATTGTATTTTAAAGCAAAATTATATGTGATTACAAACAAAAATAAAAATTATACCAAATCCTGTACCATCCCCCCTAAGGCAACTACCACTGCCTTAGCCCTGAGCTAAAAGCTTTCGGATATTGGGAGAACGAAATCCAAGAATAATATCTTGAGCAGCAACTCCCCGTTCAATGATTAAACATGAGGCAAAGCCCCCCTAAATTAGGTCGGAGCCTTAAGGAGGCTAATTGTCAGGAATTATTGCTAAAAAGGTTGAATCGAGAAGTAATGCTGTAATTCAGTCTTCAGAGATTGATTGAGAATTAATAATCAGTGAGTGGCGGTTTACCCATTAAGATGCCAGAGTGAAATTAGAAAGATTGTGTTACTGACCTCGAACAATCATAATTTCTGTAGTAAACTGCTACTCGCGTTCTGACAAGATAGATCCTAAAAACATTGACCCTATTTCTGAGGAGGTTATCGATGAGCAACACTCAATCTTCAGCGGAGAAAAAATCATATCAAGCACAGCGGAAGCAGATCAAACAATATATGGGTAAGTTTTCAGCTGCTCAACCGGATGTTGCAAAAGCATTTTCAGCTTTACATCAAGGGGCTTCCACGGCTGGTCAACTTGATCCAAAAACCAAAGAACTCATTGCTTTAGCCATTGCTGTTGTCACTCGTTGCGATGGGTGTATTGCCTTTCATACCCATGATGCCCTGCAAGCAGGAGCTTCAAAAGACGAAATTATGGAAGCGCTGAGTGTGGCTGTTCTCATGGGAGGCGGTCCCGCAATGATGTATGCGGTTCATGTGATAGAAGCGGTGGAAGAGTTTGAAGCTTAGCCGTGTCATCTCGATGATCGTTACGAAAATGATTTAATGTCTGAGTAATTTTTCTCTTAATTTTTTCACGCGATCGCGCAAGCTAGCGGCTTTTTCAAACTCTAAATTCTCTGCGGCTTCTTTCATTTCTGCTTCCAATTGTTCCACCAGTTGCGGAATTTTATCTAAGGGTAAGTCATCGGCTTGTTCATAGACCATTTCTAACTGTTGGGCATTTAAACGCCGGGAAATATCGAGAAAGGCAAGAATGGAATTATTCTGTTTCTTCACAATCGGCTGCGGAGTAATGCCATGTTTCTCGTTATGTTCCATTTGTAATGTTCGTCGTCGTTCCGTTTCTTGAATCGCGTAGTCCATGCTATCAGTTAGATTGTCAGCGTATAAAATGGCTTGTCCGTCCACATGACGCGCTGCCCGTCCAATGGTTTGCACCAGGGATCGTCCTGAGCGTAAAAAGCCTTCTTTATCCGCATCTAAAATGGCAACTAAAGACACTTCTGGTAAGTCTAATCCTTCCCGAAGTAAGTTCACACCAATTAAAACATCAAACTTCCCTTGTCGTAAATCTTGCAAGATTTCAATTCGTTCAATCGAGTGAATTTCTGAGTGTAAATAACGGACGCGAATGTCTCGTTCTTCACAATATTCGGTTAAATCTTCCGCCATCCGTTTCGTTAAAGTGGTGACTAAAACCCGCTCATTTTTATCAGCGCGCTCTTTAATTTCGCCTAACAAATCATCAATTTGTCCTTCTGTCGGACGGACAAAAGTTTGCGGATCAAGGACACCCGTGGGACGAATAATTTGCTCAATTACATTGCCATCCGATTGTTCAATTTCCCAATCTCCAGGCGTTGCCGAAACAAAAATACATTGATTGACCTTTTCCCAAAATTCTTCCGCTTTCAACGGACGATTATCCGCTGCGCTGGGAAGCCGAAAGCCGTGTTCCACTAAGACTTTTTTCCGCGATTGATCGCCGTTGTACATTCCTCTCAGTTGCGGCACTGTCACGTGGGATTCATCTACAACTAACAGCCAATCCTCAGGAAAATAATCCACCAAACATTCCGGTGGATCTCCGGCATTTCTGCCAGCTAAATGACGGGAGTAATTTTCAACGCCATTACAATATCCCACTTCTCTTAAGAGTTCTAAATCATACTTAGTCCGTTGTTCTAACCGTTGCGCTTCTAATAGTTTCCCTGCCGATTCTAATTCTTCTAAGCGTTGTTTTAATTCTAATTCTATATTTTCACAGGCGGCTTCTAATTGTTCATCCGGGGTCACAAAGTGACGCGCCGGATATAAATTAATCCCTTTTAAACTGTTTAAAACTTCCCCCGTTGTCGGGTCAACATAACGTAGCGCATCAATTTCATCCCCAAAAAATTCTACCCGAACAATCCGGTCTTCATACGCCGGAACAATCTCTAAAACATCGCCTTTCAAGCGAAATCTTCCCCGTTGTAATTCTGTGTCATTGCGAGCATATTGAACTGAGACTAAGTCTCTTAACAGTTGACGCTGATTCACTTCTTCCCCTAAGCGTAATGGAATCGCTGCTTTAAGATATTCGCTGGGCATTCCTAAACCATAAATGCAACTAATGGAGGCGACAACAATAACATCCTGTCGTTCAAATAAAGAGCGCGTTGCTGAATGGCGCAACATATCAATTTCATCATTAATTGAAGCGGATTTTTCGATATAAGTGTCAGAAACGGGAATATAAGCTTCCGGTTGATAATAGTCGTAATAACTAATAAAGTACTCGACCGCATTATCAGGAAAAAATTCTCGCAACTCATTGCACAATTGTGCCGCTAACGTTTTATTATGCGCTAAAACTAAAGTGGGTTTACCGACTTTTTCAATGACATGAGCAACACTATAAGTTTTTCCAGTTCCCGTTGCCCCGAGAAGGGTTTGAAACCGATTTTTACTTTGCAAAGATTGGGTTAATTGCGCGATCGCGCGCGGTTGATCTCCTGTCGGTTGATAAGATGATTGTAGTTGAAAATCTGACATCTTGCGTTATTTAATCTGTTAAAGTATAAGGTGAATTAGGGGACGTTATTTGTTATTAGTTATTTTTTCTTTTTACAAGAAATGAAATACAATTAATCATGAGTAACGAATGACCAGTGACCAATGACGAATCTAAAACTCCTTAACCAAACGCTAATTGATACCGTAGCCAATGAAGCAGCAAATAGTCAGCGCCTACGGAAAAATCACAATTTTCATCAACTTTCTGAGCAAGTGCAACGCTTCATCAATATTATGCAACCCGGAACTTATGTCCGTCCCCATCGCCATACTCGTCCAGAAGATAAAAATGGCTTTGAGTTTTTTCTCGCGCTACAAGGAAAAGCGGGAGTCTTACTATTCGAGGAGTCAGGAACCGTGATTCATACTGAGAAACTTAGTCCACAAGATCACAAATATGGCATTGAAATTCCCGAAGGAACCTTTCACACCTTAGTTGCCTTGGCGCCCAATACAGTTCTATTTGAGCTTAAAGAAGGTCCCTATGTTCCGGCAAGGGATAAAGACTTTCTCACAACATTTCCTCCGGAAGGAACACCGGAGGCGCAAGCACAAGTCCGATCCTGGGAAGCGCGATTGACTGACCTTCCCTAACCAACTATAATTTTTTTTTATTAGTCCGATCAGCTTTTCTTGCCCAAATTGCCAAGGGTTTTGTACGAAATCTCCATAACTTCCTATAATAGAAATAAATCAAAAGAAAACCTAAAAGTTTAAAATCAGTAACGGAAAAGATAAACTGTCTTCAGAAACAGCTTAAGTTGGGAAGGCGAATTAAAAGGAAATTATCATGAGTGAAGAACAAGTGCAGGAATATGCGACCTTAGAAGCTGAGAAACAGAAAACCACTTCTAAAACCACTTCTAAAACCAAAGCCAAATCGGAAGAGAAAGCAACTCAGGACAGTCAAAACGCCCTGGCTTTGAAATCAGTTGGGGATCGTCCGGTGAGTGGAGGGAAGCTTGAACTTGCAGGAACTTTCCGTAGTATGGGCAGAGATCGTCCCATCCTTGCCAGTAAATTAAAAATTGCGGAAACTTTCCATACCATGGGCGGAGATCGTCCCGTTTTTGCCAGTCAAGTGCCAACTGTGGGTAACTTTTATTCTTCTGGAAATCGTCCGATTGGAGCAAGCAAGCTCAAAATTGATGAAACTTATTCTAACTTTGGCAATCGTCCCGTTGCCTCTAATCAAATTGATGATCCGAGCTTATTGATGGGTTATATTGATTAAATTTATAAAAGTCGCCGTAAAACCAACGTGCTTCAGCCGTTGGTGATAAGGCGGGTCAACGGAGAGATTCGATATCTCGAAGTTGGCGAATCGAAAAAGTTTCTGGTACATTGAACGTAAGCTAAAGGAGACATCTTGGATTAGCCGTGATACGCGAACCTATCCTCACTAAAGCTCCGGCTGTATAAAAGCTAGTATCACCAAGTTGGTATCGGAAACCGCTTGCCCCATTGCTCCACTGCTCAAGAAGGATCAAGGGCGGGAGAGAAAAATAAACTTACGATACCGTCGGGCGGACGGAAATCTAAACGCTTGGGGAGTTGTCCTGAAGAGTGCTTGCTGTAAAAGGTGTAGTCGGACAAGACATGAGACTGTAAGACCACAGTCAACTGAGTTGACGGAGGCAAGATTCAGCCCAAGAATCCAACTTCTTCAAATTTTGGAGCGTCAAAGCTTAGAACAAATATTCCTTATTGGATGATTCAATGCTCCCTTGCTGTGACAAGGGAGTTTTTAATTGTTATTTCTTGCTTGCGAGGGAAGGAGCGCGATCGCGCTTTTGTTACCTTAATAAAAAATCGATAACAATTTTTGATAAAACTATTTCCTTTCAAGCTAAAATTTTGCATTCAAAAGGAGTCTTTAAATGTCATCTCAATCCGAAAAAATAAAACCCAAAACTCAAAAGCAAGCAGAACAAAACTCTTTCCCCCCTCAGCAAAATCGCCAGCCGATGAGCAAATCAGCACCTTTAATTCGACGGGAACTTCAGCAAATTATTCCTAATCTGAATCGAGAACAACGTCAAGGGATTGCCGATCAGCTCATCAAGCAACTTCGCGACCAAGGAATTGAGGAACAAACCTTAGCCGAGACGGTGAGCATCCAAACGACTGATCCCAGACGAATGAATGCCAAAGACATTAGTCATGTGGCGACTTATACGTATGAGCATTATCCGGAGATTTTTGAAGCCGTTCTCACCCAACCCAATGTGGTGCAATTTTTGAGTCCCCCCGTTTTGTCCGCAATCGTTGGTATTATGGCAGCTAAATGGCTCAATCCATAAAACCGGAGTCTGGTGAGAAGTCCTTTCAACTTAAATCTCCTAATCTTTAAATTGCGATCATGAGTGCTCAGCCTAATTCCCCATCGGATTCAACCTCAGAGACATCTCTTCCTGAGCCATCTCCCTCATCGCCCTCTCAGCCCCGTTGGCTGCGATCGCTGCTGATTTTGATTCTTCTGGGATTAGGGGGAGGAGTGACTTACGGTTGGTATTTTGTGAATTATCGGCTCTCGCCAACTGTCGCTAAAAGTATGAGTGCCCTTCTCTCCCGTCCCGTTGAAGTAGGGGATCTCGAAGCCTTTTCCTTGACTTCTCTGACCTTTGGCGCAAGTGTGATTCCACCCACAGAAGACAACTCAGAAGCAACAACAATTGCTGCTGTTGAAATTGATTTTACTCCCTTCAAGCTCATTACTGAACAGACTCTGGAATTAGATGTTACCTTCGTCAAACCCGAGATTACCGTTAAGCAAACGCCCAATCGGAAATGGTTCACCACAAAACTCACACCGCAACCCCCTGGCGCGATCGCGTTTAAAGTAAAGACCCTCGCCATTGAAAATGGAAGTGCTGCACTTTACCCCCGCAACCCAGCAGGAGAACTGAAAGCGCCTGTTAATTTAACTTTACCGCAAGTCAAGAGCCAGTTTTTAGACAATAATCAACGCATTCCCTTTCAAGCCAAAAACTTATCGGTTACCAATACCCAAGGTAGTCTCGACTTAGAAGGAGAAGCGCATCTCGAAAATGGCGAAGTGGAGATTGCGCTCAGTAGTAATCAATTAGCCGTGGCTGAGTTAGCCCGCTTAGTTGCCTCACCCCTCGATATTTCAGCAGGAACACTGAACGCTCAAACCAACATTTCTCTTGCCTTAGATGGCAGTTTGCCCAGTTTTCAAGGAACTGCCGAATTAAACAATTTTGAGGGAAAACTGAACCAATTTACCACTGCGATTGAAAACACCAACGCCAAGCTCGAGCTTGCTGGACAAAAGATTATTGTTGAAAATCTCAATACTCAATTGGGTGACATTAACGCGACTGCCCAAGGAAACATTAACCTTGCTCAGGGCTATGATTTAACAGCCAATGTGGAACCGACTCCAGTGGCTCAGCTTTTATCCGCCATTGATATTGATCCCAGTAAAATTCCAATCAGTGGAACCATTGAAGCTAATCTTGCCATTACCGGTGCCTTAGATAACCCCCAAATTAACATCACTGCCAAGAGCACTGAAACCACAACCGTTGATCAAGTCAAAATAAGTCGTTTGCAAACGGAACTCTCGGTACAAGGAACACAACTCAAGGTTGAGAACTTTCAAGCGACTCCCAAAACAGGCGGAACAGTAATTGCTCAAGGAACGCTTAACTTGACTGACGACCAAAAAATTGCCTTAGATTTTCAGGTGAACGATGTTTCTGGAGAAATCATTCGCCCTTATCAAGAGAATCTTCCTGAGGATCTTGGCACCTTGAATGCCTCTGGTGAAATTAGAGGATCCTTAAGGGACTGGAAACGTCTTCAGGGAGAAGGAACAGCCAATTTAGCCATTGCTGAGGGGACAGTAACTCTACCGGAATTGCAACTGGCTCAAGGTCGCCTAAAAGCTCAAATTAACGTCAATGCCTTGCAACCTGAACAACTGAGTGAGCAAGTGCCTCCTCAACTTCAAAAGCCTATTTCCGGACAGTTTCGCCTTGATGCTAATATTGCTGACTTTTCTCCTGAAAGACTGCGGGTTAATGGATCAGGTTCGTTAAGGGTTCCGCAAGGAGAATTGGCTGCCACCAACATTACTTTGAATGAAGGTCAGTTGAATGCCGATTTCCAACTCAGAGACATTCCCATTGCTTTACTTGCTCCTCAAACTCCACCAGAGTTCAATGAATTGCTCTCTGCACAGTTTCAGGTTAATGCAGATATCAACGAATTTGCCCGCAACCAAATTCAAGGCACTGGGTCAGGGTCAATTACAATTGATGGCAATGATCAAAACCAACAAATTGCGCTCAGTAACGTTCGTCTAAATCAAGGGAACTGGCAAGGGGAAATACAGGCTGACCGTCTTCAGCTTTCTCCCTTTGTTCCTAACCTACCGCCACTCCTACAAAATGCCGTCATTGATACGCAACTCACTGCTCAAGGAACCTTAGATCAGTTAACCCCAGCTGGCATTACCGTGCAAGGAACGGCTGCAGTTAATCAAGTTTCAGGGGGCAGTATAACGGCGAATGTCATTCGCTTAGATGA
The DNA here is from genome assembly GCA_964489465.1 of uncultured Dactylococcopsis sp. GTDB lineage: Bacteria > Cyanobacteriota > Cyanobacteriia > Cyanobacteriales > Rubidibacteraceae > Halothece. Next base: position 14,524 of record CAZAYV010000015.1, on the reverse strand, counting down.
AGGAGCCTTTCAAGTCGTCGCAACTCCAAAAAATATCCAACTCTCTCAATTTTCAGACCAATTACAAGGGAATCTCGCTGGCGAAGTGACCGTGAAGGGGACCCTTGAGAACCTCACGCCCGCAGGGATGACCGCGCAAGCCAACTTAAACTTCAGTGAAGGACTTGCCCTGATTACTCGTCCTCTGACCACGCGCCTCAGTTGGGATGGTCAACAAGTCATCCTCGAACAAGCCCAAGCAGAAAACTTTTTTGCCGAAGGCATCGTTGATCTGGACTTTGAGCAGCAGGGACAAGCAATTGTTGAACAAATCAACTTAACGGTTGATGCGCAACAACTCAATTTAGCTCAACTGCCACTCCCGCGTCCGCAAGCAGTGGAGTCAATAGATGTACAGGGCTTTGCCGATTTTTCCGGGACCCTTACTGGTAATTTGATCCAACCTCAAGCCGAAGGCAGGATTCGTCTGCAAAACTTTGGTGTCGAAGAGTTAACCTTTGACCCCGAAATGACCGGTGGGATCCAAGTCAACGCCGAACAAGGGTTGCAGCTGAGCTTAATCGGAAATACGGAATCCCCTGATCAAATTCAGTTGGCGTTATCTTCACCACGACCGAATCGTTTATTCCCACTAGAACCCACTTCCTTTTTCGTTAAACGAGACGACGCCATTGCTGAAGGAACCCGCCAAAACAACACCTTACAAGTCACGTTAGATGACATTCCCCTTGACCTCCTCAAAGACTTTACCCCTCTCCCCGCCTCATTCGCAACTCAACCGATCTCTGGGAACTTAGAAGGAGAACTCGCCCTCAATCTCAACAATTATGACCTTTCTGGGGAACTTGCTCTCTTAGATCCTGCTTTAGGACGCTTTAACAGCGATCGCGTTACTGCAAACTTTACCTATTTTGACAATACCGTCACTGTCCAAGAAGCGACTCTCATCGAACAAGAAAGCAAATATCGTGCCAGTGGTCGCCTTAACCTTAGTGAACCGAGCCCAGATTTTCAAGCCAACCTCAACATTGAACAAGGGCGGATTCAAGACATTCTCAGTGCGCTGCAACTTTTTGAGTTCTCTGATCTCAATCCCAATTTTGCTACTCCTAATTATGGGAATGCTAATGATCTAGATTTTACGTCAGTTGAGATCAAAAACCAACCGATTTTAACCCAACTGCGACGATTCTCAGAAATTAAAGCCCTCCTTGCGCAAATGCAAGCAGAAGAAGATACTGTTACTGCCATTCCACCTCTCAATTCGGCTCAAGGCAACTTTACCGGTCAGGTTAGCCTCCAAGGAACCTCGTTTAATCTTCCAGATATCCAAGGGGAGTTTAATCTTAAAGGTAATGCTTGGCAATGGGGACCCTACCAAGCACAAACTGTCACAACCAAGGGTAGCCTGAATAATGGGGTGATCACCCTCCTCCCGGTTCGCCTCGCCTCTGGAGAGAGTTTTATTAATCTTTCCGGTACCATCGGCGGGCAAAACCAATCCGCCCAATTACAAGTGAATAAAATTCCTATTGCTGACTTAAAAGATATTGTTGAACTGCCAGAGTTTATCGGTGTTAGTGGTTTTGTTAATGGCACAGCAACTGTCGCGGGCAAACAAGATAACCCTACTGCCAGAGGGGAACTCAGTGTTGAACAAGCAACGCTCAATCAAACTCCTGTTGAGACGATTCAGGGCAGTTTTAGCTATAACAACTCCCAACTGAATTTCTTTGCCGAAGGGTTACTGTCTGAAGATAGCGACCCTCTAACTGTCAGCGGCGATATTCCCTATCAACTTCCTTTTGCCGTGGTTCCTCCCGCTTCAGATGATTTAAATATCGATATTAACCTCCAAGATGATGGCTTGGCGCTTCTTGATGTCATTACCAATGGTCAATTAACCTGGCAGGGCGGAGAAGGGGCCGTTAATCTTGCGATTAATGGTTCCTTTAATCAGGAGAACTTTCAATTTAACCAATTGAATACCACTGGTGTCGTAACGCTTTCCCAAGCTAGTATTGGCACCGAAGTGCTTCCTAAACCGTTAACCAATATTAATAGCCGAGTCACATTTAATTTTAATCAGCTCTCTGTAGAAGAATTTAATGCTGATCTGGGTGGGGGAAAGGTTATTGCAACGGGAGGATTGCCCTTATTTAACCCCACTGCTAGTTCCGAAAGCCTCGATATTACCCTAGACGACTTGAGTGTTAAGCTTCCCAATGTCTATGAAGGAGCGGTTGCTGGAAAGATTAATATTGGTCAAAGCGTAATTGAGCCGGAAATTGGCGGGGAAATGACCGTGTCAGAGGGAAAAATCATTTTAGCTGGACAAGATTCAGCCCCAACCAACAATGGGACTTCTCCAGATAATACCTCCAATCTCGCCTTCAGGGACTTAAAAATTACGCTCGGGGAAAACCTTAATGTGACCCGTCCACCGATCATGAATTTCTTAGCGGAGGGAGATCTGACTCTCAATGGCACCCTGGCGACTCTTCGTCCTCAGGGAACGATCACCTTAGAAGGCGGTCAAGTGAATTTGGGGCCCACTCAGTTTCGTTTAGCTAACGGCTACGAACAAACTGCCACATTTATTCCGAGCCAAGGGCTAGACCCCACTCTCAATCTACGTTTAGTCACCTCGGTTACTGAAACGAGCGGGAGCATTAGTAATGCTAGTGCAGCCAACGAAGTGAGTACTGGCATTAATCCGGGTGTGGGAACGTTACGATCAGTGGAAGTAGAAGCTTTAGTAGAAGGACGAGCCAGTGAACTCCAACCGGGACAATTAAGGGCAAATAATGATGTGTTGACTTTAAGTAGCGATCCCAATCGGAGTGAAACAGAAATTGTTGCACTTCTCGGTGGGGGGTTAACCAGTGGTTTTGGACAAGGTAACACGGCTTTAGGATTAGCTAACTTCGCTGGTTCTACCTTTTTAGGTACTTTTCAGAACACTATTGGCGATGCTTTAGGCTTAAGTGAGTTTCGGATTTTTCCGACGCTAATTCCTACAGAAACGGAAGAAGGAGAAGGAGAAGAAAATTCCGATTCCGCATTAGGGTTTGCTGCAGAGGCGGGTATTGATATTAGTAATGATTTTTCCTTTTCGGTACTCACCATCTTTAATGGGAACTTTAATGTAGAACAGCCATTGCAATACAGTATCCGTTATCGCTTAAGCGATGACATTTTGTTACGAGGCTCGACTGATTTATCTGAGGATCAAAGCTTAACAGTTGAGTATGAAACTCGTTTTTAAAGCGCCTTATTCACTAAATTACTAAACAATTAGGGAAAAGGCAAACAAAAAACACCCTCATCAGCTGAGGGTGCAGAAAACTAACTTAATTTGAATGAAAATTACTCACGACCGCCACTCAGGGCAATGACAAGACGTAAAATGAAAATGAACAGGTTGATGTAAGTGAGATACATGGAGAGTGCGGCGGGGAGGTATTTTTCATCCTCATAGGTGCGGGGAAGGATGTAGAAGTCAACCACAGCAACGCCAGCAAAGAGCAGGGTGCCAAAGCCAGAAATTCCGATTTCTAGCCAAGTGGGGGTAAAAACACCAAACAAGCTAAAGAGCAGTTGACCCACTAATACCACTAACAGGGCAATGACGCCCAACTGTACTGTTTTGCTCAGCGCCATGCCATCTTCATCAGAAAGGTTAGAACCCACTGATCGCGCAACGATAAAGGTGGCACCACAACCCAGGGCGGCAATACCAACGCCACCGACACCAGCGCTACTATTGAGGGCAACAAAAATTAAGCCGCTGAGGGTATAACCGGACAAAAGGCTATAAAGCACCAGTAAGGGTAGTGCAGTGCTGTTATTGCCGTTTTCAGCAACGCCTCGGGCAATAAAAAAGAGCACTAACTGAGCAATGATAGCAGCAATGAAGGTGGGCATGAACAGTTGAGGCGCACTGCTAATCACGCCTAAGCCACCATAGGTTCCCACAGCGGTGAGAACTAAGCCTCCTCCTAGATAGGGAAGCGCATTGGCAATGACATTCGGTCCAATAATCGCGCTGCCACGCGTTTCCTGCATGGCTTTGCGGAAGTTGTAACTATTACTCATAGGGGTTTTTCTTCAGTCAAATTGAACTGATACTTTATTTCTTATTGTGGCTGATCACGCCCGTAATGGATAGTCGAGAAAACCGATAATTTCCTTAAGTCTCTTGTTGGTAGGCGGCACCGAGATAGAGTTCTCCCACTTGGGGATTATCCAATAATTCTTTGCCAGACCCCATAACGCGATCGCGCCCATTTTCTAAAACATAACCGCGATGAGCCATTTCTAGAGCTTTCCGGGCATTTTGTTCCACTAAGATAATCGCTTTGCCGGTACGATTAATTGCTTGAATCTGTTCAAATACGGTTGCTACCAGGAGGGGGGATAAAGCCGCCGAAGGTTCATCTAAAATTAATAAATCGGGGTCTAACATCAACGCGCGCCCCATCCCCAACATTTGTCGTTCTCCTCCCGAAAGCGTTCCCGCTTTTTGCCGACGACGTTGGGCTAACACCGGAAACATCGTGTAAATTTTATCCTTCAAATGCTTAATCGACCCTTTGCAGATAAATGCCCCCATTTCCAAGTTTTCTTCTACCGATAGCGCCGCAAAGACATTAGAAATTTGAGGGACATAGCACATTCCTCGCTGCACAATTTGATTGGGCTTTAATCCACCAATCCTTTCCCCGTTAAAGCGAATTTCACCGTGACTGGGGGTCAATAAGCCAAAAATTGCTTTTGCCAGCGTTGATTTTCCTGCCCCATTGGGACCAATTACGGCGACTAACTCTCCCATTTGAATCGAAAAGTTAATCCCTTGCAGGATATATAAATCTTTGACATACCCCGCGTAAACGTCTGTAACTGTCAGTAGATCACTCATGGAACAGGAAATGCGGTTCGCTTATATTTTTTTTCTATTGTGGCGTATTCTGTAAATCGGGACGTTCTTCAGGAACAATTGCCCCTTCCACTGGACAAACCTGTAAACAAATGCCACAGTCGATACAGGTATCAAAATCAATCCAATACCAATCGGTTCCTTTCTCATTTTTGCCAGGTCCTTCGTGGATGCAGGCAACCGGACAAGCCTCTACACAATCAGCCACGCCTTCACAAGTATTTGTAACAATCGTGTACGGCACGGTATCTCCTTCTTATTCAATCATCTTCACCTCCCACAGAATAACACAGCCCGTTTAAGTGACCGCGGAATTCATTTCCGTCCTCACGCTTTGCTCCAGCTTGAAAGCCCCGCTCCGGAATGCCTTCGGCGCGGGCTATCGCCCTACGATTCTGGAGAATGGCTCACTTGCCAGTGAAACCTTTCAGCGGCTGCTTCTAGTACCGCTTTAATTTGTTTGGGATCGGCAGAGGATAACATGACGCTCGGATAAACTGCATCACCCCACTGGGGATGAATGATGCAAGTGCAATTCCCAGGATCGGTGTGAAAACCGAGTAAGGTAGACACTACTTTCACATCATCATGATTGAGAACACCGGGATGAGAGAGTAAGGGTTGTCCACTGCGTGGATCAATGAGATCAGCAAGAGTGCCCTGTTCTTTTAAGTCGAAGGCAACTTCTACCCCAAAGCGCATGAATCGTTCTCGCAATCGTTGTTTTTCTTGCTCTACAATATTTGAGCGAGCGCATAAGGAAAACTGTGCCTTCTGCAAAATAATCATCACCCAAGCGGTGGGAAGTGTCCAATCCGGTAACATTTTTTCTAAGTTATCTTGCACGAAAGGAGTCGGTTGACAAATATAGACTTCCAAGGCGGCTTCCGGTGCAGCAAACAAAGTGAGAACGGGAGAAATTTTTGGCAGTTGAATTGAGGGATTAACCATATTCGTAACTGCAATGAATAGAGGATTATTTATAGTTTGACATTCTATCGGAAAAATAGCTAGCAAAATTAAACACAATATGGGTTAAGAATGACCTCAGGAAAGATGAAAAATGCAAAAATAAAACTAACGATTTGGGCAATTATTCTGGTAGCAGGACTGATTTTTTTTCTCCAGAATCGTTCCCCTTTAATTGCGATTATAATTTTTGGCAGTAAAACGGTTGCGCTTCCAGTTGGACTATGGCTGATTTTGAGCGCGATCGCGGGACTCATCGCCAGTATTTTTTTACAATTTTTACTCGGTGTTTTTGCCCCTAAAGCGAGACGACCTCGGGAAGGGGATGACGATGAGGAAGAAGGCGATTTTGAGTTTCCCGAAGTAGAAGAAGAACAAACAGAGAACTTTACTGCTAAAAATACTTCTAATCAGCAAAAAACTGCTCAATATGAGCAATCAGAGCAAATTAATTACACCGTTGGCAGTTCTTTTGATCAGGCAGAAGAAGATTGGGAGTCTCCTCCCCAAAGAGAAGGTTGGAATGATATTGATGATGAGTGGAATATTGAAGAACCACCGCGTCAAAAGAATAATCCGGTGATGGATAATAGCGATTATGATTTTGATGATAGGGATGATCGAGAACAAGAACGGGAACAACGAGTGCAACAAAGTTCGGTTTCTTCCTATCGCTATCGCGGCGATCCCAATCCTGAATACCGGTCACAGCAGGAGACTTTTAGTGAAGAAGATGTAATTTCTGACCAGTATAATCAGCAGGAGGATGAGGAGGAAAAACGCAATTCCCCGACAATTTACGAGGCGAACTATCGTGTCATTCGTCCTCCCTTATGGAATCTGCCGCAAGACGAAAACGAAGAGGATGATGAAGAAAACCAACGCTGATTTATTGCAAGGCTTAAATCTTTATCTCATCGGGATGATGGGCGTGGGAAAAACTGCTGTTGGTCAAGCAATTGCTCAACAATTGACCTATCGTTTTTTTGATACTGACGAGTTGATTACTCAAGTTCAAGGGGAAGCCATCACTGAAATTTTTGCGAAAGAGGGGGAAGCTTATTTTCGGGAGTTAGAAACAAAAGTTTTACAAGAATTATCCACCTATACTCGCAGCGTCATTGCGACTGGTGGTGGCATTATTCTGAAGCAAAATAATTGGAGTTTTTTACAACAAGGCTTAGTGGTGTGGTTAGATGCAGACATTGATTTAATTATGGAACGTCTTGCGCAAGACGAGAGTCGCCCTCTCTTACAAACGGCAAATCCCAGACAAACCTTAGAAAATTTATTGCAAGAACGTCGCGATCGCTATGCCCAAGCTGATTTAAAAATTAAAATCCAAGCCGAACAGTCGCCTAGTGTTGTTGCCTCCGAAATTTTGACACAAATTCCATCCCTCATTAAAGATCAATCTGATTAATACGCTGCTTTTTCTCAAAAGCGAGATCTCCTGACCGAGTCCGCTAAGGGGGATTTTTTTTGCCAAAGCTTTCTCCTGGGCGATCAATTTTGTCTTGAGGATGAGTGTGCTGATCTTTTCTTCCTTGTCTCCCTTGTCTCCCTTGTCCCCCTTGTCCCCTTGTCCCTTGAGGAAGATGCCTGCTGCTACCGTTAGTCAAGAAGCACAGACTCATGATAAGTTCGGTAAAAAAGCGGTAACATTTAGTTAGAACTTTTTAATAAACTTAATTGGGCGTGGACAGTACAAACAAAATAGTGACAAATCAAGTAGCTCAACCAGTCGCAGAGCTGGTGAAGCGGTTGACAATTATAATAATTTGTGCTTTGCTCCTCGTCGGTCTTGGCGTACTTGGAGTTTATCTATATCAGGTTTCTGATCCTTATGTACAGGAAGTTCTCGCTGCCCCTAGCGATTCCGAACGAGGAGAGGCAATTTTTCAAATTAATTGTGCCGGTTGTCATGGTATAAAAGCGGATGGCAATGTTGGCCCCAGCCTACATAATATTTCGGAACGTAAATCGAAGTTACATTTAATTCAACAAGTAATCAGTGGCGATACACCACCCATGCCAAAATTTCAACCTAAGCCTCAAGATATGTCTGATTTATTGGGGTATTTGGAAACGCTTTAAGATCTAGTCATTGGTGATTTGTCATTAGAGACTTCGGCAAAGAATGAACGACAAAGGACTAACCTTACTGAAACTGTTGAGCGTAAAATTTAGCATAGCGGGCTTTCTGGGCAAGGAGTTGTTCATGGGTTCCCACTTCAGTAATTTGACCTTGTTCTAAAACAAAAATTCGATCTGCCCCGCGAACGGTGGCTAAACGGTGGGCAATAATGAAAACTGTACGCTCTTTGAGCAGTCGATCGAGCGCTTCTTGGACTAAGGCTTCTGATTCCGAATCAAGGGCGGAGGTGGCTTCATCAAGAATGAGAATTTTCGGATCGAGTAACACAGCCCGCGCGATCGCGATCCGTTGACGTTGTCCCCCGGAAAGATTCATCCCTCGTTCTCCCACATAGGTGTAATAGCCCTGGGCTAATTGGGAAATAAACTGATGGGCATTGGCAACTTGGGCGGCTTCTTTTACCGCCTCTAAGCTAGTTTCTGGTTGACCAAAGGCAATATTTTCAGCAATTGTTCCCGAAAATAAAATCGTCTCTTGGGGGACAATGCCAATTTGACGCCGCAAACTATTGAGGGTGACGTGGCGAATATTGGTGCCATCAATTAAGATTTCCCCTTGCTGAGGATCGTAGAAACGAGGAAGTAAATTAACTAAACTGCTTTTTCCTGCCCCGGAACTTCCCACGAGGGCTAACATTTCTCCCGGTTGTACAGTAAAGTTGAGGTCTTTTAATACCCAATCGTGACTTTCGGGATAAGCAAAAGCAACCTGACAATATGTAATTTCTCCTTGGACCGGCGGTAGCGCGATCGCGCCTTTTTCTTCTTTCACGCGAGGTTGAATCGCCATCAACTCAAAAACTCGGGCGACAGAGGCTTCCCCTTGCTTAAACTCGTTATAGTTCGTAGTAGTGATGGAAATCGGATCAATTAACATCAAAACGCCCGCCCCATAGCTAATAAACTCGCTGGTGGTGAGATTCCCTTGCGCAATTTGCCATCCTCCCAACAGGAAAAGGAGTAACACGGCTAGGGCTTCTAAAAAACCCACAATTGGGAATTGAATCGCTTTCAGGCGTTCTGCTGCATAGCGAGCGTTGCGATTGTGTTCTGCTTCCGTGCAAAATTTATCTAAGGTGTAATCTTCTGCGGCAAAGGCTTTCACTAAGCGCATCCCTGTGAATACCTCTGTCAGCATCGAAGAAAGGTCAGACACCCGATTTTGGCTACGGCGAGAGAGGGTTTGCACTTTTTCTCCAAACCAGCTAATCAGAATCGCAATTAATGGCGCAACCACTAGTAACGCCAGCGTCAGTTGCCAATTCAAATAAATTACGTAACCCAAAACCGCAACCAGTTGCAGGACACTGGGGATAAATTGATGAAAGATATTATTCACCACTTCCCCTACCCGATCAATATCTTCGGTGAGGCGGTAGGATAAGTCCCCTGTGCGTGTGGTTTCAAAATAGTCGATACTGAGGGTTTGCAAATGTCCATACACCGCCGTTCTGACCTCATACGCCACAGCCAGTGCGACCTTTGCCATGAGGAGATCCTGCCCATATTGAGCCACTTTTTGCACCAGGAACAAAACAGCAGTCATCCCCGCCAGTTGCGCACTCCGAGTGACATTCCCTTCTCCCACAGCAGTTGAAATTAATCCGGCTAACCAAGCCAGCAGGGGCCAAATCCCAACAAAAATGACAGTGCACGCTAAGGCTTGCCAAATTGTTACAGCTTGGGGACGAATGTAGGGGAGAAGTTGTAAATAAGAAGAAGGTTGTTTCACGGGTTTGGTCAAAGTAAGCGGTCACGAAATCGAAGTTTAACGCTAATTGAGGGTCAATTCCAGAGCCACCTTCTTCATTTGGGGAGTTTTTATCTTGATGTTGAGTCAGCCAAAAGTTAAACAACAAAGGCTTCGTTGAGGAGGTATAGCGATCAATCTCGTAGAGGCTTTGCCCTGGCTTTTCTCGAATAGATCGCAAGAATCTTCCACAATGGCGCTAATTTAGCTCTCACTCAATGCTGCTAAGACCGATTCATGGAGAGAGCCATTACTGACAACAATCCCTCGATTCTGGAAGAGTTTCGTTCCCACCGAAAAGTCGAGGGGTTTGCCATACATATCGCTGATCCGTCCCCCCGCTTCTTCCACAACAATCGTTCCCGCCGCATGATCCCAAATATTTTCCCGATAATCTGGCTTTTTCGGAGAAGGAAGCCGCAGATATAGGGCAGCAGAACCGGAAGCAACGGCACCATATTTCGCTTGGCTGTCAATGCGAAGAGACGGGCTTTTAATGCCTGCTTTTTGCGCGATCGCGTTTTGTTGACTTTGATCGCCATGGGCGGCTTCAACACTCTCAACAAAGCGGAGATGTTCTTCATCATTAGGAGAAGTGACACTAATGGTATTCCAGTTTTCTTCACTCAACGGACGGACCCGGGTTCCTTCCCCGCGAACCGCAATAAAGAGCAGTCCTTCTTGATCTAAGGGGGCGGCGAGATCAAGAGCAAGGGCAGGACAGGCGAGGATCCCCACTTTGACTTCTCCTTCTTCTAAAAGAGCGAGCGCGATCGCGTACTGATCCCCCCGGAGAAAGCCTTTGGTGCCATCAATCGGATCGAGGGTCCAAAACCGTTCACTAGGTTCACCATTGCCATGATCAATCCACTCTGCCACATCATCGGTGCTAGTATTGGGGACGTGTTGCTTAACATAGTCCGTGACTTGCGCCAACTGTTCTGCCATTTCTGGGGAACGCAGGGCAGTGGCATCTTCTTCTCCCACCACCGGATCGCTGGGGAAGGTTTGGGCTAATGCTTGACAAATAATGGCTTGGGAACCAAAATCAGCAATCGTGACCGGAGAGCGGTCTTCTTTCTCAATGTGATCCGGCATATTGGAACGGACCGCTTGACATAATTTTGCAGCACTCAAGGCGGCTTCAATTCCAACTGCGACTTCTTTTTCGTAAGCCATTTCTCACCCCTGTGTCAAATTTTCAATCCTGTCGTCCCCTCACTGAAGGAGCGACCAGCCATCGGTTGGCGTTGATCACGTCCTTCCAAAAATACCACATAATGAGGTCAAACCAGAGCCATCCCCGACGCAAAAAATTTAGCGAAACAGGTCAGGATTTAAGCGAGAAGGGGAATGGGAAGAGGAATTTGTCGAACGGAGTGCTTCACCCGTTCCACCATCATCCTGAGCTAAAAACGGACGGAGATCAATGCTCTCATCGGTTTCGCGAGTATTCCCCCCTAACAAGTCCTCCCAACTTGAGTTATTGGTAAAGGTATTGACCCCACTGGTTGAAATGCCTTGATTGGCATCCGCCAAATTTTCAAAAACGCGATCGCGCGTTGTAATGGGGTCTTGTCCCCGGGGAACTGTAAATACAATTCGACAACTAGGATCCGCTTGGCTGGTCACACAAACAATGTTTTCATTATTCATCACACTGGTTTGTAGCTCTAACAAGCCATCGGGACGATAGAGTTCCAAACGTTGACTAATTTCACTACACCGTCTTTGGGGTGACCAGTTCCCTCCCATTTGCTGCGGAATTGCCCAAGGATAACTTTCATTAGGCTGGTTTTGAGGGTTGTACATCACGGTGTATTGACCATTATTGTATTCACAAGTGAAGCGGCGATCTGTGTTATCTGTGTTAACTGTTGTGGACGTTGAGGATTCACTTTCAATGATCACTTCTCCATTGGAAGAAGAAGAACTCGTCGAAGTAGAAGAACTCGAAGAAGAAGATTGAGATCCAGATCCATCATCAGGAACCGTATCAACAATGACTTCTGGTACGTTTTGTGGGGCTTGGGCTATCCGTTTTCCAGACTCAAATTCTGAGGCTTGGGTTTGACGGTTACTCAAAAGGCGAGACAAGGAATCTTCATTTTCCGGTAAGTTGATATTAAGAAGAAATGAGGATAACGGGTTGGCATTAACCGGCAAGTTAACACTACCGAAAGTCACTGCCAATGCCGATAAACTGAGGGTGAGAGAGCGTAACATGATTGACTTCCTTGAGGTGAAAAGACATCTACTTAGTTATGTCGTAATTCAATTACTTTAGTTCCAAGCCTAGAGCAGGGACAATTTTTATTGTGTCACTGCTAACGTGATATTTCTGTTAATTTCCACTGATGATACCAATGCGATCCGGTGGCCAAAAACGAAAGACAGCGCGACCAATCACTTTTTTTTCTGGCAAAAATCCCCAAACATGAGAATCATTACTGTTGTTACGATTATCCCCTAAAACAAAGAGTTTATTTTCCGGAACAGTAATCGAAGAAATTTGATAATTGGGCGGTTCTTTGATGTAGGGTTCCTTAATTTCATCGCCATTAATGTAAACATTGCCATTACGAACAGCAATGGTTTCTGTTGACTCACCAATGACTCTTTTAATAAAGGCTTGATCCGCATCGTAGCCAAAATTTTGTAATAATTCCGGCGGATTAAAAACAATGATATCTCGGAATTCGGGAGACGAAAAATAATAAGAGACTTTTTCGACGACAATCCGATCCCCAACTTCAAGGGTCGGAAACATCGAATCCGAGGGAATATAACGGGGTTCAGCAATAAAAAGTCGGATTAAAAAGGCAACAATGAGCGCGATCGCGATTGCTTTTAGATTTTCCCAAACTTGTTGCCAAATTGATTCAGATTTTTCCACTATAATTGAAGGTTACTTTGCGTCACTAAAAAAGGTTGCGATAACTTGACCCGTAATTTGCTTACCAAGCCAAGGGGTATTCGTACTCAGCGATCTTAAATTACTTTTGCAGACTGTCCAAGCCCTTTTGGGATCAAATAAAATTGCTGCTGTGGGTTCTCCGACAGCGCAACGCAGTGGGGGTTGCTTAAAACAGGATCGCGGGGCAAGACTCAACGCCTGCCATAATTCTAAGGCGTTCCATTCTCCACTTTCGACAAAATTTTGCCATAACAAGGGCAGTACTAACTCTAGTCCAATGGCACCGGGAGGGGCTTCGGCAAAGGCAACGGTTTTTTCTTCATAGGTATAGGGGGTATGATCCACGGCAATGGCATCAATGATCCCTGCTTTTACCCCTTCAATTAACGCCATTTGATCCGCGCGATCGCCAAGAGGAGGACTAAGATTTAAACTGGGGTCATAACTGGTTACAGCCGCGGTATTTAAAAGTAAGTGCATCCAGGTTGTACTTGCCGTAATGGGAACGCCTCTGGCTTTGGCGTCTGCAATTAGCTCCACACTGCGGGCTGTGGAAATCCGCATCAGATGAACGGGGGTTTCAGTGGCAGCAACCAATTCTAAAATTGCCGCTAAAGTAGCGGTTTCCGAGATCGCGGGATCGCCAGGTAGCCCGGTTTGCAAAGAGAGTTTTCCTTCTCGCATCACCCCATTGTCACTAAGGGCGCGATCGCGCACCGCTAAGGCAACCGGTTTTCCCAATGGTTGCAGGTACTCTAGCACCCGCCGTAATAACCCTAAATTGCACAGAGACACCGCATCGCTAAAGCCAATAATTCCGGCTTGGGCTAAATCACCCAACTCCGTCATTTGTTCTCCCTTTCCTGCTAAGGTTAAACTTCCCCACAGTTCAAATTGAGGGGAAGCAGAGGGGGTTAAACGATGTAACCACTCAATCTGACCTGGGTGATCGAGTGGAGGTTGAGTATTGGGAAGAATGCCAACCTGAGTAAAACCTCCCGCTAATGCTGCTTGTGCGAGAGAAGCAAGGGTTTCTCGGTCCTCATTTCCCGGTTCGCCACTGTGACTGTAGAGATCCACTAACCCTGGGGCTAAAATTAAACCGTCAGCATCCCTAACCTGCGTTTGTGAAGGGTAATCAGGAATTTCAGAAGCGATCTCTCGAATCTGATTATTTTCGATGAGTACATCGGCAATTTGTTCAGTTTTCGAGGCTGGATCTAAAAGACGCACTTGTTGTAACAGTTGTATTAACGCTGAATTATGATCTCCGCTGTCCATATTTTTAGTTGTAATACCCGCATCAGTTGACATTCCTCCCGTGTAATTGTTTTCTTAGCATAGATTGCCTCCATAATTTCATCTCGTTCACGGCGAGAAAGTTCTCCATCATCAATTGCCCGTTCTACCATAGCGCGTAATTTAACAATTTCCATCTCTCTAACCCTAATTTCTCTGCCAGAAAAAAGTTTGCTGTCATTACTGTACTGATTCTTTGCTGTGAATTGCCATTAAAAATATTACATCAAAGTCATGCATTCATGGCATTTTTATAGCAATGATGTCTGATTGAATACGTTTTATTCTTTTGGTTTTAATTAGCATTACCTACCAATAACTGTTCGTAATGCTTAGACACAGTACGCACGACAACTCATCTATAGTCGCGAATTGATATTGATATGCTATCAAACCATCGCATCAATCTTAATTACACTCAGCTTGATCAACCCCTTCAAGATAACAGTAATGTTCAACACTCTTTAACTAAGCAACCGAATCATGACCAAAG
>CAZAYV010000014.1:0-38944 GCA_964489465.1 uncultured Dactylococcopsis sp. | reverse complement strand
AGTCATTGGTCATTAGTCATTAGTCATTAGTCATTAGTCATTAGTCATCCTTCGACAGGCTCAGGAACATAGTCATTAGTCATTAGTCATTTGAACAGCAGCTAACCCTTCCTTATCTCCTAATTTCCCAAACCCCCAACCCTTCCCCTATACGCCAACACTTAACAGGTGACTGAGTCAAAAGTTTACCTTTGCCGTAACCTGAATCAGCCAAGGGTGCGCTAACCAGAGTCCATAAGTAAAAATGGCGACACCGAGATAAGCGGGACGAAGAAATTCTTGTAACTTTAAGGTTTGACGACCTTGGACAATGGCAAGAAAAGGAATCACTGAAGTGCGTTGTTTCGCTTCAGTAAAAGCACTGCCGTAACGAGAAGCGAGGCGGCGATCGCCGTGCCAAACGGCAAATAAGTGATGGGCGATTAGCCCGAGAGAAGTCACTAAGGTAAAAGACGTGCCAATCCATAACGTGTGGGCAATACACCAAATGACTTGCCCCACCATTTGGGGATGACGGGTAATGCGAATAATGCCCGTTTCGTAAAGATGAACTTGCGGTTTGTCGATCGCTGCAATTTCTAATAAGTTAAAAGTAGCGGGATAGAGAAATAAAAATGAGAGGGCTGACAAAAACCAAACCGTCGGAAAAATGCCCGGTTGACCTTGGACTTGCCACAACTGTAAGCCATCGTAGCGATGATTGAAGAAATAGATAATTAAAATAACAGCTAAGGGAATACTGACTAAGGCAAACCCCACCCGGTACAATCGTGCCCCAATGATTTTTTCTCCCCAAGGACGAAGTGCCGCTAAACCACTGTGGGCGACAGCAAATCCAGCTAGCAATCCTAACATTATCCAATGACTTGTTGTGAACCAGTTTTCTCCATTCATACGTCAATTTCAAGGCTGACCCTGCTTACTCATCCTAGCCTATTCTTGCGCTTGGTAAAGCTCACTCCTTAAAGCGTTGTGATTTCGTGTTACTGTCAATTCAGAAGCGGTCAGCAAGGTTGCCTTTTTCGGCCCTTGGTCATGACCCTTTTATTGAAACGTTAGTTTATTGCTTATTTTCCTTGTATTCTCCTCTCTTTGGCGAAAAGATGTCAGATATACCGTTTTCTCTCGATCAACTGCGAATCTTAAAAGCGATCGCTGCAGAAGGTAGCTTCAAACGGGCAGCGGATACTCTGTATGTGTCTCAACCAGCAATCAGTCTGCAAGTGCAAAACTTAGAACGCCAGATGAATGTGCCGTTATTTGATCGAGGGGGGCGGCGGGCGCAACTTACAGAAGCGGGACAACTCCTACTGACCTATGGCGAGAAAATCCTCTCCCTGTGTCAAGAAACTTGTCGCGCCATTGAAGATCTGCAAAATTTACAGGGCGGAACCTTGCTGATTGGGGCCTCCCAAACGACGGGAACCTATCTCCTCCCTCGTATGCTAGGTTTATTTCGACAAAAATACTCCGATGTTTCGGTGCAACTGCAAGTGCATTCGACCCGTCGCACCTCTTGGAGTGTTGCGAATGGGCAAGTGGATCTGGCGATTATTGGCGGTGAAGTCCCCACGGAATTACACGATACCCTGCAAATCTTCCCCTATGCTGAAGATGAACTTGCCCTGATTATGGGCAGTTCTCATCCGATGGCAAAAGAGGAAGCGATTCCAAAAGAAGACCTTTACAAACTCAATTTTATTACCCTTGATTCTCAATCGACGATTCGGAAAGTGATTGATCAAGTTTTAACGCGATCGAGCATTAATCCAAAGCGTCTGAACATTGAAATGGAATTAAATTCCATTGAAGCGATTAAAAATGCTGTTCAATCTGGGTTAGGGGTTGCCTTTGCCTCCATTTCTGCCATTGAAAAAGAACTGCAAATGGGGACCCTCTACCGGATTAACATTGAAGAGGTTGTGGTCAAACGAACGCTCTCTTTAATTATTAATCCCAATCGCTATCGTTCTAAAGCAGCAGAAGCATTTATCCAAGAAATTCTTCCTCAATTTTGTACAAATGGCTGGTTTACTGGGAAGGAATTAACGCCGCCTCCTGGTCATTATCCTCGGCAACGTCCCCTTCCCACATCCGAAGTTGAAAACTCTCCGCCTTCTGAAATTAGTTAATGTAATGACTAATTATCATCTAAGCAATGATTCGCACTTGTTCTTCTCGGCGCGTCAAGCTATCACACAGGAAGCGGACAATATATTCTTGTAAGGCATAGGCGAGTTCCGGATGGGCTCGCTTCATTTTTTCAAAGGTGGCGCGATCGAGCCGATAGAGTTGGCTGGGACGATCCGCAACGACCAGGGAAGAAAGAGGCGGTTTGCCATAGAATCGCATTTCTCCTAAAACTGAACCTTGACAGTGCGTTTGTAGCCGTTTAGTCTGACCGTTGGGTAAGTCTAAAAGCACGCTCACTTGTCCCGACTCAATAAAGTATAAACATTGTTGATCTGCCCCTGCTTCAAAAATGACTTCACCGGCAACGACTTTTTTAGGCACAAGATATTCAACAAACTCTTCTGCTTGTTCTGTCGTCAGAAATAAATCAGCGAGTTGTTCTTTCAAAGAACTTTTGTTTGTCGTTTCTGAATAGGCATCTTTTAAGAGTTGATTTTCACACCATTCCAAACCGCGATCTAAATCGGGCAGAATATAACAAAGTTGTTCGTCTTCATCAATGCCTCCACCCTGGCGCAATTGGGCTTCTAATTTAGGCAGGAGATTGGTATAGACCAAGGTCAGTTTTTGTTGACGGGCAATTTTCAGGAGTTTAATAAACGTTAAAACACCAGAAGCATCGAGTCCTTCCACTTCTCGAAAGTCAATGAGAATATAGCTTAAGGGCTTTTCTTCTATGGTTTCAACGCGATCGCGCACTTGTTGCAAGAGATAGTCTGCTGTGCCGAAAAAGACATAGCCTTGCAATTCTAAGATATAAACTTTTTCTCCGTTCTTATTTAAAATTTCTCGTTCCGGTTCGGTGCGATGGATATTACTTCTTGTTGTCACAATCGAAGAACTCTGTTTGACAACATTGAGTTGACTATAGTTAAACATGAAGGAAATGACGCTCATGATAAAGCCGACAGCAATTCCTTCTAAAAAACCCACAGCATTAATAACAATTAAAGTGGCGATAACAATTAAATAATCGGAAAAATTCAGTTTAAACCAAGCTTTATAAACCCACTGAATTAAAAGTGCTAGTCCGAGATATAAAATCAGTCCCCCTAAAATAGGTTTAGGAAATAAAGAAATAAAAGAAGGACCCAGAATTAAGACAAAGAAACAAAATATACCGGAAAATATTCCGGCCAAACGACTATTTGCGCCAATTTTATCCACTAATAATGTACTCGGCAGCGCTTGGTTTCCCGTCATACCAGTACCTAATCCAGAGGCAACATTAGCAATCCCCACTGATTCTAATTCTCGATTCAAACTAATGTCGCGACCCACTACTAATTCTATCCCGCTATTACTCAGGACTAAAGAGAGTAAACTCACCAGCATTAAAGAAACAATTAGTCCCCAGTGGGATAAAATTGCTGGCCATTGAATGGCGCTAAAATCAGAGACAGTTAAGGGTTTCCAAAGTCCACCCGAGGCGAATGTTTCTAATAACCAGCCTTGTTCTCTTGCTTCTGTCAGCGACATCCCACTGGTCCACAAAACCACATAAAAGATCACCATCAATCCTAATAAAGTGCCCGGCATGACTAGGTAATGATGGTAATGGCTAGAGATAAATAAGATGATTAAACCAATCACAAAGGCAGCTCCCCAATGGATTAAAGGATCCGCTTGTAAAAAGGTTGATAAATTAGTAAATGTTAAAGAAATATCAGTAGTAATTTGAATTGAACCGGACACTAAAAGCCAACCGGTTCCTGCCATAAATCCACCCACCACCGGGTAAGGGATAAAGCGAATTTTACTGCCCAGTTTGAAACGTCCTAAAAGTAAAAGAAATAAGCCAGTGCCCATAGAAGAAAGCGCGATCGCCGCCAACACGGTTACTAAAATTTCTGAAGGAGAGAGATTTGCCTTTAAATCAGTTACGATTTCACTTGCCAAAATCGCAGTAATTGCGGTCGGTGCCGCTAAAGGAGTGGCAATCATGCCTGGAAGCGCACTGAAAATTGCAGCGACAAAACTAACAATTCCTGTACTGAAAACTGTTAATCCCACACCGACTCCTAATTCTGATCCTAAGCTGCCCGAAAAAATTAAAGCCGCATAAGAGATTGCACGGATTACTCCAATAATACCAGTAATGCCACCAGCCATTAAACTTAAAAAGAGGTCTTTTGGTTGCAGACTCTTTGCCCAAGACGGTAAAAAATTGAAACGAAGTTGTTGCTGAGAGCTTAACTGATTAGTCATTCTTCCCCCTAAGTTACTTTGATCTAGCCTGAATCCCTTAGAGAAAACAAACTGTATTCAATGTGACCAAACCTAGGAATGAAGCAATACTTGAACCAATAGGAAAGATAAGCCACCGCTAACGATAGGAACGGTTAAATTATCAATCCCTAATTTAGAAACGGCTTCAAAAACCGTCGTAATTACCGCAATAATCAGTGGAATTAACCAATTTTGCCAAAAATTGCCTTCTTGGAGGAGTAAGATACTCCAACAAACGAAATAACTGACGGTTGCCATTGTTAATGATCCTTCCCAGCTTTTGGTACTACCCAGCACTTTGTAGGGATGACGACCGAAGTTTTGACCCATTAAGGCTGCTAAGCCATCTCCCCACGCCATCGTAAGAATCCCAATGGCAGCATACTGGGGAGTTTCTGGAAAAAACCAAGCCATTAAAATCCCCATACTCATGGCATAAAAAAAGGTGCCGAGGCTTTTCCGTCCCACACTATTAATACTGGGCAAAATTGGCAAAAAATAAGATAGCAAGGCAATCATTCCCGCGATCGCTGCTGCGCTAATGCCCATCCAAGGCGGAATTTGAAACCACCACGCAATTAAAATGACGTTTCCTGCCCCAATATGCACGACTTTACGGGTTAATTCCGCTTCCGAAGCAATCATGCGATTCAAACTTTCAGCCAGCAGAATCACCGCGCCAAGAAAGGCAACAACAAGCACTAAAGGGAAAATAGGTAGCCCTGGTGAAACGGATAACAAAAGATAAGACAAGGGTCAGTTGATTCCTCAATACTATGAGTTAAGATACACTGTTCATCATTTATTGCGCTACTGACTCCCGACCTATCTTTACTTCAATACAGTAATGGCATAGGTAATCTTGTACCTATGCCAAATCCTCAGTGAGAGTTGAAAATTTCCTTAAATTTCCCTAGACTTCATTGGGGAAAGACTCGGGGAACATACATTTATCACTATCGCACCCAGTGGGACCTGCTTCAGAGAGTTCTCCTTGATCATACTTCAGTAATGCAGCATGAAAATCATCCATTTTCCGCCGTGCTTCCACCTCTTGCATGAGTTGGTTATAGGTTGCTTCAGCCACCGGTTCAAAGGGTAAACGAGGAAAGGTTTGGTAAGCATCAAACCGGGCGAGTAATGCTGCGGAAATATACCCGTCATTGTTTTTAATAGCGTGATAAATCGCTTGCCCTAAATCCTCAATTTCATGTTCCCTGAGTTCTAGCGTTGCTGAGGTGTTGTGAGTAACATAATGTTTCTGGACTTGCATGGCAAAATCAAATTGTGCCAAGACAGAAAATTTAGAGATATCAATCTGATCAGCCCCTGGTAAATCGGCCCACGGAACAGCAACGGGAATTTCAACTAACCATTCAGTACAACGGGGATCAAAGGGATCTTGAAGAAGATTGCCCTGTTCATCTTTGTCTGACTGGGAAGGAACGACGCTGTAGCCATAGTCAATACAAGCTAACGCAACGGGATCATTTTTACCAAAGGTCACTCGACGGATAAACCGCACTGCTTTCGGCGGATGCCAACCGGGAGAAGCGCCCGTTAATAAAGATTTTGTCCCGCTGGGCTGCACGGTTGTACAACGGTTGGGGCGTTTAATATTATGTCGGTCACAATAATCCCAAACGGTTTGGTGAACAATATTGCGCCATTTTTCGAGATAGGCTTGTTCTCGCTGCTTAAAGTGCCGTCCTTGTTCCGTATCAGGGCGACCTTCTTCCCACCAGCGTAGCCAGTCCACACCAAATGCCTGCACAAAGAAGTCAAATAATCCAGTAAAGGAAACGCCAACAATGGGGTCCAGTTCTCGGCTGTACTGGTAACGGGGTTCTTGGAATTGATGATTGAGTAAGGTGGCAACCGCTAAGGCACCAGCTTGGAACGCTTCGGCTTGTTCTTGCTCATTATTGGGATCAATCAGATTTAAGTGAATTTCGCTCAGGTTACAGTGAAAATCGCTACCTAAAATTTCACCACAGTTATGAGCAACTAAGCCATTGGCATCAAAGCGATGCACCCCCGGAACCGTGCAATCATAAACCGGTTCTATTCCATCTGGTTCGATACTTGCTATCGTTGCCGTAAATCTTTCTCGATTTAAATTTCGTTGATACGAGTTCAGTGCATTAGTTAATTTCGCATTTTTTTGTGGATCACGAAACCCAACAATGTTTTGAAAATGATACAAGTTTTCTTTTGTAATCACAATTTCATGATTGGCTTGACATTCATAGAGTTTAGGTTGTCGTTGAGAATTGGGTAATGCTCTGTATCCTTTGTCGCGTCGATTTTCATAGAGAGTTGATACAATTCCCAGACGTAACAACATCCTTTGCACAGCTTGCAAGTCTTCTAAATTACTCTGGGCTAATCTAACACTCACTCCTTTGAGTTGAGTCCCTTGCACACTGCCGTCAGCATCAAATAACCCCCGTAAAAATCCTTGATAGAAGTTATAACTTCCTTGCTCAATTTCTTGAGTGATATGCTTATTACCGCAAATAATTCCGAAGGAAGAAGCTAGTTTGGCTAATCCTGATGAGCTAATTTGTCGAAGATGATGTTGCTTATGATAAAAAGCGACAGGAGTGCGTCGGGTGTACTCGACTGATTGTTCTAGTGTTGTAGCAGCATACTGGCTGAGTTCATCTTGGGTTTCTCCCCAATAGCGAAGAATTCCGACATCATTCCATGGCGTATGAGTAAGACTCCCATCGCCCACTAGACTACCCAGTAGCCAGCCTTCTTCAAACGTTCCTTTTCCATCCCAAGGACGAATATCCTGATGATTATGAAGCATCACGCGATCGCGCGGTTTTAAATTTTCTACAGCGATCCATTCTGTATATTGTTTTTTCAGCGTTTGCGCGGTCACTTTCAGGACTTGATGATTCGACGTTAAACGCAAGGTATAACCTTCTTGTGTCGCTAATTTAACTACAGGTTTCGTTCCCGTATAGAAAAATCCATCTGGTGTGGTGCTAAATAACTCCCCATTCACATAGACGCTTTGCTGAGTCCCAATTAATTCTTTAACTTGTCGCGCTCCATTTTCGGTATGAACCCAAGTCTCTGCAGTGACGCAAGGATTCAAGCCATAGCGTTGTAAACGATGTTCAAGTTCATTTTTTGAGATTCCTGGGGACTTTTGTTGGAACCAAGTTTTCGCCGCTTCTACACCTTGATTGGTATAAATCTCTAGAAATTCTTGCCGTTTTGAAGGTTCATTAAGCAGATCAGTGTTCGCGCGCGCGATCGCCTCCGGTGCATACTGAATCGCCCCTTCCCCAGAATAAAATTGACTGCGTACAGCATCCACACATTCTTCTAAACTTGGGGCTTGGTGATAAACCCGGGTATGATTTGCCATCCGCAGTGCATCCCGTTCGGGATCAATGCGCCAATTGCCTTCAGCATCCGGTTGCCAGAGATTTTGTTTTAAAAGTGGTGAATCAGCGTCAAACTGACGAATCCCCGCGCTCCTGCGAATATTTCCCGCCACTACCGTTGCCGCCGCCTCATCAATTAACAAACAACATTCTTCGGCATTTAGTTTCCGCCCTTGCGCTCGATTGAGGATTTTAGCCAGACGAGGATAAAGTTCGGGAATTTTAACGGGATTTGCCACACCACCAAAGCCTTTCAGTACTTCTCCTGCGGGACGCACATGGCTGGGATCGATTTCAACATTGACTGTTGTGTCTAAGTCTTCATTACTTGCCAGTTCTAATAGTGCCTGATACGACTGTACCCAGCCTTCCCGAGAGTCCCCAATGCAAATGTTTACTTGTTTTGGGTTGGTTACCTTAACAGTTGTCTCTTCTTGACGAGCGTCTGGCAGCACGGTCCCGATTTCTCCCACGAGAGAAATATTGAGGTGATTGCGAATCGCAGGTAATTGTTGAATATACTTTTCTTCTAGAACCGCGCCTGTACCGCAGCCCATCATTGCCAAGTCCATCATTAAGCCAAAGGCGCGCCAGTCTACAACATTGGTTGAGGTGCAATTATAAGCACCGGAATAGTTTTTCGGATTGTCCAGCCATTGGGTTCCACCCACCCAAAGCCAACGTCCTGCCGGTAGGCTTTTGAGGTGAGTCATATTTTTTTCTAAGAGTTGGGCTTCCTCTGCTGTGAGTTGACCGAGTTTCACTAATCCAGAAACGCAGCGATCGCGCACTTGTTCCCAAGTTTCTCTCCCTTGCGCGGTGCGTCGGCTATAAGTCCGGAAAAAAACAGGATTTGCTACCGGTGCGCTTTCTGGAAAATTTGTTGATTGTTTACGCTCAAGCTCTCTGACCATAACAGGCTCTAATTTGAATGACTGAGATTCTAATCTTAATTAACTCTCGCGGTAAGGTAAAGGTCTAAAAAAAAGTTTTGCCACTTCTCAAAAATTGCGCTATGGCAGGTTAAGTCTTTTCTTGAGGTCACAAAACTTGAAGGATTATATCACTATGGCTCACACTTGAGTTTCAAAAACAATAATTCTTTATGAAAAGTTTTGCCATTTCTCAAAGAAGTACGTTAGGAATAGCAAGGATAGTTAAGTTTTGTGTCATGTCTTTAGCCCCTTGGCGGTCTTCTCTTGCCCGCGCTCTCCATGTTAACCGTTCTCTTCGCGAGTCTCGTTACTTTCAATTGGCAACGATTTCCCCTCATCATCAGCCTGCTAACCGTACTGTCGTCTTTCGGGAGTTTCGAGAAAATAGTAACGATTTACAAATTGTCAGTGACGCTCGCAGCGAAAAGAATACCCATTTACAACAGAACCCGCAAGGAGAAATTTGTTGGTACTTCAGTAAATCACAAGAACAGTTTCGGCTTAAAGGAGTGATCACCGTTGTCGATGCAGACCATAAAACCTTGAGTAGCTTACGACAAACCCTCTGGGAAAACCTATCGGCTAAAGCCCGTTTACTTTTCGTTTGGCCACATCCGAAGGCAGAACGCACGAAACCGGAAACAGCGTTTACCGAACCCACTCCTTCCCCTCAGCATCCTCCTGATACGTTTACCGTTTTACTCTTTTCTCCTCAGGAAGTGGATCATCTCACTCTCAAAGGAAACCCACAAAATCGTTATCTCTACTCTTGTGATGAAGCCGGAAATTGGTCAAAAACAGAAGTAAATCCCTAATAGTGAACGTTTGCCGTTTCCTCTAACTAATGACGAATAACTCATGACAGAGAACTCATCACAAATTTCTAACTCAAGATAGCGGATTTTGCCGATGATGAGCGCGATGATCAGTAGTAAAGCAAATCGTTGAGAGATAAACTTGACGTTTCATCCTCTACTGTGAGGTTAAAATCAATTAAAAGGCATGGCTACAGAAAAAACCCAAGATAATAATCGTAATTCTCAAAATAATAATGCAAATGAGAAGCCAAGGTTTAATGCCAGTTGGCTTTTTCCAATTGTTGCTTTAACGCTTTTGGTCGCAAGCTTTTTCTCTGGTCCAGACGGAGAGGAAGTTCCCTATAGTCAATTTATTGAGCAAGTTAAAAATAATCAAGTTGAAGAAGTCAGTATCGGACCGGAACGGATTGAGTATAAGCTGAAACCCGATGCTGTCGAAGAAGAAAACGCGCCTCTAATCCGACAAACCTTTGCCGTTCCCAGCGATCGCGATTTGACCGAAGTTCTGGAAGCCAATAACGTTGAATACAGTGGGCAACCCTCTGGTGGTGGTGCGGGCTGGTTCATTGGTGCCCTCAGTTGGATTTTACCGCCGCTGCTCTTTTTCGGTCTGGCTTATTTCCTCTTTAATCGCGCTCAAGGTGGGGCAAGTAACCCTATTATGTCCGTTGGTAGAAGCAAAGCGCGGATTTATTCTGAAGGCGATACCGGTTTTACCTTTAATGATATCGCCGGGGTTGATGAGGCGAAAGAAGAGTTAAAAGAAGTGGTGGACTATCTTAAAAACGCCACGAAATACAGCCGCCTCGGTGCAAAAATCCCCAAAGGGGTGTTACTGGTCGGACCACCGGGAACCGGCAAAACCCTCCTTGCCAAAGCGGTTGCCGGAGAAGCCAATGTGCCCTTCTTTAGCATTTCTGGTTCTGAATTTATTGAAATGTTTGTTGGGGTCGGTGCCTCCCGTGTCCGCGATTTATTCCAACAAGCGCAACAACAAGCGCCTTGCATCATCTTCATTGACGAGTTAGATGCCCTCGGCAAATCCCGTGGCGGCAGTGGTGCAATGACCGGTGGTGGCGGTAATGATGAACAAGAACAAACCCTCAACCAGTTACTCAACGAAATGGATGGGTTTGATGCCAATACCGGTGTGATTGTCTTAGCCGCAACCAACCGTCCGGAAGTGCTTGATCCAGCGCTCCAACGTCCCGGACGGTTTGACCGACAAGTGGGAGTTGATCGTCCCGATAAGAAAGGACGTAAAGAAATTTTAGAAGTTCATGTCCCGAATATTAAACTTGCCGAAGATGTGGACTTATCGGTGATTGCCGGTCGTACCCCTGGCTTTGCCGGTGCGGATTTGGCAAACTTAGTCAATGAAGCAGCACTGCTGGCAGCACGGAATAATCATGAGTACGTGACGATGGCGGACTTTGATGAGGCATTAGAGCGCGTCATTGCTGGTTTAGAGAAAAAATCACGGGTTTTACAAGACGAAGAGAAAAAGACCGTTGCCTATCACGAAGTCGGTCACGCCATGGTTGGCAGTTTGATGCCGGGTGCCGGTCGCGTGGAAAAAATCTCCATTGTTCCTCGTGGCGCGGGGGCTTTAGGCTATACCCTGCAGTTGCCGGAAGAAGATCGCTTCCTCGTAGCGGAAGATGAAATTCGCGGTCGGATTGCCATCATGTTAGCCGGACGCTCTGCCGAAGAAGT
The DNA here is from genome assembly GCA_964489465.1 of uncultured Dactylococcopsis sp. Classification (GTDB taxonomy): domain Bacteria; phylum Cyanobacteriota; class Cyanobacteriia; order Cyanobacteriales; family Rubidibacteraceae; genus Halothece. Next base: position 27,646 of record CAZAYV010000014.1, on the reverse strand, counting down.
CGTCTTTGGCAAAGTTTCGACGGGCGCGAGTGACGATATCCAGAAAGCAACGGATTTAGCAGAACGTTGTGTTACCCTCTATGGCATGAGTGACCGCCTCGGTCCCATTGCTTTCGAGAAGCCCCAGCAGCAATATATTCCTGGGTTAAGCAGTCCCCGCCGTTCCGTCGGTCCACAAGTCACCCAAGCCATTGATGAAGAAGTCAAAAATATTGTGGAAACGGCTCATGTCATGGCACAATACATTCTTCGCGAAAACCGAGAGTTGTTAGAAAAAACCGCACAACATCTCTTAGCAGAAGAAGTTTTAGATGGGGAAAATTTAACCGAAAAACTATCCCAGGTGAAAGCCCCAGAATACTTCCAAAATTGGTTGAAAACCGGAACTTTACCTGAGACATTGCAAGATGCTTTAGTTAATAATCATCACGAAAATGCTCAAGAGGCATCGACTTTTCATCAATCTAAGCTGAATTAGGCAGAGCATGACTCATTAGAGTTTCAAGGGTGCGATACAGTTCATCGCGCCCTTTTAATTCTTCTAAACGTGAAACAACTTTGCCTTGATCAAATAAAATTAAGGTGGGTAAACTTTTTAGACGATAAGTATTAGCAAGTTTAAAATTTTCATCAGCATTGACACTAACTAACTTAATTTCCTGATCCCAACTATTTTGGAAAGTAATTAAGGTTGGCATAATTAAATGGCATAAACCACACCAAGGGGCCCAAAAGTGAACTAAAGTGGGTTGGCGTGAAGAGAGAACTTCTTGAGAAAAATTATTTTCGTTAACGGTCGCTACCATAACGTTGATAAAGTTTTATTAAAATGAATGATTCCGCTTTTGGATCATGCTACATCGATTTGGGATCAAAGTGCCAGGGGAGATCCCCGATTTCTATCGATTTATAGAATACTAAAAATTATTGTTGTTTATTTCTCTGTTGTTTAAGAAGTTTGCCAAGACTTTAAGAAACCTATAGATTAAACAAAATTTGTGTTGTTTAAATTCAGGCTGAAACAAGAGAAATGAACCTCCTAGTCAGGAATAGAGAAATTTTTAAGTCGGAAGCATTTGTCAGAAATTTTGAGCAGACATTTGAGACAATGCAATTTAAATGCTCACATGGAAAATAGACTTTAATTTATGAAACTGGCTTACTGGATGTACGCAGGACCGGCTCACATTGGGACGCTCCGCGTTGCTAGCTCGTTTAAAAATGTTCATGCCATCATGCATGCGCCTTTAGGAGATGATTATTTTAATGTCATGCGGTCGATGTTAGAGCGCGATCGCAATTTTACCCCGGTTACGACTAGTGTGGTGGATCGGAAAGTCTTAGCCCGAGGGTCCCAAGAAAAGGTGGTTGATAACATCACCCGTAAAGATGCAGAAATTCATCCTGACTTAACGATTCTGACTCCTACTTGTACCTCTAGTATCTTGCAGGAAGATTTAGAAAACTTTGTGCAGCGGGCGCAACTGGATAGTGAAGGGGATGTCATGCTTGCCGATGTGAATCACTATCGCGTCAATGAGTTACAAGCGGCGGATAAAACGCTGGCGCAAGTGGTGAAGTTTTATCTGAAGAAGGCGCAGAAACATGGCGACCTGCCAGAAGGGAAAACGGAGAAGCCTTCAGTGAATATTATTGGCCCCACTACCCTTGGTTTTCATAATCAACATGATCTCACTGAGTTAAAGCGGTTAATGGCCGATCTGGGGATTGAAATTAATCAGATTATTCCCCAAGGGGCGTCCGTTCACGAATTAAAAACCCTTCCGCAAGCGTGGTTTAACTTGGTTCCTTACCGAGAAGTGGGACCGATGGCGGCGCAATATTTAGAAGAAACCTTTGGTATGCCTTCGGTGCAGGTGACGCCGATGGGCATCGTAGAAACTGCGCGTTGTATTCGCACGATTCAGAAGGTGTTGAATGAGCAAGGGGCAAACGTCGATTACGAGGGATACATTGATCATCAGACACGGTTTGTCTCTCAAGCCGCCTGGTTCTCTCGCTCCATTGATTGTCAAAATTTAACCGGGAAGAAAGCGGTTGTGTTTGGGGATAATACCCACGCGATCGCGATGACAAAAACTTTAGCGCGAGAAATGGGCATCCGTGTTGTTTTAGCGGGAACCTACTGCACCTATGATGCAGATTGGTTTAAAGAACAGGTGCAAGATTACTGTGATGAAGTTTTGATCAGTGACGATAATGGGGCAATTGGCGACGCGATCGCGCGCTTAGAACCCGCTGCCATTTTCGGAACGCAAATGGAACGCCACGTCGGGAAACGGATTAATATTCCCTGTGGCATGATTGCAGCGCCGATTCACATTCAAGACTTCCCTGTGGGGTATCGTCCCTTCTTAGGCTATGAAGGGGCAAACCAGGTGGTTGATTTGGTTTATAATTCCTTCACCTTAGGGATGGAAGATCACCTCTTAGAAATCTTCGGGGGACACGATACCAAAGAAGTGATTACGAAAACCGTTTCTGCCGATTCAGATTTGAATTGGACAAAAGACGGCTTAGCGGAATTAAATAAAATTCCTGGGTTCGTCCGCGGGAAAGTAAAGCGCAACACCGAAAAATATGCCCGAGAAAATGGCATTGAAAATATTAATGCCGAAGTCATCTACGCCGCGAAAGAAGCAGTCGGGGCATAACCGGAAAAATAGGGGTGGGCCGTTTGCCCACTCTCGATTCCTCAGTGACTATTGAAACGTCTTCCCCTCGTAAACACCAGAGTAACCGTGGTGTATGGCAACCCGTTGACCAGTTATTAAGATAGAAAAGGCAAGCAAGAGAAGGGACAAGTAATACCATCTCTCAGATTGGAAGTGGCAGTCCCAGTGCTTCCATTCTCTGTGTTCTCTGTGACTCTGTGGTTCAATTTGTAGCAATCGTTTTCAGAAATAGTATAAGAACAAAAGACTAATAACTAATTACTCTTCTAATAGATTGTTCCTCAACTCATCAGGAAGAGAATCCAATAAAAAGAGGGGCATGGGAGAACGGCTAATTTCCGATATGTATCGTGCGCTAAGGTAAGGTTCATAGGTAATTTCGTTGACGAGGTGGGTTTTGAAAAAAGCGATACTGAGAGCGCGGATATAGTTTTGCGCGATCGCGGGTTCTGGTCCAATTGCTTCTTCCGGAAGCGGAATCCCTTCTTCGGTTCCTTCAGCAAGAGTAGAAAAGTGGGTTCCTCGTTTCAGTAAAACCAAGTATTTTTGAGAGCTATCTAACCAAGTAAATGGACGAATTTGTTCTGGTAATGCCGGGGTCGCTGTGTCTGCACTACTAGTTACGAGTAAGGTAGGAATATCAATGCCTTGTATTCCTTCTTCCCCAAAAATTCTACTGGTAAAGGGGTTAATAGCAAAAACCGCTTTAATACGAGGATCATCAAACTGATAATCTTCTTGGGGCAACCGTAACAATTGGCATTGCAGTAACACAGAAAAGTTCAAGACGGTTGCCAGATCCTGCATTTCGCACTGTTCAGCGACTCGATCATAATTAATTTCTGCCCCAGACACCGCTAAGCTTGTGTATGCACCGTAAGACTGTCCGAGAAGTCCCACTTGATTGAGATTAATTTGAGTATTGTAATTTCGTTCTAAATAATCGAGTAAAAATTTAATATCTCGCGGACGATTGATCAGTTCTGAGGGAGGACTCACTTCCTGTTTTAATCCCATTAAAAGAGATTGAAGTTGACGGGCATTACTACCCGGATGTTCAATTGTTGCAACCGCAAAACCATAAGAAGCAAGATGTTCGGCTAGATAAGAATAAGTATTACGATCCGAGCCCAGTCCGTGAGAAATCACAATTAATGGGGGACGCTCGAAGGTAGGCGTTTCAGGGAGATAAAGATGGGTGGGAATTTCGCGAGTGGTCAACTCAGTGACTTCTTCTTGCAAGGTCGGTCGCTGTTGATCAACTAAATTCAAACCTTGGCGGCGATAAGGAACGGTTCCCCGAGATTGGAGATTGCGAGAAAAATCACTGGCTTGATTTTCTCCTCTGAGGACAGCATTTTCTAAGGCTTGGCGTTCAATCAGAGCGACCGTTTGGTCGGTTTGTTTAATAAATTGACTCAGTTGGTTGACGAGTTCTAAGCCACGCCCTGAATTGATCCGTAAACCGTTTGTCGGAAAGTGTTGGAGGAAGTTGAGTAAGGTTAAACCCTCTGGATCCGCTGCAGCTAAGATGAGCCCAGAACGAATGGCATAGAACCCTCCTTGTCTGGCTTTGGTATCGATAATCTCGCCAAATTGCCTGAGAACAGCTTCGCCTTGGGGCGAGTATAAAAATTGCGCGATCGCGACAGTGTCTAACTCTGCTGGAATGGTTAGAATTTCTTGCAACTTTTCCTGCTGTTCCTTGGTTAAATAGCGCGTATAAGCGGCTAACTCTGGCGTGATCGTTCCTTCTTTTGCATACTGTTCTAGAGATTCTACAGAAACCGAAATTTCCAGTAACCCCAGAGAAACATACACATTTTCTGCAGCTTGTGTAGGAAGAGAACAGAGCAACCAGCTTGCAGTTGAAAAAACAACTTGCAGCGATCGTTGTCGTAAATAGCGAAGCATGAGCAGTTTCAGGGCAACTTAATCAGGTTAAGATGATCTTAGCAAGAAGCGCGATCGCGCTTGAACATAGTCTTGTCACCTCTGTTCGGGGCACAAGGCATCCCTCAGTAACTGGTCGCGGAAACTAAGCTGGTCGAAGTTAGTCACTATTGTCCTATCCGTTGCCGAAAGAGATGGGAATGTTCTGGGTGATACAGTTGCGATCGCGCTTCTACTTGTTTTCCCGCTAAAGCAGGACTAATCAGATACATAGTTGTCCGAATTAAATCTTCCTTGCGAGAAATTGCTGCCATTTCACTTAACGGCACCACGCGGATTTTTTCATCTTCCCAACCTAAACGGTAGCAAATTGCCACTGGGGTATCGGCCGGATAATGTTCTAGTAATTTTGCCTGGGCATTTTCCACATGACGGGCTGCTAAATAGAGCGCTAAACTGGCTTTGTGAGCAGCCAGTAAAGTGAGTTCTTCTGCTTCGGGTACAGAGGAAGCCCGACCACTAATGCGGGTTAAAATAATTGTTTGCACTAATCCGGGAACCGTTAATTCCACCCCTAATTTGGCTGCTGCATCCTGAAAGGTGCTAATTCCTGGTATTAATTCCACTGGAATATTGGCTTCTGCTAACGCCTGCATTTGTTCATGAATGGCGCTATAAAGCGTTAAATCCCCAGAATGCAGACGCACTACTGATTGCCCATTCCCCACTTTTTCAATCATCAACGGCACAATATCCTCCAACGTTTTACTCCCCGTTGGAATGAGTTCTGCATCAGCGCGAACATCCTTTAAAACTTGCTTTGGCACTAAAGAATTGGCATATAATATGACATCCGCTTGATCTAAAATTTTCTTGGCTTTAATAGTCAGTAAATCGGGGTCGCCTGGACCCGCACCAACAATATAAACGGCAGGTTTGAGCATATTTTTTCTTGATTATCTGTTATTTGAAGCTTGCTTAGAAATGACATCAGGCAACGAGCGTCTCATAGAATACAGCCAAACTAATCCGAAGATTCCAATCATAATTCCGAACAAACTAATCAGTTGCGCCACTTGAATTGAGCCGAACATTAAACTATCGGTTCGTAACCCTTCAATCCAAATCCGACCGCCACTATACGCTGCCATATAAACAAAGGCTAAGGTTCCGATACGATACCGTTGCGGATGACGTAATCCCCAGAAAAATAAATAAATTAGTAAGGCAAAAACCCCTAAATTCCAAAGCGATTCATAGAGAAAAGTGGGATGAAAAAAAGATTCATCTGCATACTGAGGAGGGCGGTTGGCGGGAGGAATATATAGTTTCCAAGGTAAATCGGTTGGTGTACCAAAGGCTTCCGAATTAAAGAAGTTGCCCCAGCGGCCAATGGCTTGTCCTAAGATTAAAGAGGGACTGACTAAATCGGCAAGTTGCCAAAAGGAAATCCGGTTCAGGCGAGCAAAAATTAAGGCAGCGATCGCGCCGCCAATAATTGCCCCATGAATCGCAATTCCGCCTTGCCAAATCGCAATGATCGCTTCTGGGCGTTGGGCATAATTTTCCCATTCAAAAGCAACATAATATAATCGAGCGCCCGGAATGGCAGCTAAGACCAACCAAATGGATAAATCACCCAACAAGTCTGGATTAATGTCACGCCGTTTCGCTAAGTACTGCGATAATAAGACGCCAATAATAACAGCACTGGCAATGAGTAAGCCATACCAGCGCAGGGTTACTGGTCCTAATTCCACTAAAATCGGACCCGGAGATTGGAAACGAAAGGCCAAAAGAGACAGCATAGACACTAATTGCAACAAGCAAAGGACAACTTAACAAGAAATCCAACCAATTACAAGTGTCGAAAGACTACCGACAAATTATTGGCAGGCATAGTAATCACTTCTTGTAATTCTAGTTGATGGGGTTGAGCCAGAGAAACCACATCCTCTAAATTCCGAACCCCCCACTGCCGATTCTGCTGTTGCAAACTTTGATCAAACGCTGCATTACTCTCGGCTGTATGTTCTCCACCTTGCTTAAACGGACCATATAGATATAAGAGACCGCCCTTGGTCAGTAACTGTTCTGCCCCTGCCATTAGTCCGATACAAGCTTGCCAAGGGGCAATATGAATTAAATTAATCGCGACCATCGCGGACAAGGTTTTTTCTGACAGTTGCTGTGCCCAATTTTCCTGCATCACATCAATTGTCAGGGGTTGGGCTAAGACATCACAAGGAAACTCTGTTTGCCAAGCGCGAATACTGTCTTCTAAGATGGGATTCACTTCCGAGGGCAACCACTGGCGAGGACGGAGTCGGGGGGCAAAATAAACCGCGTGTTCCCCCGTTCCGCTAGCAATCTCTAAGACTGTACCGGTTGGCGGTAACACTTGCTTTAAAACCTGTAGAATCGGATCGCGGTTTCTCTGTGTAGCCGGGGCAAATTGTTTTTCACTCATCGACCAAAATAGACTCTTGCATTCAAACCTTCGGTTTGCAGCTGGCTACTCCAATGACTGGCTTCTTCCCGATGTGGAAAAGGTCCCACTGCCACATGGGTTCCTCGGGGCGCATTACGTTGTTGAATAATGTTTTCATTGATCCCAACTGCTTGTACAGCCTGTGCTGTTTTCAATAAATCTTGTTGACGACTGGGAATCACCACATAATAAGCTCGCGTTTTTACTTCCCTTGCAGACGCGACTTCAGGATGATCTGAGGCCGTTTCCACCGCAAGCGGGATAAATTCTAGGGGAGCGGGAGGAGAGTTTTTGCTTGTGGCAGGTGGGGAGAGAGAAATCATTTCTCGGGCAGAAGAATTGGATTGTGAAGAGAGATCGAGGGGTTTGGCCACTTCAATAATTTCCGCTCTGATTCCTCGCTTAGACAAAGATTCCACTAATTCTCGGGCGTTCATTGCCTCGAAAAAAAGTCCGGCTTGGATGACATTTTTCCCTTCCGGGACAAAGGCATCCGGTTCCACGCGTCGGACAAGAGATAATAATTCTTCACTATTTCCATAGACTTGTACCCGAAACATCGTATCGCTTCCAGAATTAGAAGGAGCCGGCGCAGACGGAGCATAATCAGGTGCGTTAAATTGGTAAACTTCTTGATCTTCTTCTGTAGGAGGAGGCGGTAACCTTTGTGCCAGGGTACTGCTGCTACTAAACAACAGGAGAGACTGAATAACCAGAACAGAACGTCCGAAACAGTTGAGTGTTTTCAGCATAGGGGATTAAAATCAGCATTTGCAAAAACAACAAGGCGGAGAGTGAGGAGAGCATCTGCAGGAATGATAACAAGTGGCTAGTAACAGTGCTAGCCTAGAAAAGTGACGGTTTTTGTGTTGCAAGCAGATCTTATGACAAAAAAAGTTGTTGTCGGTTTATCAGGAGGCGTTGATAGTTCAACTGCTGCTGCTATCTTACACCACCAAGGGTATGCGGTGGAAGGTTTAACGCTGTGGTTAATGAAAGGAAAAGGTCAATGTTGTTCGGAAGGAATGGTGGATGCTGCCTTTATTTGTGAACAATTAGGCATTCCCCACCATATTGTCGATAGTCGGGAACAGTTTGAAAGTCATGTCCTCAACTATCTGGTCTCCGGATATGAGTCAGGGATCACACCTTTACCCTGTTCCCAGTGTAATAAAACCGTGAAATTTGCGCCAATGCTGACCTACGCACGAGAAAGGTTAGGCATTGATTGTGTCGCAACGGGGCACTACGCACGAATTCAATATGATCCTAAGCATGATCGGTATCAGCTTTTACGGGCGCGCGATCGCGCCAAAGACCAATCTTATTTCCTCTACGATTTACCCCAAGATCTCCTCGCTCATACGATTTTTCCCCTTGGCGAAAAAGAAAAATCAGAAACTCGCCAAATTGCTCAAGACTACAATCTAAAAACGGCTGCTAAACCAGAAAGCCAAGACTTATGTCTAGTAGAAGCTCATGGTTCCATGCGCAACTTTTTAGACCAACACATTCATCAAAAACAAGGGGAAATTGTCAATCAAGAAGGGAAAGTTCTCGGTCATCATGATGGGATTCATCACTACACCATTGGCCAACGCAAGGGCTTAGGCATTTCTGCGCCAGAACCCCTTTATGTGATTAAACTGGACCCAGTGATGAATCAAGTTGTGGTCGGAAATCGTAGCAGCGGAACGCGAAAAGAATGTAGTGTGGGACACATGAACTGGTTAGCGATGCCAGAACCGGAAGTCCCCCTCCAAGCCGAAGTGCAAATTCGCTATCGCTCTCGTCCCGCGACAGTTAGTGTTGTTCCTTTAGAAACCGGTCGCGTGAAACTGATTTTTGAAGAACCGCAATTTGGTGTTACCCCCGGTCAAGCTGCTGTGCTTTATGATGGCGAAGTTGTCCTCGGTGGCGGAGTCATTGAACGATTCTAAGCATGGTCCGTCATTTGTCATTCGTCCTTTGTTAGCAGTTGTGGCTGTTAACTGATTACCCGCTGTCTATCATTTCGTGAAATTATCTCGTTTTCCATTTCTCAAAACAGCTTCTGATCCCAACTTTCCTTTCTCGCCAAAACGCTTTCCGTTCTTCTATGGCTGGGTGATTGCTGTTTTTGCCACGGTTGGGACATTATTCAGTATCCCCGGACAAACCGCAGGGGTTAGCGTCTTTACCGATCCGGTCATAGAAGCAACGGGCTTATCTCGCGTTCAACTGAGTTCAGCTTATCTCATTGGCACGTTAGGTAGTGGTTTCTTACTTCCCCTTGGCGGAAGGCTCATTGACCGGTTTGGTGCGCGATTAACCGTCATGTTAGCGTCGATTGGATTAGGGCTAACGTTAGTCTATTTAAGCCTCTGTGACTATACAATCAAGCTTCTCAATGGTTTCTTCCCTTTGGTCAATCGTTCGGTTATTGGGTTAGGGGTGATGGGGGTAGGGTTTGTTGCTCTCCGGTTTACCGGTCAAGGGATTCTCACCCTGGTTAGTCGGAATACCTTAGGAAAATGGTTTGATCGGCGTCGGGGATTGGTTTCTGGTATCGCCAATGTTTTTATCTCTTTTGGCTTTTCGGCTGCCCCGTTACTCCTCAGTTTTTGGATTCGAGGCTTAGGTTGGCGGGGCGGCTGGATTGGTTTAGCGGTAGTAGTGGGAGTAGGAATGACACTTCTCGGCTGGCTATTTTACCGCGATAACCCAGAAGTCTGTGGTTTAACCATGGATGGAACGCCACCGGAGAAGGAAGATGAAGCAAGTGCTGAGAAGGAAACATCTAATCAGAAGGTTGCGAAAGTGGGAGAACTCACCGCATCGGAAGCGATTAAGACGATTGAATTTTGGAGTGTGACTCTTGCTCTTTCCATTCATTCCTTAACGGTAACCGGAATCACCTTTAACCTTGTCGATTTAGGCACTGAAGCTGGATTAAACCAACAGCAAGCAGTCAGCTTATTTCTTCCAATTGGGGTGTTAGCAACAATAACTGGGTTTTTAGTGGGGGTCATTTCAGATCGCGTGCGCTTGAAATGGCTGGTTGTGACCTTACTCCTACTGCAATTCTCAGGCTTTGTGGGGATAGCGCATCTCAATCTCCTCCCTTGGCGAATTGTCGGAATTCTGGGCTTAGGCGCCAGTGGCGGTTTCTTTGCCACGTTAACGACTATTGCCTTGCCCCGCTTGTTTGGACGGGCTTATCTGGGTGCGATTGGGGGAATGCAAATGACAAGTTTGGTCATTGGGAGTGCCGTAGGACCTTCCTTACTTGCTTTATTTAAAGAAACCTTTGGCTCTTATCAATCTGGATTATACGCTTGTTGTGTTCTCATTCCGATCGCGCTGGGCTTAACCCTATGCTCTCGCGAGTGACCGTTGGTCACAGATGACGCCTCCCTAAACGGGAGGCGCCTGCTGAGACCGTTGGTAAATGGCAATCCCCCATGCAACCTTTAAAATATGATTAAAGTATTTTGCAGAGCCAGTCATCATGAGTGATTCCCTCAAGCCCATTACCCTCCCACCTATGGAAAATCCAGAACAGGAGCGAGAATGGCTCCAAGCCGCCTTGAAAAAATGGTTAGATGAAGAATTTATCCCGGAACGTGTCAACCATGATATTGCCCAACAAGCAGCACAGATTTTTGTCCGGCAACGCTTAGAAGGAGAAAATGATTTAGGGTCCTTAGTTGTAGCGATTGTAACTGAAATGCAAGCCTTTGATTTTAGCGGTAGCTTTTATGGTGAGTTTGCCATTGCCAATGCCGTGAGCGATCTGATTTTAGATAGCCTTGGGTATGATCGCTGCTGTGGTCAGTAGCCGCTTATGCTCAAAGGAGACAAATGACATCAGAACGTGCCTATTGGTTGGCTTGGTCGCAAATTTCGGGGGTGGGTGCAGTGACCCTACAACGACTGCAACAACACTTTCCGAGCTTAGAAGCAGCCTGGCAGGCGAAGCAAGGGGAACTCCAAGGAGTGGCAGGGTTAGGGAAGAAAACGATTCAGCAGATTGTTGAGCAGCGATCGCGCCTCACCCCAGAACAAATTCTCGTTGAACATGAGGCAAAAAATCCTCAATTCTGGACTCCAGCGGATACCGATTATCCTCGTTTACTTTTAGAAACCCCAACACCCCCGCCAGTGCTGTATTATCGGGGCAAAATCAGCGCTGCTGAAAGGCAGGGGACACAGCCTTTAATCAGTATTGTCGGCACGCGATCGCCTAGTGACTACGGGCGCAAATGGACGAAAAAAATTACAACTGCTTTGGTTAAACATGGTTATACCATTGTTTCCGGGCTAGCAGCAGGAATTGACGCGATCGCGCATCAAAGCTGTCTAGAAGCAGGAGGACGCACCCTCGCTGTCTTAGGAACCGGCTTAGATATTACCTATCCCCAAGAAAACCGTCAACTCTACCAAAAAGTTGAGGAACAGGGGGCAATCCTAACGGAATATCCCATTGGTACCCAACCGGATCGCGGTAATTTTCCCGCCAGAAATCGCATTGTGGCTGGGTTATCTCGTGCCGTCATTGTCACCGAAGCCCCGGAAAAGTCAGGTGCCCTAATTACCGCAAGATATGCCAACGAATTTGGGCGTGATGTCTATGTTTTACCGGGGTCGTTAGACAATAAAAACGCGATCGGGTGTTTAGGCTTATTAAATCATGGGGCGAATGTCATCTTAAGTGAAGGGCATTTATTGGAAATGTTGGGAACGATGCCGCAATTAGATTTATTTGAGGAAACGCCACCCCCCTTACCCGAGATTGCCCCGGAATTAAAGGAATTACTTAGCGCGATCGCACCAGAACCAACCGCTTTTGATGTCATCGTGCAAACGGTATCCCAAACCGCCAATGACGTTTCAGCCCGACTCCTCGAATTAGAATTGTTGGGATTAATTGTCCAAGTTCCTGGTCTGCGCTACCAACGTCTGCGGTAATCATGCTTGCTGTTAGGATAGGGGAGAAATTTTGGAATTCATCTCCTATTTTGCCGATTCCAATCTGTCACACCGTACCATAACAGGGAGAAAAGTTAATGTTGAAATCCTTATGCGTAACTAGTGTTAGTCTGGCAATTCTCTTAAGTTTGTCTACCCCAGCATTAGCCGAATCTTCCACAGCAGCGCCACTGGTGCAAATCAAACAATCTTCCTCGACTGACATTAATCCGGAAGAACTAGAAAAGTTTGCTGCTGCAATGGAAGACATGCGCGAAATTCAGCTCGAATCTAGAGATGAAATTAGTGCAGCGATTGAGAAAGAAGGATTAAGTCAACAGCGATTTCGAGAAATCTTACAAGCACAACGGAATCCAGATGCAGAAACGGATGCCTCAGAAGCAGAACTGCAAAAATTTGACAGTGCAACGGAACAACTGGCGCAAATCCAGCGCGATACCCAATCTCAAATGAAAGATGCTGTTATCTCTCAAGGCTTAGAAGTTGCTCGTTTCCAAGAAATTTTACAGTCGGTTCGTCAAGATCCTCAACTTAAAAAACAAGTTCAACAGATCATGCGAGAGGAGAATAATAGTAATTAGTGAAATGATCTGACTGGAGACTCTCCCGATTATTGGGGCTGACAGCGTTGACAAAAATGGGAAGACCGTCCATTAATTTTGCAGCGCTGGATGAGTGTCCCACACTGACGACAAGCCTCTCCCTCGCGACCATAAACCCAAGCCTTTCCCATATAATTGCCATTCACACCCAACAGGTTGAGAAAACTATTGAAGGTGGTTCCCCCTTGTTCGATTCCTGTTTCCAGAACAGAAAGAATGGCTTCATGGACTCGTTCCACCTCTGAGAAAGTCAAAGTATTGGCAACTCGTAAGGGGGCAATCTTGGCAAGAAAAAGCGCTTCATCCGCATAAATATTGCCAATGCCGGCGACAACCGTTTGATCTAATAATGCGGCTTTAATCGCACAGCGGCGATTTTGCAATTTGTTTTGTAGATGATTTGGTGTGAATTGCGATGAAAAAGGCTCAACGCCAAGCTTGTTTAAGCCAGTAATAATGGTTTTTGGTTCCACTTGGGGAGGAACCCACCACACGCGACCAAAAGTTCGTAAATCAATAAAACGGAGTTCTTGTTCTTCCGGGAAAAAGAAACGGACCCGTGTATGTTTAGTTAAAGGGTCACTTTGCTTCACCCATAATAATTGACCGCTCATCCGCAAATGGACGCCCAGCCATCCCCCAGAAGACAGTTCAGCTAACAAATATTTACCGCGTCGTTGCCATTTCTCGAGGGCAGAATCTTTTAAGCCATTCCAAAATTCTTCAATTGAATCAGGGTGAGCAATGCTACGTTTGAGTAACACTTCCCCACCCTGACAAACTTGTCCGAGAGTAGATTGATTCAACCCCCGGCAAACGGTTTCAACCTCAGGTAATTCCGGCACGAAATTACCTGATTAGCTTTTACTTTCAGCTTTTGCTTTTTTCTTCGGTGCAGCTTCTACCACTTCCACTTCTTCTAAGCCGAAGTTATTGGTATTGACCCCGGAATAATTCACTTTATCAAAGCGAACAATCACCGGGTAAATAATGCCACTTTTATCGACACTGGCAACGGTACCGACATCGCCAAACCAGTAGGATTCTTCACGGAGGATTCTAACTTTATCTTTGCGATTGACTTCTGACATGATAATTGCTGAAAAAATAACCTTTAAAATCAAGCGTACTATTAGTGTGGCGTGTGTTGGTAGGTTTTCGTTTTAAGTTTTATTGCAAATTTCGCCATCCTAACTGCACAAAATTTGCTGAACGTCCCCATAAATCAGTGGTTTGATAAATTTGTTCCAACTCCAAATTAAAGGGCACAGCAGTAGTTAAGTATTTTTGTGCCCATTCTCCCACATCAGGAGCAACAGAAGAAGCAACACTCATCCCCAATCCCATACCTAATAACTGTGAAATTGGATCTTTGGGTAACAAGAGATGAGAACTTAAGGTTAAGCCCGCACTCAGCAGTAAAGCCACAGAAACATTGGTGCCACAACGGGGATGAACGGCTAAATCCCATTCCCCAGCACGAAAGCGATGTAAGGCGGTAATGACGCCTCGCTGTAGCTGTTGAAGCGGGACTTCTCCATAAAGATAAAATCCTTTTTCAGTAGAAAGTCCTCCTAAGGTTTCATTGTCAGTCCGGGTTGGGGTAAAGTGAGGATTTTGATGAGGAGACGCAGTGTTTTCACTTAAGATCCAAACGGTTGCGTGTTCTAAGGCATGAACTTGACGCAACATCAAGATTTCTTTTAGCCCGGGAATAAAGGAAAGTTGCTGTAGCAGATCACTATCCCCTGCCGGTTCGGGGGTAAAAAATTCAGTTGCGGTGTTGGTCATCATGAGCCAAACTCAACAGGTTTTGCTTTTTTCTAATTTAACGCTTCTCGCTCGCAAATTGATATCAGTATCAAAAAATTAGATTGTCTGATGGCTGGGATTAATCAGTATCGAGAATAACTTGTACCCAATGCGGTGGCGACGGGATGGGATTCCCCAAGCGATTGAGAATCAGTAAAGAAACTAAATGAACGGCAAAGACATAAATAATACTATTGAGAATAATGGTTGCTAGCGCAATCATCTGGACTAACCAGAGACTGGGCTGGGCAAGTAATCCTAATTGGACAAATCCCCACTCCAAAAACTGTGCAATTTGTGAGGTCACATAAAGCCATAAATCTTCTCCTAAAAAGATGGAGAGCAACCAAAAACGAAAGAAAAAGCCAAATGTGCCAATAATAGCACCAACCGCAATTGATAACCCCCAACTGCTTCTTCGACACCAAAACGCCCCCAGTTGAACACCCATGATGCCATAAGGAATCACATATAGAATACTGCGCGTTGGTCCCATCAAAATGGATAAGAGTAACCCCACAATTAAAGCACTCATCCAAGAAGCCCGCATTCCGCGTCGTAAATAGACTAGCGCGATCGGCAAAGGAAACAGAAGTCGCAAGAGGGGACCCGGCGGAAAATAAAAATTTATTAACCAAATCAAACCAGCAGCACTGGCTAAAAAGGCAGTTTCTACCATGACAACTGCCGATGTCCCCCCCACTTCTATCCCCACTTTGTCTGCAGAAGAGGTCGGTTTTTCTTCTTCGTCTGCATCAACCCAATTCACTTCAGAACTCAATTCATCAGACTCTATATTTGCCGTGTCATCAGCACTGGCATTTTCATCAAAGTCATGTGGAAAATTGTTCATAAAGTGGGCTCGCCTTGGAAAGTCTGGTTAGAGGCTAATTCCATGACAACTTATTCCAACAAAGAAGAAGGAGACGATAAGACTTCTTCTAACGCAAAAATATTGGGAATGTGTAAGGTGTGATGTTCCCGTCGAATCAGTTCACTTTTTTCCAACTTAGCAAGGACACGGGTTACGGTTTCTCGAGCCAGTCCACTCAAGCTACTTAATTCGCGATGAGGAAGGTTGGGAATATCAACTCCTTCATTCATTTGTTTCCCTTGACCTTCTGCTAAGAAGAGTAAAACATCAGCAACCCGAGAGACACTATCGGCTTCACGTAAGCGGAGGCGACGGTTGACTTGACGTAAGCGTTTTGCCATAAGCTGGGATAAACGGATCCCGGCTAACGGTTCAGCCTGCAAAATTTTCAGAAAATCTCCGGAAGGGATACTACAAATCCGCGTTGGAGTTAGCGTAATTACATCAGTGGAACGGGGCACTTCATCCATTGCTGACATTTCACCAAAGACTTCGCCACTTCCCAAAATATTGAGCGTGACTTCTTTCCCATCTTTGTTGTAAGTCCGTATTTTTACCCATCCTTCAATAATGAAATAAACGGAACCTCCCCAGTCATGCTCAAGGAGAATCACTTGATTGGCGGGATGATTGCGAGAGACAATATGACAGACCATTTCCCGTAAAGTGTCTTCGGGTAATCCTTCAAAAAACATTCCCGGAGCAATCAATTGATCTAATTCTGCCTTGACATTACGAGTTGCCGTTTGCTCTTCCATACTAGCTATAGACATAACGAATCATTAGTGGTGGTGATCTTACGTTTAGTATAACTCTAACTTGTGAAGATCTTGTGACTTTCTCTGAGTTTACAAGGTGCCACGAAATAATCCTTGAGGACGAATGAGAAGCATCAAAACTATGATAGCTAGAGCTATCCCTAGTTTATACTGAGAACCTAAAAAAGGCACACTTAATTCTTGCGCAATTCCAATGACGTATGCGCCAGTAATCGCACCATAAGGATTACCAATCCCCCCTAAAATTACGGAAGCAAAGATGGGTAAAATTAAAAACCAACCCATGTTGGGACGAACCGCTGTGATCAGTCCGTAATTGGCTCCCGCGATCGCGGTTAAAACCCCTGCAATTACCCAAGTCCAAATCACAACTTGTTCCACATTAATCCCTGAGACACGGGCTAAATCGATATTGTCAGCGACTGCCCGCATGGCTTTGCCAATTTTGCTGTTTTGAAGCAGAAAATGCAAAATGACAATGGCTAGTAAAGATAAACCAATAGCAATGATGCGATAGTAGGCAACTTTCAGTCCAAAAATATCCAAAGCGGGTAGAATTGGCAAATCATAAGATTGGTTACTCCCTCCCCAAATTAATAAAATCGCACTGCGCAAAAAGAGGGCTAAGCCAATAGAAATAATGATTAAAGTAGTCGGTTGGGCGCGAACATTGCGCATGGGTTTCCAGAGCAAAACTTCCGTTACTAACATGACAATGACGGTTCCGATCGCGCCAACAATCATAGAAAGCCAAATATTTAAGCCCGCTACGTTACTCACCCAGGTCATATAAGCGCCCACTGTCATCAAATCACCTTGAGCAAAGTTGGGTAAACGAAGAATACCAAACGTTAAAGTGAGTCCAACAGCAACGAGAGAAATAATACTACCCACCGCGAGTCCGTTAATCAAAAGTTGTGCAGTATCCATGTTGAGTCGAGATAGAATTTGGTTATTATTAGTAATCAGAATCGTTAACCTTGGGAAAAATTAGTCCTTATTTAGGCTATTGATTTCTAATTCTTAGTACTTGATTATGAGTGATTTTAATTCCCCTTTGAATTCCGAAGCGCCCGACGAAGCCAGCGAAACCCGTCTTCCTCCCTGGGGAAGTGTGACTGTTTTGGAAAAAGGAGAGCGGTACTGTATTAATCGCATTGAACTTAAGCCAGGACATCATATTAGCACGCAACTTCACTATCATCGTACAGAACACTGGGTTGTTGTCGCGGGAACAGCGAAAGTGATTAAAGATGGAAAAGAACTAACACTGATGGCTAAACAATCGACTTATGTTCCCATGAATACCCCCCATCGGGTTGAAAACCCTGGTGTTATTCCTTTAATTATGATTGAAGTGCAAAATGGGGAATATTTAGGAGAAGATGATATTGTTCGTTTTGGTGATGGGGAAGTTTAAATTAACTATCAAAAAAAACCGTCATGGCACGAGGCGATCAAATTTACATTTTAGAACGCTTTGTTAATTTACAAGGGGTGTATGAACATCATGGCATTGATTGTGGTGATGGCAGCGTCATTCATTTGCGCAAGACGAATGAAACAATCACGCGCACTCCTTTTTTCGACTTTACGAAGAACCAAACTGTTTATGTGAAACATTACCCACTTTCTTTTGTTTCTGATGTAGTAGTTCATCGTGCGGAAAGCCGTTTAGGAGAAATAGCCCGTTATAATCTTTTATTTAATAACTGTGAACATTTTGCTACCTGGTGTAAGACCGGTTATCCTCATAGCCAACAGGTGAAAGAGTTTATTCCCATTTGGTCACAAATGAAGGTGGAAAGTCTTTCACAACCGCTAGAGAAAGCTTTAGGAGACAAAGGAGGCACGGATCGAGAGCAGTTAGTGAATGAAGCGTTGGCTGATATTAAAAAAGTTTGGGATCAAACTCAGCCCCGCTACAATCAAACTTTAGCAGAGATGAAAGTGTGGCAAAGTGTTGCTTGGAAAGCACTGCAGGAAGGAAAAGAAGAAGTAGCTAAAGCAGCGATTAAGCGGAAACTTCGCTATCAAAAGCAAGCGGAAAAAGATCAAAAACAGTTGGAACAATTAGCCAAGATGACAGAAACGTTGTTGCAATCTCATTTTTCTCAGCGCTCATCTTAAGTTTTTTCTAGTCTTTAACGATGAGTCAAAAATTAGGCTAAGCCAGGTCCTAAAATGATTGATACGGTTTTTAAAATCTTAGTTAAGCATGTCTGACTCAAAACATATCCATTCCGCTGTTGCCAATCTCTATAATGCTTATCCTTTTCCCCCTGAACCCTTACTGGATGAACCGCCCCCGGGTTACAATTGGCGTTGGAATTGGACCGCTGCCTATGATTTCTGTACAGGAATTAAGCCAGCACAGCAAAATATCCGTATTTTAGATGCTGGCTGTGGCACAGGCGTGGGAACCGAATATTTAGTTCATTTAAATCCGGAAGCGTCAGTCATCGGAATTGACATTAGCGAATCGGCGTTAGACGTTGCTAGAGAACGATGTCAGCGTAGTGGGGCGACTCGCGTCGCGTTCCAACAAATGAATGTGGAAGAGGCTCACCAATTAGACGGTCAGTTTGAGATGATTAATTGTGTGGGGGTTTTGCATCATCTTCCTGATCCGATGGCGGGACTGAAGGCGTTAGCGGAAAAACTGGCTCCCGGGGGGATTTTCCATATTTTTGTTTATGGGGAGTTGGGACGTTGGGAAGTGCGGTTAATGCAAAACGCGATCGCGCTTCTGCAGCCAGAAAATTACCAAGAGGGAGTCAAGATCGGGCGTCAGCTCTTGCAGAGCCTTCCCGATAATAACCGCATTGTTAAACGAGAAAAAGAACGGTGGGCATTAGAGAATCAACGGGATGCTTGCTTTGCCGATATGTATGTCCATCCCCAGGAAATTGACTACAATATTCCTACCCTCTTTGATTTAATTGATACATCGGGACTGGATTTTGTCGGCTTCTCTAACCCGGAATTTTGGCAACTGGAACGGTTACTCGAGGGAGCCCCCGACGCTTTAGCAAGAGCACAGAATTTGAGCAAGCGCGATCGCTATCGACTCATAGAATTACTTGATCCAGACGTGACACACTATGAGTTTTTCTTATCAAAACCGCCCCTGCCGCAATGGGATTGGTCAGCAGATGCTGACTTTTTAAATGCTATTCCCGAACGTCATCCCTGTCTGGAAGGGTGGCCCAGTCAGAGTTTGTTTAATGCTAATTACGAGCTGGTAAGCCTCTCGGAAGATGCATTGAAGCTCTTGCAAGCCATCGACCAAAATTCAGGACTACAGCAGACGTTGGGCACAATTTTAGCGGAAACTGGTGGGAATTTAGAAACCGCGCGATCGCTGCATCAGCAGAAACTAATTCTCCTGACGCCGAACCCCTCTCACTAAATTCGGAAAATATTAAAGAATTGTTACTACACCGTGATATGATTTCTCGTGGCTCGTTTAAGTAACGTCATCAATCTCAACTTGAACCAAGGATAAACACCGTGAGTTCACAAACCTCACCCTCAGACACAATCGAAAGCACTGCTCCCGAATCTTCTTCAGAAGTCAATGCTTCTGACCGAGGAATGACGGAGTATTATCAACTCCAACGCAACTTGTATTTAGTGATGTTGGTGCTGACTGGGGTAATTGTTGTGTCAGTTTGGGTCGCCTACTCTGGACAAACCGCCCTCAATTACTTATTGGGCGCTCTAGCCGGACTCCTTTATTTTCGGCGCTTAGCGCGAGATATTGAAGGGTTAGGGGGACAACAAGGGCGTCTGGGATTTGGCAGTGGTCGCCTTGCTATTTTTGTGGCAGTAATTATTCTTGCCAGTCAACTGCAACGTCTGGCGATCCTACCCGTCTTTTTGGGGTTTATGACCTACAAAGCAGCCATCGTGATTTACGTCGTGCAAACAACCCTGTTCCCCAAACAGGAATAACGTCAGCATCGACGTAAACGCTATCTTGTTCGATTCATCACGGGGAAAATTGCTCCATGACCTTGCTAGACGGTTTAAACGTCATCCCTGCTTTCCCCCTCGCTGAACTAGAAGTTGGGGAACACTTTTACTGGGAAATTGGGAATTACACCGTTCACGGGCAGGTTTTTCTAACCTCCTGGGTGGTAATTGCCCTGTTACTCATTGCCAGTTTTATTGGCACGCGTAACCTTGAGCGAATTCCCAGTGGCATCCAAAACTTTCTCGAATATGCCTTAGACTTTGTTCGGGATATTGCCAAAACCCAAATTGGTGAGAAAGAATATCGCCCCTGGGTACCGTTCGTCGGAACATTGTTCTTATTTATCTTTGTTTCCAACTGGTCAGGGGCACTCGTTCCTTGGAAAGTGATTGAAATTCCGAGTAGCGAGTTAGCGGCTCCGACCAACGATATCAATACAACGGTTGCCCTTGCATTATTAACCTCTCTAGCCTACTTCTATGCGGGGATTAGTAAACGGGGACTCGGCTACTTTAAAAAGTACATCGAACCCACACCAATTCTGTTACCCATTAACATTTTGGAAGACTTTACCAAGCCGCTCTCGTTGAGTTTCCGACTTTTTGGTAATATTCTTGCGGATGAGTTGGTGGTTGCCGTATTAGTGTTACTGGTTCCTTTATTTGTTCCTTTGCCTGTAATGGCATTGGGACTCTTTACCAGCGCGATTCAGGCTTTAATTTTTGCTACTTTGGCGGGAGCTTACATTGGTGAGTCTCTCGAACATGGGGAAGAAGAATAAGCAATCGGTTCAAAATACTTGCTTAAATTGCCATTTCATGACAATGCTGTTAGTATCCGTTTTTACGGATTTTTCACTTGACACTTGTCATTGAATCGATTTTCAATCAAATTCAGATCAAAATTAATTAACGAGGAAAAAAACTATGGATTCTTTAACTGCTGCTGCTTCTGTTATTGCTGCTGCTCTCGCTGTTGGTTTAGCAGCGATTGGTCCGGGTTTAGGACAAGGCAACGCTTCAGGTCAGGCTTTAGAAGGAATTGCCCGTCAACCTGAAGCAGAAGGCAAAATTCGTGGTACGTTACTCCTGTCTTTAGCCTTTATGGAAGCGTTAACCATTTACGGTTTGGTGGTAGCACTGGTTTTACTGTTTGCTAACCCCTTCGCGTAAATTCCATAAATTTCGAGGGTGGGAGCTTCCCATCCTCAAGCCACCTGATGTTGGAGTAAACGACAAGCACCACCTAAAAATGACAAATTGGATGATTTTACTGGCAGCCGAAGCGGTAGAAACCACAAAGGAAGGGGGACTGTTTGATTTTGACTTGACCTTACCTTTGATGGCGGTTCAATTCTTGGTTTTGGTCGCCCTCTTGAACGTTTTGTTCTATAAACCTTTGATGCGGGTGCTGGATGAGCGTGCTGAATATATTCGCAAAAACTTGAATGAAGCGAAAGAAAATGCGAAAAAATCGGAAGAACTGGCTCAAAAATTTGAGGAACAGTTAAAAGATGTCCGGCGCGAGTCTCAAGAAATTATTGCCCAAGCGCAAGCAGAGGCTCAAGAACAAGCGTCAAAAAACATTGCTGAAGCGCAACAAGAGGTGCAAGCTCAACGTGAAAAAGCGACAGCGGAAATTACAGCACAAAAACAAGAGGCGCTCCAGTCCCTCGAATCTCAAGTGGATACCCTCTCTCGGCAAATTTTGGACAAGTTAGTCGGTACAGATTTAGTGAAACGCTAGTTTTACAACTCCAGCCGATAAAAAGATGTGATTTATGTAAATTATAAGGATAAATGGCGATGATGGGGATGTTTTCTTACTTCCTCGCAGAAGCAACCGAAGCTGCAGAGGAAGGCTTTGGACTGAATTTTGATCTTCTTGAGACCAACATTATTAATTTAGCGATTATTATCGCAATTTTATTTTTCTTTGGTCGTAAATTTTTGGGCAATAATCTCTCGGAACGTCGTTCTCAAATTGAGGAAGATATTACCGATGCGGAAAAGCGAGCGCAAAAAGCCACTGCTGAGCTCAAAGAAGCAGAGCGCAAATTGGCCGAAGCCCAAAAAGAAGTTGAGAATATTCGTCAATCAGCCCAAGCGAGTGCTCAAAAAGCAAAAGAACGGATTTTAGCGGAAAACGCTAGAGAAGTGGAGCGGATCAAAGAGGCAGCGGTTCAAGATTTAGACGCAGAACGAGAGCGAGCCGTTGCGGAAATTAAACAATATATTGCTCGCTTAGCGTTAGAAAAAGTCGAATCGGAACTGAAAAGTCAGTTGGATCAATCCGCGCAAACGAAGTTAATTGACCGCTCCCTAGCTCAATTAGGAGGAGGGAGATGAGAGAAAATACTTTGATGAGTGCAGAAATTGTTGAGCCTTATGCTGAGGCGTTGATGTCTTTAGCGGACTCTCAAAATTTGGTCGAACGATTTGGCAATGATGCCAAAGAGTTGGTCTCAGTGTTAAAAGAGTCACAGGAGTTGCAACAGTTTCTAGCTAGTCCGGTGATTAAAATAGACGACAAGAAGGCGGTGTTGCGACAAGTAACCGGAGAAGGGTTACATCAGTATATGGTGAACTTTTTACAGTTGCTCATTGACAAAAAACGGACGCCTTTCTTAACTGGCATTTTGGAGCAATTTTTGGCTCTAGTGCGTGAACGGACCTCGACTGTTCTCGCTGAAGTGACTTCGGTAACGGAGTTGACCCCAGAACAGCGCGATCGCGTGACAGAACAGGTCAAAGCAATGACAAATGCCAATGATGTGGAAATTGAAACCACCCTTGACCCCAATTTAATTGGCGGGGTCGTGATTAAAGTGGGTTCGCAAGTCCTTGATGCCAGCCTGAGAGGACAACTGCGCCGCATTGGTTTAAGCCTAGAAACGGCAACTTCATAACAAAAAAAATTGATGACAGAGTAAGGGATAATTAACCATGGTTAGCATCAAGCCCGATGAAATTAGCAGCATTATTCGCCAACAGATTGAAAGCTATGACCAAAGCGTTCAGGTTTCTAATGTGGGAACGGTTCTGCAAGTCGGTGATGGCATTGCCCGGATCTATGGCTTAGATAAGGTCATGGCGGGGGAACTCGTTGAATTTGAAGAAGGAACGATTGGCATTGCCCTCAACTTAGAAGAAGATAATGTGGGTGCAGTATTAATGGGTAGTGGTCGTGGGATTCACGAGGGAAGCTCCGTGAAAGCCACTGGCAAAATTGCTTCCATTCCCGTGGGAGAGGCTCTAAAAGGCCGCATTGTTGACTCTTTAGCCCGTCCCATTGATGGCAAGGGTGAAATTAAGGCGGATTCTAATCGCTTACTAGAATCCATGGCTCCCGGGATTATTGAACGGAAGTCGGTTTATGAACCCATGCAAACCGGGATTACTGCCATTGACGGGATGATTCCTATTGGTCGCGGACAACGGGAGTTAATTATTGGTGACCGTCAAACGGGAAAAACGGCAGTTGCCATTGACACGATCATTAACCAGAAAAGTGAAGATGTGATTTGTGTCTATGTCGCGATCGGGCAAAAAGCCTCGACCGTTGCTCAGGTAGCCAGTACCCTCGAAGAACGAGGAGCTTTAGACTACACAGTTATTGTTGCCGCCAACGCCAGTGACCCGGCGACGCTCCAATATCTTGCCCCTTACGCCGGTGCCGCGATCGCGGAGCACTTTATGTATCAAGGGAAGGCAACCTTGGTCATTTACGATGACTTAACCAAGCAAGCACAAGCCTACCGTCAATTGTCGCTTCTCCTCCGCCGTCCGCCCGGTCGGGAAGCGTATCCCGGAGACGTTTTCTATCTCCACTCCCGCTTGTTAGAACGGGCAGCAAAACTCAACGAAGAGTTGGGGGAAGGCAGTATGACCGCACTGCCCATCATTGAAACTCAAGCGGGTGACGTTTCGGCGTACATTCCCACGAATGTGATTTCGATTACTGACGGACAGATTTTCTTGTCTTCAGACTTATTCAACTCTGGTTTCCGTCCAGCCATTAATGTGGGAATTTCCGTTTCCCGTGTGGGATCTTCAGCGCAAATCAAAGCAATGAAGCAAGTTGCAGGTAAACTGAAGCTAGAACTAGCGCAGTTTGCTGAACTCGAAGCATTTGCTCAGTTTGCCTCTGACTTAGACCAAGCGACCCAGAAACAACTGGCCCGCGGTCAACGGTTACGGGAAATGCTCAAACAGCCTCAGAACTCTCCTTTGTCGGTTAGCGAACAAATTGCAGTGGTTTATTCCGGAATTAATGGTTATCTCGACGATCTCCCTGTGGAAAAAGTGACTGACTTTGTCCAAGGGTTGCGGGAATACGTGACTAATAGCAAGCCTGAGTTTGCAGAAGTGATTCGTTCCGAGAAGAAACTGGTAGAAAAAGCAGAAAATCTGCTCAAAGAAGCGATTTCTGAGTACAAAGAAACCTTCAAAGCCTCCATGTAAGTTTTCATGAGGAGGAGACAAGGGGATCCGGTAACAGGGCGATCAGGAGATTAAATCAAAGGTCCTCCTTTTTTCCCTCATTCCCCTTCACCCTCTCTCCCCCTCTACCGATCAGAGGATTAAAAGAAAAAATTATGGCAAACTTAAAAGAAATTCGCGATCGCATTAATTCAGTTAAAAATACGCGTAAAATTACGGAAGCCATGCGCCTCGTTGCCGCCGCAAAAGTGCGACGGGCGCAAGAACAAGTGAGTTCCACCCGTCCGTTTGCTGATCGTTTGGCACAAGTCTTGTATAACCTGCAAAGCCGTCTTCGTTTTGAAGATGTTGATTTACCCCTACTGGATAACCGCGAAGTCAAATCAGTAGGCTTACTCGTTGTTTCTGGCGATCGCGGCTTGTGTGGTGCCTACAATGCCAACGTCATTAAGCGGGCTCGGCAACGGGCGCAGGAATTAGAAGCCGAAGGCATTGACTATAAATACATCTTAGTGGGCAGTAAAGCCAGTCAGTTTTTCCAACGTCGTCAGGCGCCTGTTGAGGGGACTTACACTAACTTGGAACAAATTCCTACCGCAGAAGAAGCGTCCACTATTGCTGACGAACTTCTTTCCTTGTTCTTATCAGAAACCGTTGATCGCGTCGAACTAATTTATACAAAATTTGTTTCTTTAATTAGTTCTCGTCCGGTTGTTCAAACTTTACTCCCCTTGGATCCGCAAGGCTTGGAAGTCTCCGATGACGAAATTTTCCGTCTAACGACCAAAGGAGGAGACTTTCAGGTAGAACGGGAAAAAATTGAGAGCGAAACCCGGACCCAAACCTATCCTCGGGACATGTTATTTGAACAGGATCCGGTTCAAATCCTGGATGCTCTTTTACCCCTCTATCTGAATAATCAGTTATTGCGAGCCTTGCAAGAATCAGCTGCCAGTGAGCTAGCATCACGGATGACCGCCATGAACAACGCGAGTGATAACGCAACTGAATTAATTAAAACTTTGACCTTGTCTTATAACAAAGCCCGTCAAGCTGCCATTACCCAAGAAATTTTAGAGGTTGTTGCCGGAGCTGAAGCACTCGGTTAATCTCATTTGATCGGACTCTAAATCTTCCTCTCTCCTTAGGGGAGAGGTTGTTTGATTTTAAAGCTTCAACCTAAAAATAATCTGCTTGCGATTTATTTCAAGTTTTTTCTTCACTTGATCAAATCTCTAACTAACTATGTAGTTATTAATTGACATTCGTATTATAGAATTAATTTGGTTTTTGATTGTCTGAACTGGCACTCAGCAGCTTTCAACAGCTATCACGTCAATAATGATAACCAAGCGATAAAGCCCTTGCTCAGCAAATCTCTCACCAAAAACTCTTATAGAAGGTCGCGGTAAAACCAACTCTCTTTAGAGGTTGGAGCGTCAACAAACCACTTTTTCTAAAGATATGCCCTATGGGATTTATCCCTACTACTGTCAACCTCACCGTGCTGCAGGAATGGCAGGACAAATTATTGTCAAAGACTAACACTTGATTTGCTTAATTTCGATCAATTATGATGACCACTCCTGAGATCAGGAGTTTTTTTATGGGCTGATTGCTAAACAGCAACTAAGATCGGGAATTGCTGTGTCATATTATACAATTAGCAAGGCAGTCATTGAATTGGGCTACTCAATTTTAACCTTCAAGAAACTTGATCCCTGCCAATCTGCCGATAGCAGAGCTTGACAGTTTTCCAAAAAGAGGGATACAATGGGGTGCTGTTGACTCAAAAATAGACGACAGTAAATATAGCATTAAATCAGGAATTGTCCAAGGCTCACTCATGCCCACAATCCAACAACTCATTCGCAAAGAACGGTCAAAATTAACGCAAAAAACGAAATCGCCAGCTCTGAAACAGTGTCCACAACGGCGAGGAGTGTGTACGCGGGTTTATACCGCAACGCCCAAAAAACCCAACTCCGCCTTGCGCAAAGTCGCAAGGGTCCGCCTGACCTCTGGATATGAAGTGACGGCCTACATTCCAGGGATTGGTCACAACCTACAAGAACATTCAGTCGTTCTCATTCGTGGCGGACGGGTTAAAGATTTGCCCGGAGTTCGCTATCACATTGTTCGGGGAACTCTCGATACGACAGGAGTCAAAGATCGTCGTCAAGGACGTTCCAAATATGGAACCAAACGCCCAAAAGAATAAGCTAAATTTTAGGAAGCTCGCTTATGTCTCGTCGGAGTAACGTCAAAAAAAGCCCAGTTCCTCCCGATCCAGTCTATAATAGCCGTCTTGTGAGTATGATGATTCGGCGCTTAATGATGGATGGGAAAAAATCAGTTGCCTCACGAATCTTATACGATGCCTTTAAGCTCGTAGAAGAAAAAACCAATAGTGATCCTCTAGAAACCTTTGAGCAAGCGGTACGTAATGTAACGCCACTGGTACAAGTTAAAGCCAGACGGGTCGGTGGTGCTACCTATCAAGTACCGATGGAAGTGCGCCCGGAAAGGGGAACTAGCCTTGCTTTGCGTTGGTTATCTCAGTATAGTCGCAGTCGTTCTGGCAAAACCATGGCGATTCGGTTTGCCAATGAAATTATTGATGCGGCAAATGAAACGGGTAGTACCATTCGCAAACGGGAAGAAACCCATAAAATGGCAGAAGCCAACAAAGCCTTTGCTCACTACCGCTACTAAAGGTAAAACAGCAGTGGAAATGCTTGACGGGCGGTGGAAATGTAAAAAAAGTTATAAAATTGTAAACAGCCAAAAAATGTATATAAAAAGCAGCACTGCTCAAATAAGGAGGTCGCTATGGCACGTACTATTCCCCTAGAACGAGTCCGCAATATCGGAATCGCTGCCCATATTGATGCCGGGAAAACAACGACAACCGAACGCATCTTATATTACTCAGGGGTTGCGCATAAACTGGGGGAAGTTCATGATGGAAATGCGGTTATGGATTGGATGTCTCAAGAAAGAGAACGAGGCATCACCATTACTGCAGCAGCAATTAGTACCAGCTGGCTCGATAACAAAATTAATATTATCGATACCCCGGGCCACGTGGATTTCACCATCGAAGT
>CAZAYV010000013.1:0-39634 GCA_964489465.1 uncultured Dactylococcopsis sp. | reverse complement strand
CTTAGTAACGGTTTCTGGGGCAACACCTGCCACCGATGAAGACTTTGATAATTAATTTCAGTCTTTTATAGAAGAAAGGGGGAATTGGGGAAACTTAGACAAATCAAGGGGGCCAATTCCCCCTTGCCCATTATCCAAAGAGCCGATTGATCGGATGAGTTGTATATCCAGGACTGATTAGCCTTGGCAGCTCAAGCAAAACACTTTGTAAAGCAAATTTCCTTCTCTAAGGACTAACTCCGTTAAAATCAGGGAGGATAACACAGTTTGGTCTTAACCAAAATTTATCACCATGAAACCAGAACTGAATGCTTCCAAACATTTGTTGAAAATTTTAATTGGTGCCGCTTGGATTGATGGCAAATTTCAACCGGAAGAACGTCAATATCTGATCAAAACCGCAGAAAAACATGAATTAGCCAATGATCCCGAAATTCGTGCTTTACTTTATGAACTGAAAACGGTGCAGCCAGAAGAATGTTATCGTTGGTTAGAAGAATATTTTGGCGGTTCTCCCAGTCAACAACAATATGAAGATTTGATCGAAGCCATCAGCGGATTGATTTATAGTGATGGCGAAATGGCAAGTGAAGAAGCAAAACTGCTGACGCAAGTTCAGCAATATGACCCAGCCAACATCTCTTCCTTGGATAAAGTGTTAAAAACTGTGCAAAAACTTTATCAGCGTTATGTAACAAGTTAGTCTGGTAATGGTATTGCCATGAACAAGAAGCCATGACCACGCAATCAAAAATTATTGTCCTTGATGATGATCCGACTGGTTCTCAAACCGTACACAGCTGTTTATTACTGATGCAGTGGGATGTGGAAACCCTACGCTTGGGGCTGCAAGATGAAGTTTCCATTTTCTTTGTCCTAACGAATACTCGCGCTTTATCTCCGGAAAACGCTGCGCAACGGACGCGAGAAGTGTGTCACAATCTCAAAAGTGCCTTAGCAGCAGAAAATATTACTGACTTTTTAGTCGTCAGTCGGTCCGACTCTACTCTCCGCGGACATTATCCCCTCGAAACCGATGTCATTGCTGAAGAATTAGGTCCCTTTGATGCCCACTTTCTCACCCCTGCTTTTTTTGAAGGGGGACGCATTACCCGAGATAACATTCACTACATTGTTTCTGAGGAGGGAGAAACGCCGGTTCATGAAACGGAATTTGCCAAGGACTCCGTTTTTGGCTACTCTCACAGCTATCTTCCCGACTATGTTGAGGAGAAAACCAATGGCAAGATTAAAGCGGAACAAGTAGAATGCTTTACTATCACTGATATTCGCCAAGGATCAAATAAAGAGCGCTTGTTGCAACTGAAAAATAATCAATGTGTTGCGGTAGATGCAGAAAAGCAAAGCGATTTAGATCAATTTGCCTCTGATGTCCTGGCTGCAACCCACACTGGAAAACGCTTCTTATTCCGGAGTGCAGCAAGTTTATTAACTTCTCTGGCACAACTGGGTCAACAACCCATTCCTGCGGAAGAAATGGGAAAATATGACGCTACGCCCAAGCCGGGAGTCGTTCTCGTCGGTTCTCATGTTCAGAAATCAACCGCTCAACTTTATGCTCTTTTAGAAGAACCAACTGTGACGGGGATTGAAGTTGATGTCCGGCGTTTACGGGATTCTCCTCAAACCAGAGATGACCAATTAACCGAAACCTTGCATGAAATTAAAGCGACTCATGAACAAAATCAAACCCCGGTTATTTATACCAGTCGCGAAGAATTGCAATTCAATAATACTCAAGAGCGTCTCGACTTTGGGGTGAAAGTTTCTTCCTTTTTAATGGATCTTGTCCGGCGACTGCCTCACAATATTAGCTTTCTCATTAGTAAAGGAGGAATTACCTCCAATGATGTTCTCAGTGATGGTTTAAACCTACAATCAGCACGACTCCTCGGACAAATTCTGCCGGGTTGTTCGTTGGTTCGGACGCCGCAAAGCCATCCCCAATTTCCTCAACTGCCCGTCGTATTATTCCCCGGAAATGTGGGAGATAATCAAGGTCTTGTTACTGTTTACCGTCGTTTAAATAAGCATTATGGCTGAAGATATTGATCAGCGCAAACTTCTTTCTGCACTCGCTCATGGCTCGATTTTTTTTAGTGCCTTAGTGGTTGCCATTGGAATTCCAATTGTGATTCTTTTTGTCTCAGATGATGAGGTGACTAAAGAAAATGCTAGAGAAGCTCTCAATTTTCATATTAATCTTTGGATCTATGGCGTAATCTTTGGTATTTTGACACTTTTATTAATTGGATGGCTGTTATTAGGGATTTTGGGTATTGTTAGTATTGTTATGCCAATTATTGGCATCCTGCAAGTGCTCACAAATCCTTATAAAGCTTATCGTTATCCTTTTATTTTTCGACTGCTTTAGTTTGAAAAAAGGAGAATCCCATGAAATGGCAAGAAGTAATAGAACATCCCAGCTTACAAGATTTGCCATTTAAAATCGAGCTGAATGAATATGGCAAAATTGAAATGAGTCCCGCGTCTAATCGTCAGGGCAGGCTACAAGTTCAACTCAGTTTTTTATTCAGAGAACAAAATCAACAAGGAGAAATTTACCTAGAATGTTCAATTGATACGAGAAAAGGCGTAAAAGTAGCTGATGTTGCTTGGAGTTCTCGAAAATTTTTTGCAGAATATGGAGAAATGACACCTCTACCGGTTGCCCCCGAAATTTGTGTAGAAATTCTTTCTCCCTCTAATTCTGAACGAGAAATGTCAGAAAAAATTGACCTTTATTTAGCGAAAGGGGCAAACGAAGTTTGGCTGTGTGATGATGAAGGAAATTTGACAATTTATGCCCCTCAAGGAAGAATCGAAGCGTCTCGTCTTTTCCCAAACTTCCCCAATAATATTCTACAAAAGTAACTTAAATAAGGCTAATCGAGGCAATAAAGTCAACTATGCTTCACCGTTCGGGTTCATCAGGCAAAGCTGGCACTACGCTAAGATGAAAATAAGGCAGAGTGACTCTAATTGCAGTTCTCCACCAATTAAGCTGTTTTAAGATTAAAATTTAAGTCTCCTCAGACAGCATTTGAGACAGGGTAATAACTCGCCAAATCCGAAAACTTAGACTGGAAACCTTGGGAGTGGAAAGAAATGTCCGGTAAAATTGTCCCCCAAAGAAGTTATCCGACAGCGTATGCTTTGTGGTGTTTTTGCTTTTTATCCGTTTGTGGAATTCACCGCTTATACGCCAGACGATACTTTTCGGGATTTTTCTATTTGATCACGCTGGGTTTTTTTGGGATTGGTCAATTTATTGACTTGTTTTTAATTCCTGGCATGATTGATGAAGAAAATTTGAAAATTAAAGCCCTTTACGGTTATCAACCCAACCAAGCAAGTTTTTACCAAACCCCAGAAAGTATTGTTGTTAATTTACCAAAAAGTGAAACGCCTCAAGCGAACTTAGAAGGGAAAACCAAGAAGCCACTAGCGGAAAAAGATATTGATCGCGCTATTTTAAGAACTTGTAAGGAATATGCGGGGGCAACCTTGGCGGAAATTTTTCTGGAAGTTGATGAGGAATATGAAAAAATTGAAGCTCGTGTTGAATATTTAATGCGAAAGAATTTGCTGGCGATTGATAATCGCTCGGATGATGGTGCGGTGATTTACAAAATTAGTTGAAGGCAAAAGTGGTGTTAGTTGTGCCAACACCACTGTTTTTCAATTAATAATAGAAAATTGACTAAAATTGACCGAATAGTCCATGTCCGGTCGCAATTTCTAGAATGAGTAAAGAGACAAAACCAATCATCGCTAAGCGACCGTTGAGGCGTTCGGCATAAGCGGTAAAACCAGCGCGGGATTCTTCCTGCACATAAATATCAGGTTCTACGGCAAAGTTGTTCATCTTACCCTGATCATCAACAATAGAGCCTTTTCCTGTAGTCATTAATTTAATCCTTATTTCTAATACAGCTTACTAGATAGTGTAACTAAAAAATTAACTTTTGTAAAGATATATAACAAAAAATTTATAAATGAAGCTGACTGCCGATCCCTTTACCGTCCAAAAACGCTTCCCTTTAACCATTTCCCGAGGGACAACGACCGCAACAACTAATTTGTGGGTCAGAGTTGAAGATGAAGGCATCGCCGGTTGGGGAGAAGCGGTTCCCTTTTCCATTGGCGGTGGCGTGGGACAACCAACTGAGGGCTTACAGGAACAATTACAAGCGGTTATTCCCCAATTAGAACAACTGACTCCGTTAGCGCGATCGCGCATTCAATCTCAACTCAAAACTGCTAACATTTCTTCGGCACTCCGTGCTGCCATTGACGTTGCCTGTTATGACTGGCTGGGGAAACGCACTGGACTTCCCGTTTGGCAAATTTTAGGACTGGATTTAAGTGCAACGGTCCCGATTTCGGTCACGATCGGAATTAGTTCTCCAGAAGATGGGAAAAAACGGTTAGAAAACTGGCAAAGCCTCACGGGGGGAAAACGAATTAAAGTTAAATTGGGTAGCCCACAGGGGTTAGCAGCGGATCAAATGCTATTCCAAACCCTACAGCAAAATGCACCGGATGCAGAATTTACCATTGATGCCAATGGCGGATGGAGTTTAGAAGATGCCATTACCATGAGTCACTGGTTAGCCAACTATAATGTGGCTTATATTGAACAACCCTTGCCGGTAGCAGCAGATGAAAAACTGCCAATGTTGTCAGAGAACTCGCCGTTACCGATTTTTGCTGATGAAAGTTGCTTCACCAGTCAAGATATTCCCCGACTGGCTGCCTTAAAGATTCACGGTATTAACATTAAACTGATGAAAGCTGGTAGCCTCACCGAAGTCTTAAAAATGGTTTACACCGCTCAAGCTTGTGGGTTACAAGTAATGTACGGGTGTTACTCCGACAGCGCGATCGCGAATACGGCAATGGCTCATCTGGGCAGTCTCGCCGATTATCTAGACTTGGATAGTCATCTCAACCTTAAAGATGATCCGTTTCGCGGGGCCGTTTTAAACAAGGGATATTTACAACCCAACGCTTCACCAGGACTGGGACTCACTTATCATGAAGTTAACAGCACAACATCGGGTGGCAATTTTACTCCATGAAGGCATTCGTGGAGAACAGGGTAAAACGGGCTTAACTTTTTTACGATATAGCGAGGCCGCGATCGCGGCAGTGATTGATCAACAATGTGTTGGCGAATCTTTAGCCCGTCTCAGAGGAATTGAGCGCGACATTCCCATCGTGGAAAATGTAACCGCTGCCCTTGCCTATCATCCTGATGTTTTACTGATTGGCATTGCCCCTTCTGGTGGGCAACTCCCTCCCGCTTGGCAAGAGGAAATTAAACAAGCGGTGCAAGCAGGTTTATCTGTCGTTAATGGGCTGCACACCCCAATCCGTTCGCTTTTTGCTGAAGACAATCTCGTTTTACAATCGGGTCAATGGTTGTGGGATGTGCGGGAAGAACCCACCGGCTTAGGGATTGCTAGTGGTAAAGCGCGATTTTTGTCCTGTAAAAGAATCCTGAGTGTCGGAACCGATATGTCAATCGGTAAGATGTCCACCAGTTTGGAACTTGTAAAAATCGCTCAACAACAAGGGTATCGCGCTAAATTTTTAGCAACGGGACAAGGAGGCATGATGTTAAGTGGCAGTGGCATCCCCTTAGATGCGATTCGGGTTGATTTTGCTGCGGGTGCTGTGGAAAAACTGGTCTTAGAAGCAGGAGATACCGATTATGATTTCTTATTTGTGGAAGGGCAAGGGTCACTGCTTCATCCAGGTTCAACTGCTGTCTTACCGCTCTTACGCGGAAGTCAGCCCACAGACTTAATTTTAGTCCATCGTGCTGGACAAACTGAAATTAGAAACTTTCCCGATCTCAAAATTCCTCCTCTCTCAGAGATTATTGAATTGTATGAGAAACTTGCCAGTGGGGTTGGCATCTTTGGGGAAGTTAAGGTCAGTGGAATTGCTTTAAATACATTTCACCTTGATGATGAGAGTGCAAAACAGGAAATAGAACGGGTCACCCAAGAAACCGGTTTACCCTGCAATGATGTGATTCGTTTTTCTGGAGAAAACTTATTTTCCAGTTTAGTTGCCTCTTCCAATGTCAATTCGAGCAACGTTTAGAAAGATATGACACCTCAAGTTTAAGTGCGGAGGCGTTGTCGGATAACGGCTCGTAAATACATTACCACTGGAAACTGATAGTATTCAGTGATCAGCCACAGTAAAATTCCCAGATGAGTGAGTAATGTCAGAAGCGTCCAGGCTGTCGGTAACCAAGCCAGAGGGGTTCCGGGAACAGGTGGAAAAAGATAAGCCCCCGTGCCCACAATGAGAGGAGGAAGCACAAGAAACAGAACGGCTGCGATCGCGTATTCCCAACCGATCTCAATTCCTTTTCGTTGCGGACTACTCCACCGTTTCCCATTCCAATACCAACTTAAAGGAATTTCGCTATCCATCATTTTTAATAACTGTTGAGAAAAATCAGCTTGAAACAAATGCTGACAAAATTGACAGGAAAAGGTATCTTCCATCATGGGAAGAGCGCTGACTTCACCAGAACGACAAACTGGACAAGGATAAGTTTCATTGATATTGAATCGTTTCATACTGAACTCTAAATAAAGAAATTAAGCAAAATTGGCTGGGGGTTGTTCGGTTTTAGCTTTTAGTTGTTGGAGTTTTTCTCGAATTGATTGTTGTAGTTTTTCTTTCGGAATCTCAGTTCCATTGTCGTAATTGCCTGAGTGATCAAAAAAGATCACGCTATCGACTTGGTCAAAGGCTAATAGTTCAAAGAGGATGTGCGTGATCGGAACAGGTAGCGCCATCAATTCAGGATCGTCACTATGCTGAGCAAAGGTTCTCGCATCTTCAAGGGTGGGGAAGCCATAAATAACCCGTTTCGTTAAATTTTGATCTTGCCGATGACGGAGTGTTGTTACTTGCCAATTTTCTTTTGTGTTTTGCAAGATATAATAATCGTGATGTTGGAGCTGTTGGGCAATGACTTTTAAAATGGGCGCGATCGCGTACTCCATCACTTTCGGCATTCCCCGTTCCGTTGGGGCTTCTGCAATCAATTGTTCCAATTGTTGATCAATATTCATTGGTTTTGATGATTCCTTAACTCCGATTAATCTCTATTGCTATCATGTCCACTTCTTCTCGCAAAACGCAGGAGCAATTTTCTCTTTTTCAGCCCATTCGAGAACAGTTAAAAGCACCCCCTTCAACGCCACCTGAAGAATCGATTGCGCTCAGAATTTTGGTCCAACTTTTAGTTGCCATTGGGATTATTGCGACTGATCTAGCAGCACAAACCAGTTTTAGCCTGTGGACAATTCCCATTAGTTTTGTCGGTGGCTTTTGGAGTTGGCAACAACGACACAAGGGTAACCTTGCGATTAAATTTCTGATCGCGATCGGAATGTTATTTGCCCTTGCCTCTTTCTTCCGCAACTTAATTGGCAGTCTCAATGATACCCGTCTCGTTTTAGCAGAACTCCTCATTCAATTACAAGTTTTACACAGTTTTGATGTACCCCGTCGTAAAGATTTAGGTTACTCGATGGTGATCGGGTTAATTTTGTTGGGGGTAGCCGGAACCCTCTCC
Organism: uncultured Dactylococcopsis sp.; assembly: GCA_964489465.1. GTDB lineage: Bacteria > Cyanobacteriota > Cyanobacteriia > Cyanobacteriales > Rubidibacteraceae > Halothece. The sequence continues at coordinate 32,001 of CAZAYV010000013.1, read as the reverse complement.
CAAACCTTAGCCTTTGCCCCACTGTTGGTCATTTTCTTGATCATCGGTTTACCCGTTTTGATCCTTGATTACCGATCGCGCTTAGGGTTAGCTTTATCGGCTGTTCGAGAGACAGCGAGCCCTAATTCAAGACAGCCACTGTTTTCCCCCTCAGTTCTTCCTTTACGCCGCTTGGGCGTCTTTTTTGTACTGACCATTAGTTTCGGCTTACTGATTTTTGCATTAATGCCTCGGCTCCCAAGCTATCAAATTCAAACCTTTCCTGTCAGTGGTCCAAAAAATTTGGAAAATCAAGGTTTTGATAACAATGACCGTCAAATTACGAATCCGGGATACGTCCAAGAAGGTAAAGGGGACAATGAGGGCAAAGGCGTTGGTAGCGGAACCAGTCCGGTGGAAGGTCCCGGAGACGTCGATGACCAGTTTTACTATGGGTTTAGCAATCAAATTAATCAAAACTTACGGGGTGAATTAACGCCAAAAGTTGTGATGCGGTTACGATCCCAAGCCAATGGCTGGATTAAAGTGCTTGCTTTTGATCGCTACACAGGACAAGGCTGGAAAATTGAAAAAGAAGAACCTACGATTGACGTGAAGCGTCCTCCTTGGTCGTATCGCTTTCGTTTAAATGAACCAGCAACCGCCGCAGAAACAGAAGAGATTGTCCAAACTTACACCATTATTTCTGACTTACCCAATTTAATCCCGGCTTTACCCATGGCGGAAGATGTTTATTTTCCCACGCGAGAAATTGCCACTGATCCCCATGGTGCACTTCAATCCCCGATCCCGTTAGAAGAAGGACTGACATATACGGTTATTTCTGAAGTTCGTTATCGCGATCGCGCTCAATTGCGCACTGCTGGCACCGATTATCCCGACTCGATCCAAGAAACTTATCTGCAAGTTCCGCCAGCGATCCAAGCAAAAGTCCGTCAGCAAGCCGAAACCCTTCTCGCTAAATCTTCAAAACCGCTCGACTCCACTTATGAAAAAGTGCTCTTTCTGGCGCAAGCAGTGAAACAAACCTATCGTCTGCAACCGAATATTCCCTTCTTAAGCGACGATCAAGATTTAGTCGAAGCCTTTTTATTCGATTGGGAAGGGGGATATCCGGATCATTTTTCCACCACCCTAACGATCATGTTACGCTCTTTAGGGATTCCGGCTCGTCTTGCCACTGGATTTAGTACCGGTCGTTTTAATCCTTTCACGGGACTCTATTTGATTCGCAATACCGATGCCTTTGCCCTAACAGAAGTCTATTTCCCCGACTATGGCTGGTTTCAGTTCGATCCCATCCCTGGACATGAATTGATTCCTCCTTCCATTGAAGAATCACAAACGTTTACAGTTTTACGTCAAATTTGGAATTGGATTGCCGGTTGGCTACCGTCTCCGGTTACAGGTGTTTTTAACTATCTTTGGCATGTTGTAATTGGCAGTGTAATTGGGATTATTACCCGCTTGTGGCGATTGTTTTCTCAAGGCTGGGGCGGACTATTGGCGGGTTTAAGCAGTCTTGTTGCCGTGACGTTTGCCGGTTGGTTAAGTTGGCAACAACTTCAACGTTGGCGATATCAGCGATGGCTGGCACAATTGCCACCAGTAGAAGGACTTTATCAGCAGATGTTGAAACTATTGGCACAGCAAGGAATAGCCAAACAACCGGCGCAAACCCCCTTTGAATATTTAGCAACAGTCGATACTAGCTTAGAAGCCCCCCAAGCGGAAGTGGTGAGAGAAATTTCTGAAGCTTATGTCTCTTGGCGATATGGCAATTATTCAGCGAATCTAGATTATTTAAAGGATGGATTACGACGCTTGAAACGCAGCTATCAACGGCGGCAAAAAAGGTAAATCATTGGTCATTAGTCGTTAGTCCTTAGTCATTGGTAAGAAAATGAAGGCGAAAATGACCCAGATTGAATTTCGTTACAATTAAGTCACCGAAGATAATCACCAACTTAAGAACTGAATCTATGATCCCTACCGTCATTGAAACCTCGGGTCGCGGAGAACGCGCCTTTGATATCTACTCTCGTTTACTGCGGGAGAGAATCGTCTTTTTGGGACAACAGGTTGATGATGAAATTGCGAACCTGATTGTGGCACAAATGCTTTACTTAGAAGCAGAAGACCCAGAAAAAGATATTTATCTCTATATCAATTCTCCCGGCGGGTCGGTCAGTGCAGGACTCGGGATTTTTGATACCATGAACCAAATCCGTCCTGATGTCTCAACGATTTGCTTAGGACTCGCTGCCAGTATGGGCGCATTTCTCCTCAGTGCGGGAGAAAAAGGAAAGCGTCTCAGTCTTCCTCACTCTAGAATTATGATTCACCAACCTCTAGGGGGAGCACAAGGTCAAGCCACAGATATTGAAATTCAAGCGAAAGAAATTCTCTATCTCAAACAGCAGTTGAACCACTACTTAGCCGAACATACCGGTCAACCCTTAGACCGCATTGCAGAAGACACAGAGCGCGATTTCTTTATGTCACCTCACGAATCAATGGAATACGGTTTAATTGATCGGGTAATTGAACGTCGCCCTTCTGCCAGTAATCCGCCGGCTTAGGCAAAAAGCTCACCGCCTCACAGAAAGCGACGGGGGAAGCTTCCCCCTCCAAGGAGTGGGAGGAAAAGTGACCCCGCTGCTTTAATCTTGGTAAAAATCACGAATCCCCTAATTTACCAAAGCCGTATCTCTTGCCAGACGACCATCTTCCATGTGAATAATCCGATCGGCAATGTCAAGGATGCGGTTATCGTGAGTGACCAGTAAGATCGTACAATTTTGCTCTTTCGCCAGTTGCTCCATAATTTCAACCACATCGCGACCGGATTTGCTATCTAAGGCGGCAGTCGGTTCATCGGCGAGGAGGAGACGCGGTTGGCTAACGAGGGCGCGCGCGATCGCGACCCGTTGTTTTTGTCCGCCCGACAATTTATTGGGATAGTAATCGACTCGTTCCCCCATCCCCACGGCTTCGAGGATGGCAATCGCTTGCTCTCTCCGTTCAGCGAGAGGAATCTCCGGATGAAGGCGCAGGGACATCCCCACATTTTGTTGAGCGGTGAGACAGGCTAACAGGTTATGGGCTTGAAAGATAAACCCAATTTGACGACGAATCTGTACCAGTTCCTTTTTACGCGCGCCAAATAATTCTTGTCCCAAAACTTGCACTTTGCCAGACTGAATGGAGCGTAAGCCAGCAATGAGAGTTAAGAGAGTAGTTTTGCCGCTACCAGACGGTCCGGTTAAAATCACAATTTCTCCCGGGAAGATATCTAAATCGAGATCAAATAAGACCGGTTTACGTAACTCTCCCTTACCAAAGGCATGGTTCAGGTCACGAATCGAGACAATGGGTTGGGTCATGGCTAGAACACATCTGCTGGGTCAGCGGATTGGAGTTTGCGCATCGCGATCGCGGCAGACAGTAAACACATAACTAGGGTTGCGGTAAAGACTTGTAACGCGACCCCGAACTTCATTGCCAGGGGAATTCGGGTCAGGCTGCCCAATAAGCCATACATTCCCACTGAAATCCCAAATCCGGGTAAAAAGCCCAATAATGCCAGCAAGATGCCCTCCTGAAACACAACAAGTAATAAGCGTCGGTCGGAATAGCCCATTGCTTTTAAGGTGGCGTATTCCGCCAGATGATCATTGACATCGGAATAAAGCACTTGATTCACAATGACTACCCCAACCACAAACCCCATCACCGCACCAAAATTAAAAATGGTTCCAGCGGGATGCTCCGAAGACCAAAAGGCAATCTCATTATCGATATACTCCTCCCGAGTCATCACTTGTACTTCTGCTGGGAGTCTTGCCCGGAGGCGGTCTAAGACTTGCTGAGGAGTTGCCTCTGGCTCTAAACTCAACACGCCAACGGTAACCCCATCTAAACTATCTGCACCAAAAAGGCGGAGATAATTCCAATCGCTGGTGATGAGGTGTCCTTTTCATAGACTTCCGCGATCGCGTACATTTGGTTGGTTCGTCCCAACTCGACAATCCCTTCACTGGTATTGACTTGCTCACCGACACGGGTATTAATCTTCAAAATTTGCCCGGCAATGGGCACTCGGACATAGAAATCTTCTAATTCTGATTCAATCCGTTTCACTTGCGCGATCGCGTGGGCAAGTTCTGCTTGGGCTTCTTGCCGATCCACCGGACGCACTTCCTTAAGCGTTTTCAGTAACGCTTCCTCTTGTCGAATTCGTTCTTGCAACGTTAAGCGGGTGGTTTCTAAATGAGCTTGCGCTTCTTGCAACGCAGCTTGCGTTGTTTCAAAGGTTTCACGGCGATCATCACGGGCAGCTGTATCCACTGCCCCTTCTTGATGCAGCATCTGATATCGTTGATAGTTTTGTTTGGCATTGCGTAACTCCGCTTGAATGCTGGCAATTTCGGCTTCTCGCTCCCGGGTTTCGGTGCGAAGTTGTGCCTTCAGTTGGTTAATCACAGCTTCTTGCGCTGCAATCTCAGCCAGTTTCGCCTCCCCTGCTTCCACTTGCGCGAGTCTAGCTTGATAAATCTTCACGTTCTGCTGGGCTTGGTCTAACTCAGCCTGCTTTTGATCCAACCCCTGCAAAATCGCGATCATTTGTCCGGCTTCTACCCACTCGCCTTCTTCAACTTTGAGTTGATTGACGCGACTATCTTGGGCATTTGCCACCGAAAGTTTAATTACTTCTCCTTGGGGTTCGAGCCGACCAAGAGCTGTCACAGCTTGGGGAGCACTCACCACAGTTGTTGTTTCGGGCGACGGATCATTCCCTTGAATTTGGGACACAATGAGATAAGTTCCTAGCGAACCAACGATCAAAACAATGGCAGTTCCCATGAGCCAAGGACGATTCAAAGACTTGGGATGAAGGAAATTAATCATAGAAGCCAACCCTCTCAGTTACGCTGGTGTTGACTTTGTTTACAACTGAAATAATCTACTTTGATTCTAGGTTAGAGTAAAGGTAATTCAGAACGCTGCTTATCAAGTCTTATCACTTGCTTAAAATCCGCTCAATCTTCTACTTCTCCACTCTCATTTCAAGGACAAGACCTTGCAAAAAGTAGCAATCTAACGACAGAGGTCAGGCGTATGGAACGCGAGGATCTACTACGACGTTATGCTCAGGGCAAAAGAGACTTTAGTAAAGTCAATCTCAGTGGTGTGAATTTAGCCCACACCAAATTAAGTGGCAGCAACTTCATCCGAGCGAATTTACAAGGAGCAAATTTGCCCCTGGCAAATTTGAGCGGGGCTTTTTTTAGTTATGGCGGATTTAAGCCAAGCTGATTTGCAAGGTGCAATTTTGATTGTTGCTAACTTAAGTGGAGCTAACTTACAAGACGCGAATTTAGCCCAAGCCAATCTCGGCGAAGCCGTTTTAACGGGAACGCTGATGACAAACGTTAATTTTTCAGGGGCGAGCCTCCAAGGATCCCTCCTTGCTGGAGCTAATTTAGGGCAAGCTAACCTGCAAAACGCAGATTTGCGCGGAGCCAATCTTTATGGCGCTGACTTACAAGGAGCCGATCTCAGGGAAGCCAATCTCAGGCGCACCAATTTACGAGAAGCTAATCTTAACGGAGCCATCTTACCCGAAGGTCAGCTTCAGGGGGCAAAAATGAGTTGATTCGAGATCCTAAATTTTGAGAGTATTATATTTCAGTTAAAGCGAATGAACAGCAACGACCTACTCCAGCAATACAGTGCCGGTGAGCGCAATTTCCAAAATATTGACCTCACAGGCATTAATCTCTATCGAGTTGATCTTCCTAATATTATTTTGAAAGGAGCCAACTTGGTTGGAGCTAACCTCAGTGGTGCTAATCTTGCCAACGCCGATCTTAGTGAAGCGAACCTGATTGGTGCCAATCTCAGCGGGGCTGACTTAAGGGCAGCCAACTTAAGCAGTGCCGAGTCAATTGGGGCAAACTTTAGCGGCGTAAGAGCGAGCGAAGCTAACTTGGCAGGGATTCGCTTAAATGGTGCTAATCTCAGTGGTGCTAATTTAAGGAGAGTCAATTTTAGAGCAGGAATCTTAAGTGGGGCTAACTTTTCGGGTGCCATTCTCAGTGAAGCTCAATTTCAAAATACAAATTTAGCTGGGGCGAATTTAAGCCGTGCGAGTTTGGTCGCAGCAGATTTGAGCAATGGGAACTTGAGCAGCGCTAATCTAGTGGGTGCGAATTTAGAGGAAGCTAATTTGTATCATGCTCTTCTCATCGATGCCAATTTGAAAGGAACCAATTTACAAGGAGTCGATATCACTCAAGCCGATTCTACTCTTAAAAATATGGTGGTTTGAATCCTTGATTTTGATCGTTGGTGCCAGGTCAAATTCTAGTAACTATTTCAATGTAACTAGAGATAGCAAATCGCCTCAGCTTGCTCAGAAAGCCTACGAGTTAAAACGTTAAGATAGAGTCTGAGTTCCAGTGAGCGAGGAAAAATTGTGCTACTCTGCAAAGGCTTTGAAGTTGAAATGTACACGGGCAGACCGGATGGAACCATTGTCGGTCTTTCAGATCGGATTGTAAGAGATTTACAGGGATTTGTCCGTGAACCAGACACTCGGAATGTCGAATATACAACGGCTCCTTTGTGCTGTTATGATCGGCTCTTATGTGCCTTAGTGCGTCCCCGGGTGCAGTTACGCCACTATCTAAAAAAACAGGGAGATTATACACTGATTCCCGGTAGCACTTTAGCGTTAGGCGGCAGCGATCGCTTTTATCGCTCGGATCCACAAAATCCTTACCATGAGTATATTGAAAAGACTTATGGGACGAAAGTGGTTACGGCAAGCATTCACATTAATGTTGGGTTTGAAGATACCGAAAAACTGATGCAAGCGTGTCGTCTCATTCGCTTGGAAGCTCCTTTGTACCTGGCACTCAGTGCTTCTTCGCCCTTTCTGGATGGTCAACCCACAGGGTATCACTCCACGCGCTGGGCTGTGTTTCCGCAAACCCCTTCCTATGTGCCTTTATTTGAAGATCATTCCCATCATATTCGCTGGGTGAATCAACAGTTGGATCAGGGAACAATGCAAAACGTTCGTCACCTCTGGTTATCGGTGCGCCCGAATGGGGAACACCGTCCTTATCACTTGAATCGATTGGAGTTACGGATTTGTGATTTGATCGTTGATCCGATCGCGCTACTCTCGGTGACGGCGCTTCTGGAAGCCCGTTTAACCCAGATGTTACTGACGCCAGATTTAGATCCCTTGCAGCAAAGTCAGCTACCCGCCCAGAGTCGGGCTGAAGATTTAGTGGCGATCGCGTATGAAAATGAACAAGCAGTTGCCCGTAAAAGCTTAGCTGCCGAAGTTCGCCACTGGCAAGACGGACGACCGATCATTGTCGAAGATTGGATCAAAGAGATTTATCGCCAAGTGCATCCCATCGCCAAAGCCAAAGGATTTAGCTGTTTCCTCTCGCCGATTCAGAAAATTTTACGGGACGGGAATACCGCTCAACAATGGTTACGAGAGTACGAAAAAGGAACCAGCGTAACTGATATTGTCACTGAAGGCATCTGTAAAATGGCACACGAAGAAGCCGAATTAGAAGATAAAATTTGTCAACCCCTTGCTGTCTAATGTTAAATCGACTGGATTTATCTCTCTCTTTAGATCGCGCTGAGTATCGGGAAAAAATGGATTCTCTCATGTACCAGCTGCGATCGCTGCATACTAAATGCTGGCAACAACGCCTAACCCTCATTATTGTTTTGGAAGGTTGGGCAGCAGCCGGGAAAGGCAAGATGGTGAAAAAACTCGCCACCTGTATGGATCCGCGCGGCTTTGCCCTCCACCCGATTGTTGCACCGACACCAGAAGAAGAAAAATATCCCTTTTTGTGGCGCTTTTGGCAATGCTTACCAGCACGAGGGAACGTTGCACTGTTCTACCACAGCTGGTACACCCATGTTTTGGAAGACCGCTTACTGCAAAAAGTTCCCCCAGAGCAAGTTTATCCCCGCCTCGAAGCGATTAATGGCTTTGAAAGAGAACTAAAGCGCGATCGCGTGGGAATTGCAAAGTTTTGGATTCATCTCAGCAAAAAAGAACTGAAAAAACGTCTGAAAAAATACGCTAACGATCCCCTTGACGCCTGGCGCGTCCGCCCGGAAGATTGGCAGCAACACAAATACTATAAAGAATATACTGCGCTGGCAGAAGAGATGATCAGCCACACCAATACCAATTGGGTGCCTTGGACGCTCATTGCTGGAGACTGTAAACGCTGGGCGCGTGTGCAATTGCTTAGCCACATTGTGGATCAATTGGCTTTATTATTAGAACATCAATCCGTTGCCCCTCCCCTTTCCCTTCCCGAAATTATTCCAGCCACAGAAACTCCCCATTATCTCTCCCAAGTTGATCTCACGCGGAGTTTAGCGAAGAAAAAATATAAAAAGCAACTGAAGCACCAACAAATTGAACTGCGGAAATTGCAGCGCAGTATTTATGAAAATAAGCTTCCCGTGTTACTCCTGTTTGAAGGATGGGATGCAGCTGGTAAAGGGGGGGCAATTAAACGCTTAACTGAAGTCCTTGATCCGCGCAGTTATCAAGTGCATCCCTTTGCTGCCCCCACAGACGAAGAAAAAGCCCATCATTACCTCTGGCGATTTTGGCGAAAACTGCCTCCTGCGGGGACCATTGGCATTTTTGATCGCAGTTGGTATGGACGAGTTTTAGTGGAACGAGTAGAAGGCTTTGCCAGTGAAATCGAATGGCAGCAGGCTTATGATGAAATCAACGAATTTGAAACCCAGTTAGTCAATCGAGGCTATATCTTACTCAAGTTTTGGTTACAGATTGATCCTGATGAACAATTAAAACGTTTTCAGAAACGCCAAGTTGATCCGTTTAAGCAACACAAAATTACCGCTGAAGACTGGCGCAATCGAGAAAAATGGGATTTGTACGAAGTGGCAGTCAATCAAATGATTGCCCACACCGAAACCGCAGCCCCCTGGACAATTATTCCCGCTAACGATAAGTATTATGCACGCGTCAAAGTGATTGAAACGTTGACCAATGGGATTGAAGAGAAACTGATTTCCTAAACTTCACAATAATCTCTGATGATAGCAATGTTGCCTATTGCCTATTCCCTAAACGATAATGTTGTACCTCACCCGCTTAGGAATTGCTATGAACTGATTGGTAAATTTAGACTGAGACTTAATTAGAACCAACTACCCAAAACATCCAAAAGTGACCCAAGCCAGCATCCAAGGCATTGCTAAGCCTTTTGCAATTTTTCCAGTATTTCTTTACTAATTTTGATTTTTAGCAGCACCATGAATTAAAGTACGCACCAGTGAAACCACCACACCTCCGGTGAGGATGCCCCAAATATAAGTAAATAAGACTAAAAATGAAAGAGGGAGAGTAATACTTGCCGAGAAAAAGGAAACAGTAGTTAAACGAGGATTCTGAATAATAAAAAGCAGCACAAAGGCTATAGCGACCGTAATGAGTGAAATGAAGAGGTATCGCATTGTAGTTAACTCCTTGGAGTAAAATCCTGGGCTTGTCCTCTAATTATTAATTGTACTGTCGGCTTAAGGCATTGCTAATTTCAATGTCAATCGCTTTTAGTGACTCTTGCTTGAAGCACAAGTTACTATTTCCACTTTCGATCCTGCTTCCTCCAGATAGGGTAATACGGCAGCGGGATGTTGGTTCACATCAGAGGTGTAATTAATTTCAGATAAATCCTTTTCACTGCCGTAAGCAACTAAGTACACTGACAAGGGTTTGCAATGAAGAAGAGTTCCTGGAGAAATCGTGCAAGCCCACTTCGGTACCTTTCCATTTGACATTCCTTGATCTTGACGATTTGCAAGTCGAGTTGCAGAATCAACTGGGGTCACAAAAGCCCCAAGTTTAGACCAACCTGCCTGAAAAAAATTAGTATACCCAGGGTTGGCAAACGCAATGTGAGGGGACTGCTTAGGACCTAACCCTAAAAAAGCAGAAGCACATTGAAACTTGCTGAGTAAGGAATCAAAGGCATCTAACTGTTCGTAAGGGGAAAAGCAATAGGAAGACGGATAGGCAGAATAGGGAAAGAGGTGATTCTTTCTTTGAAAACCTCTCCCTTCTAAGGCTTTGATGACAGGTTCCATGTAACTAGCAAACGAACGCGAATCGCTGCGTTCGAGAGGATAACCCAACTCAAGGTACTCATCCAGGTTGACAATCACTAGATTGTTAAAATCCTGCGTCGAAGATTGCAACAGCTCAATTAGGATTTGATAAGGTTGGATAAACGTATTTCCAGTGGGCAATAGATGCATTGCCGAAGGATGACGATTCAGTTCTTGGAATAGCTGCTTTCCCACATACTGGTTAAGTTCCTGTTGTGAAGTAAAACAATGCTTTTTCATGATTTGCTCAACAGTCAAGGTAATTATTTTTTAGAGGAAAGAAAATAATTGAGATGACTCAATTGCGATCGCGCGCTCAATTACCATCCAAAACCTAATTGCGCTAACGGTTCCATTGAGATTGTCTCGTCTAACGGCTTGGCTCTTTTCCCTTTTTAGGTATGGAAGGAAATGAGTCACCTCTACTCTATAAAAAAACAACTAAAATCGTAATCTGCTGATTCATCCTCTTGAGTTGGCGCTTATTTGGGCAGCCCAACCCAAACCTTTTGAGTTTCGCTGGCAAAAAAATTAAGGTGATAGGGTAAAAAGAGTATAAAGAAATTCGTTATTAATCCTATGGAATATCGTCAACTTGGCAATAGTCATTTGCAAGTCAGTCTGATCTGTCTGGGAACAATGACCTGGGGGGAACAAAATACCCAAGAAGAAGGGTTTGAACAGATGGATTATGCCCTGGAACAAGGGATTAATTTTTTTGATACGGCAGAAATGTATGCGGTTCCCCCAAAAGCAGAAACCTATGGACGCACCGAAGAAATTATTGGGGAATGGTTTCAAAGTCGCAAACAGCGCGATCGCGTGATTCTCGCCAGTAAGGTTGCCGGAAAAACCACAATGGACTGGATTCGCGGGGGCAAGAATCAATTGGACCGTCCTAATATTACTGAAGCCCTGGAAAACAGCCTGAAACGCCTCAAAACGGACTATATTGACCTCTATCAACTGCACTGGCCAGATCGTCCTACCAATCGCTTCGGAAAACTGGGGTTTGCTTACGCAGCAGAGGAACTTCCTCCCCATGAAGAGGAAAAAATGCACGAAGTCCTCACTGTCTTAGATGAATTCATCAAAGCGGGAAAAATTCGCACCATTGGCTTATCTAACGAAAGTCCTTGGGGAGTGATGACCTATCTGCGACTTGCAGAGAAATATAGTCTCCCCCGCATGGTTAGCATTCAAAATGCTTATAACTTACTCAACCGGAAATTTGAAGTGGGCTTATCGGAAATTGCTGTGCGTGAAAATTGTGGTTTACTTGCTTACTCCCCACTGGGTGCGGGAACCTTAACTGGAAAATATTTGGGTGGCAAAATTCCCCCTGGCAGTCGGCGCAGCTTAGATTCTCGTTCCTCTCGCTATGATCATCCTCGTGCCGAAAGTGCAACCAAAGCTTATTTGGAAGTGGCAAAACGCCACAACTTAGATCCGGCACAAATGGCGATCGCGTTTGTCAATCAACAACCGTTTCTCACCGCTAATATTATCGGTGCCACGAGTATGGAACAACTGAAAACCAATATTGGGGCAATACACTTAAAATTGACAGAAGAAGCGTTGAAAGACCTTGAAGCGGTCCATCAAGAAAACCCCAATCCTTGCCCTTAATTTCATGCCATTCATCTCAGAAACTTCTGCTGTAGAGAGGAAGCACTATAACACCGAACAATCCTTACCTCCAACGTATTCCCAACCGACCACGCCGGTGACTTCCTCTCGCCCTTCCTTTTCCTTTCTCAAAGCCTTCTTACTGATGACAACTGGCGGCATTACGCTGGTGACATTATTAATTCTCGTCGGTGTTTGGCGTGCGGGAAGTAGCTTTTTTAGTTTAGTGGAAAACTTCTTCACAGCCCCTCCCGCAACACCGCAGGTTTCAGTCCCCAGCATGGTCGTGAACCAAATTCAAGGGGTTAGTGAATTAACCACTGCTGTTTTTACCATGGAAGCGATTGTTCCTACCGAACAAGACCGAAAATTGGGGAATATGACTCTCGGAACCACCCGCTTACTCTATATTGCCCAAGGGGAAGTCCGCGCCGGTGTTGATTTAAACGCCATCACTGCTGAAGATGTAATCCTTAATGAAGCAGCGAACAGTGTTGTGGTCCAAATTCCGTCTGCTGAGATTTTAGACCAGAAACTCGATGTGACTGAATCTCAGGTTTATGACTATGATCGCGGCTTCTTGAATTTAGGTCCCGATGTTGCCCCGCAATTGCAAACCTTAGCGCAACAAAAGACCTTAGAGAAAGTGCTGAGTGCAGCCTGTCAACAAGGAATTTTAGACCAAGCGCGCGATCGCGCTCAACTCACCATCAAAGAATTGTTAACTGCCAGTGGTTACACGAATGTAACAGTGGTTTCTGAGGTTTCTCCGGCTTCTCAGTGCGCGGTAAAATAGCAATACTTTAATAAACGAAAAATAATAATGGCAAATTCAGAAACAGCAAGTGAAACCCAACTTTCTTCGGAAGCGTATAAGCAGAAAATGCAACGGCGCAAACAAGTGCAAGCGGAACGACTCAAAGCGCGAACCAATGAGAAAGGCTTAATCGTGGTGAATACCGGACCCGGAAAAGGGAAAACCAGTGCCGCCCTCGGGATGGTGGTGCGGTCTCTGGGTCATGGTTTCAATGTCGCGATCGTTCAGTTTATTAAAGGGGCGTGGGAACCGGCAGAAAAAAGAGTCTTTGCCCAGTGGCAAGATCAACTGGTTTTCCACGCCATGGGAGAAGGCTTCACTTGGGAAACCCAAGATCGCGATCGCGATACAGAAAAAGCCCAAGCAGCGTGGGAAAAAAGCTTAAGTTATATCCATGATCCCAACTATCGGGTGGTTTTATTAGACGAAATTAATGTTGCTCTCAAACTGGGCTACCTTGATGTCGCAGCAGTCATCGAAGGCTTAGCCGGAAAACCAGAAGACTCTCACGTCATTTTAACCGGTCGCGGTGCGCCCACAGAATTAATTGAAGCCGCCGACTTGGTTACAGAAATGAAACTGATTAAACATCCCTTTCGAGAACAAGGGGTGAAAGCTCAACCTGGCATTGAATTTTAAATTGGATTTAAAAAGGAATTGGATCGTGAGGAGGAATCATCATTCCTCTTTTTTCCTGAAAAGAAATAACCTTGGTGAGGAGAGGCAAAAATGCTCAAACTTTATGGTGGAAAAAGAAGTCGCGCAACAATCATCAAATGGTATCTAGCAGAACTCGATGTTCCCTATGAATTTGTCGAACTTGACATGGAAAATGGCGAACATCGTCAACCCAAATTTCTTGCCATTAACCCCATGGGAAAAGTCCCGGCGATTGAAGATAATGGGTTTTATTTATGGGAATCCGGGGCAATTATTTTATATTTAGCTGAGCAATATGGCAGCGAAACTTTAACCCCAAAAAAACGAGCAATAATTAATCAATGGATTTTATTTGCCAATGCCACTCTAGGACCCGGTATCTTTATTGAAAAGTATCGAGAAACCGAAATGCCGAAACTGTTTCCCCCTTTAAACGAGCATTTCACAAAACACGATTATTTAATCGATGATCAATTTGGTGCGGCAGATATTGCAGTGGGTGCTTATTTAGCCTATATGCCGATGATGTTACAACTTGACTTTTCCGATTATCCTGGCATTGCTAAATATGTCGAACGTCTTTCCCAACGTCCGGCTTTCAAGACAACGATGGGGGGTTAAAAAATCAGTAATGTTAGTTATTGGTTATTAGTGATTGATCTTTTATTGTTGATGGCAATTGCTAATAACGAGTGACGAATGACGAATCGCTAATGAACTACTCATTAAGAATTGCTGATTTACCCACCACAGAAAGACCCCGGGAACGACTGCTGCAAATCGGCGCCAAAAATTTAGCGACCGCCGAACTCATTGCTATTTTACTCGGAACGGGACAAGGGGCAGGGAAATTATCGGCAGTGGGGTTAGGTCAATATATTCTGCAACAATTAAGTGCCGATCAACGAGAACCCCTTGCGGTTTTAAGAGAAATTAGTCCCCAAGAATTAATGCAAATTCCTGGCGTTGGTCCGGCAAAAGCAACAACAATTTCTGCTGCTGTAGAGTTAGGAAAACGGGCCTTTCATATGCGTCCCAATGAACGAACGATTATTGATAGCCCAGATGCAGCAGCGGCTGCACTTAGCCAAGATTTAATGTGGCAAACCCAAGAGCGATTTGCAATTTTATTATTAGATGTCAAAAATCAGCTTTTAGGTTTAAAAGTAATTACCATTGGCACCGCAACGGAAACTTTAGCTCATCCCAGAGATATTTTTCGCGAGATTATTCGTCAGGGGGCAACTCGTGCCATAATTGCTCATAATCATCCGACTGGCAATGTTGAACCCAGCGGAGAAGACCTGACATTAACTGAACAATTGTTGCAAGGAGGACAACTCCTGAGTGTACCAATTGTCGATCATTTAATCTTAGGCAATGGAAATTATCAAAGTTTAAGACAAATTACAAAAATCTGGGAAAAGTTTCCGCAAGGAGATTAAAAATGTTAATTGCAAAACTTGCTGTTGTTCTTTATGGGATACTTGCGATCGCTGGCGGCATCATTGGTTATAAAACGGCTCAAAGTAAAGTTTCTTTAACCTCTGGAAGTATCAGTGGCATCCTCTTATTAATCGGTGGCATTGCTAGTTTTTTGGGGCAAAGTTGGGGCTTAATTCTTGGCACAATTATCACCGCTATCTTAATTATTGTTTTCCTCGCCCGTCTCTGGAAAACCAAGAAATTTATGCCCGCTGGATTAATGATAATTGGCGGTGTCGTTGTTTTACTGCTCACGGTTCCACCCATGATGGGTTAAAAATTCTCGCAGTGCCCCCTGACAAGAGCTTTAATCCTTGTTATTCCGGCAAATCTTAACCATTCTTAACGAAAATCAGCTTTAATTTAGTTTAGGCTAATTTAATTAAGCCCTTTTTTAAGACTTTTAGAAACTCTAAAACCGATCTTGTCGTTTACTGAAGCAAAGCAACTTTAAATATGAGCGTAGAACTAGCCACAATGTTAAAAGAGGGGACAAAGAAGTCCCACACGATGGCGGAAAATGTCGGCTTTGTCAAGTGCTTCCTCAAAGGAGTTGTGGAAAAGAACTCCTATCGTAATCTCGTCGCGAACCTTTATTTTGTGTATTCTGCGATGGAAGAAGAGATGGCGAAGCACACCGAACATCCTATCGTTTCCAAAATTTACTTTCCTGAGTTAAACCGCAAAGAAAGTTTAGAGGAAGATTTACACTATTATTTCGGGAGCAATTGGCGAGAAACGGTTTCTCCTTCGGCAGCCGGTGAAGCCTACATTCAGCGCATTCGAGATGTTTCCGCAGAAGCACCGGAATTGTTGGTTGCTCACTCCTACACTCGTTATTTAGGGGATTTATCCGGTGGACAAATTCTCAAAGGGATTGCGCAACGGGCAATGAATTTAGAAGAGGGTGCAGGAACCTCCTTCTATGAATTTGACGCGATTTCTGATGAGAAGGCGTTCAAGAACACTTATCGTCAAGCCCTCAACGAGTTACCGATTGATCAAAGCACGGCGGATCGAATTGTGGATGAAGCCAATGATGCCTTTGGCTTAAACATGAAAATGTTTCAAGAACTCGAAGGGAATCTCATTAAAGGAATTGGCATTATGCTATTCAATTCCCTCACTCGTCGCAATCGTTCTCGCAAGAACAAAAACAAAGAATTTGCCACAGCCGAGTCTACAAACTAAGTGGGTTTCTCTGGTTGAGTGAATTCTAAATTGAAGACAACCCAGTTGGTAGGGTGACAAGCGTTATCTTACGGACTGGGTTGTTTTAGTGAAATCTAAATATAGTACATCAAATCAACTTCCTGCTGTTTCGTATTACGCTGTTCTGATAAGGTTTGTAAATTGTACTGTTGCAACTGCGATTCAATTTGCTGGTCAATGTCTTGCCAAATTTCTTGTACCACTGCTTGTTCTGCTGTGTGAATAGAAGGAGAGTCTTGGTTAACTGTTTCCGATCCTTCAAGACAATTCACAATATCAAGCAAGGTAATTTTCCAAGGTTCTCGTGCGAGTAAATAGCCGCCTTTTGCCCCGCGTTGACTTTTGACAAGCCCTCCCCGCCGTAGCGTTGCGAGGAGTTGTTCTAAATAGCGATCTGATATATTTTGTTTTTCGGCAATCTGCCGAATTTGGATGGGTTCTTGTTTTTGATGATTGGTTGCTAGCTCTAATAGAGCAAGAAGCGCGTACTTTGTTTTACAGGAAAGTTCCACAATAAGCGGTTACTGAATAAGGAAAAGCCTCTCTAACATTATACGGGTCAACGGTTCCCCCTATTGGGATCAATATTAAGCAATACTGCCTCGTTTATTGCTTTCTTTATAGGAGACACCGACGTTCGGTAATCCGGCTTTAATCATTTCCCGTTCTAACAGGGCAAAAAAGCGAGCGCGATCGCTGCTTCTAACCACAGCTTGATTATGCGATTCGGCAATCGCAACGGGATAACCATAACCTTTATACACTTGTGCCAACAAAATGCCCAAAGATTGGTCTAATAAGTCCAAATCTTCGGCGATCCAAGCGGGAAATTCCACTCGTGCAATTTCTGTTCCCACATGGAGATAACAGAAGTAAATGGCAAATTCTTCAGGATAAAGGTCTAAAATTGGGCTTTGACTGCGCCATAACCCGGATCGCTGCCCAGGAGAAAGTATGGTTTGCCATAGCGTGGTATCTCGTAGCGGTTCACAGCTTTGACAGGGCAATTGATTGATTGATGCATTGCCACAATGGGTTTGACAGTCGGGATCGTCATAAGCACAAGCAGCATAGCGGAGGAATCGCACCGCTTCCGTATGACGATTGGCGCTAAGATAGCCCATTAAAGGAATGCGTGCGGCTGCCAGTTGTTCCCAGGCTTGAAAAATGTAGGGCAAAAGTTGCTCACGGGCGGGAGGAGGTAGGCTATCTAAAAACCAATAGATTAAGGAACCATCCACTAATGCCAGATTAGGTTCATGATGCGCCCCTGGCGGATTCACCCAGCGACACGCCATCTCCGAGAGGGCGGCAATTTCCGAAACGGTGCGCCGATAACCCATCCACTCTTCAGTGGGGATTCCCCACTGTCGGGATTCATACAAGTCTTCTCGAGTATAGAACACTTCGGGGAGGCTATCGAGAACGGGAAATAAACTTTGTCCATAATGCAGCATCACCCGCCCAATATTAATCAGATAGCAGTAGGCAATTTCGTGGTGAGAGGGTGCAATTTGCGAGCCATCGGTGGCAAAAACGGTGTGAGCGTATGGGGGAACGGAAACTTCTTGACAGGTGTCGATGGGTTCGATGGGTTGTGCTGCTTTAAAGAGAGCGCGATCGCGCCAATCTTCTTGTTTTTTCACTAATTCTTCTTGTTCATGCCCACTTTTTGCCAGTAGCTGTTGCGCGCGCTGCAACCGCTCGTTACTCGCAGATGCCTCTTGGTGGAGATGTTCACTAATGGCTGGGAGTTGTCCGCTGAGTTTAGTAATATCGAGCATGATCAGTAATTAATAATTAACAATTAAGAATGAATAATTTCTTTCGTCAATATACCGTAAAAATAGATTAACCTTGAGATTAATCGGGTTTGAAATTCCAATAACACTCTCTAATGGCTCAAACAATCGCGATAGAACGTAATCTTAAAACGTTAGCACAGTTACAAACTGAATTTGGTTTAAGACGTGCAGAAACAGATAATTTCTTTCTCGAATGGCAAATCGAATTACCGGAAATTTCAGCCCAATCTGTGCTCGATGAAATTAAACAGCAATATTTTTATCAACTGAGTCAAGGTCAACTGGGAGAAGAAACGATCAAGCTAATTGTTTTATCTCCTTTGTTAAAAGCGGCTGGTTTTTATGATCCTCCCTTTCAATTTCGAGCCGAAGCAACGGTCGAATTTTCTGTAGTCGGGCAAGACAAAATGTATAAAGGACGAGTCGATGCATTGGTATTACAAGAACAATTTTGGGTGGTGGTGATTGAATCGAAAGAAACCAGTTTTTCTTTAGAGTTAGGAATTCCCCAAGCTCTCGCTTATATGTTAGGCTCTCCCCATTTGGAAAACCCGGTTTATGGAATGGTCACTAATGGTGGTAATTTTATTTTCTTGAAACTCCAAAAGTTGGATCAATCAACCCTGCGTTATGAGTTATCGGATACGTTTTCTCTCTTACCCCGGCGTAATCAGTTGTATGATGTATTAGGAATTCTCAAAAAAATTGGCGAACAAGTTAAGGCAAATTAAACAGCTTCTCCTGGATTTTTCAAATAACGAGATGAGAGACCCCTATTTCACCGTTTTCATAACTGGGCACCCCCTGACCTTTTCTCACCCTCTCCCCCTCATGATTAATTCTCTTTCCAAGCCGGATGATTCATTAAGGAAGCAAACTCACGGACGCCTCGTAACTGGTTAGAGAGGGGAAGATGTCCGAGGGGTGCGCTTAAATCCCAGATAAACTCGTTGGGGTAGCGTGTCCAAAGATTACCTTTTTTCCAACCAATCTTGGTCCACAATTTGGGGAAATCTTGTCCAAGGGAGAGCCAAATTTTACGCTGTACGGAAAAGCCAAATCTCCCTTGGGAGTGAACATACCACAACTGATCCATGGTTTTTAAATCAGTACTGGGAAAGTTCTCCACTTCAGTAAAATAAATCCATTTCCGTTGCATTGCCTGTTCACCGGCTAACTCGCAGCGTTTGGTTAACGTTAGTCGATCGGCTTCCTGAAAATCTCGTTGTACTAAGGCAACTTGTAAGGGCGAGTAATCAATATTACGCTCACTATTGAGGGGAACCACACCTTGCGGGAACTTCTTTTGTAAAAATGCTTCTGTTTTGGGTAACTTAGCCCCATACAACTCAATATATGCTTCTCCCACAGCAGGGGTAAGATTGGTTCCTTCTTTCTCTAAAAAGGTCATTAAAACATCTAAACCAACTTCTCCTGCATTTGCCAGTTCTGAGATAATAGGAAGTTGTTTTTTCGCCGGTTGGGAAAATAGCTTTTCTTGCAACTCAGGAATTTGATCGGTAGAGGGGGAATTCAGGTTATCCATTTCAGCTTTACGAAGACGACTAGCCATCATCCATCATAATGGTCTGAAGGCAATTTCCTCACATAGGCTCGTGCAAATCGTTCAATTCCGGCTAAGTCTTTGTGGATCGTCATGGGGTGATAATCAGCGTTATTCTCCAGTAATTCCTTGACGGCATTGGCTTGTCTTGCTTCCATTTCAATGAGCCAGAGACCCCCGTCATGGAGAAATTGTGGGGCAGTTTGAATTAAGTTACGAATTGCCACTAACCCATCTTCTCCCCCATTGAGAGCAGCCATTGGTTCGTGCTGTCTCACTTCCGGTTGCAGTTCGGCTAAGGTGGCAGTGGGAATATAGGGAGGATTGGAGACCATGACACTGATTTCACCCTGTAGGTGTTGCAGGGGAGAAAACCAAGATCCTTGATAGAATTCAATTTGATTCGTCAGCCCTAAGAGGTGAGCATTTTCTTTGGCAATGGCTAAGGCCTCTGGACTGTTGTCAACGGCATGGATTTTTGCCTCCGGTAGAGCTTTGGCTAAAGCAAGCGCGATCGCGCCGCTACCGGTTCCCAAATCTACCCAATGTCCAGTGGCAAATTGCTCACGTCCATACTGCAGAGCTAGTTCAACTATAATTTCTGTTTCCGGTCGCGGAATCAGCACCGCCGGCGAGACTTTCAAGGTTAAATCTCGCCAAGGGGTTTCCCCGACGAGATATTGAATCGGAACTCGCTCTTGAAGCCGTTTTTCCCAGAGTTGTTTTAATTTTAAAAACGGAATCCGCAGGGTAATTTCCAGATCAGTTTTATAGCTTTCTAAGCGTAAACTGAGGGGGCTTAACCCTGCGAGGCTCTGTAATAACCAATCCACTTCTTTGGGAGAAATTCCCCGCGCGATCGCGGCTTGGCAACTTTCTTCTCGCCAAAAAGCTAACTCTTGACCAGAAACCATAGGCTGTTGCTGGCTTTATTCTGCCGGTTGGGGACTTTGCTCAGGTGCTGTTTGTTGGGGCGCTTGCTCTGAGACAGTCTGCAAAAACTCTAAAGATTCTTGAGACGGGACTAAAACGACTTGTTTGAGTTGTTCATCATTTTTCTCTTCTAAAGTCTGGAGCATACTCTGCAGGGTCACCACATCAATTTGCACAGATTGGGCTTGCTCAGGCTGGCTTTGCTTAAATTGCTCGACCATTTCCTGGAGTTGACTCTTTTCAAAGAACATGGGAATAATTTGCTGACCTTCTCGTTCGACCATTAAATAGCCTTCATTTTCACCGCCACGGGCAATAAATAGAGGCACACCTGAGAACTCTTGTACTTGTTGACCCTGTTCTTGCAGTAAAGAAAGAGCAGATTCTACTTCCTTTTCCATGGGAACATAAGCAAAATCGATACCATCTTCTTTACTTTCATTTTCCTGATCCAGTTGGTAGACTCTGCCTAAAGAGAGCGCCACCACTTGCACTTGTTGTCCTAATTCCGGATTTTCTTTTTTCAAACGACCCACAAATTCTTGGGCATCCTGCTGACTAATAAAAACTCCAGCGACACGGCTATCATTTTCACCCGAAGCCACAAGAGGTGACCCATTTTCATTGGCAACGGTAAATACAGGAACTTGCTGAAGTTTTTGAATAATTTGAGCTTGCGGTAGCGCCATACTGCCAGGTGTCAGACCCAAAAATACGCTAAGCATGGCACCGCTACATAAGCCGAGACGAATTCCCCAATTTCTTAAAAATTTCATTACAGTTCCCACCTATTTGATTACAAGTGCTATCTTACATTCTGACGAAGTTATTTTACTTTGTGTATGGTATTTCGTGATAGTTTCTTAATTGTCACTTAAAACTTTCTTATCTCCCATTTTTTATTCATCTCATCTCTTTGTATTCCTACTAATTATTGCTGAGATTGAGTTAAGTGTAGCAAATCAACTTTACTCCTCCAGAAGGAACAATTGTAATTCCCCTACGCACTGGTTTAACCGGAAATTGAGAGGCAAGCTTTAAAGATAAATTGGTAAAAATAGTACCAAAAATTAATTTCATTTCGTACAAAGAAAATGCAGCGCCAATACAAGCACGATTTCCTCCACCAAAAGGGAAATATTGATAGGGACTAAATTGATGATTTAAAAATCGCTCCGGTTGGAAAGATTGGGACTGGGGAAAGGTTCCTTCATGATGATGAGCTAAATAAATACAAGGGACTAAAATCGTTTCCGGTGAAAAGGACTGATGATGAAGTTGAATTGTTTCCTGAACGATTCTGGGCTGAGCGATTAAAGCAATGGGATAGAGTCTTAATGTTTCTTTACAAACTGCATCTAAATAGGGTAATTCTAGTAAAGCTTGCGGAGAAGGAGAAGTCCCTAAAGATTGCATTTCTGTATTTAATTGGTTCCATATTTTGGGCGAGGAGTAAACCCAATAAAACATCCAAGCCAGAGCAGAGGCGGTTGTTTCATGACCTAAAAATAGCAGTGTAATCAACTGATCGCGTAGCTCTGGATCACTCATGCCATTCCCTTCTTCATCCTTAGCGGATAATAATAAACTTAAAATATCAGTTTTTTGGGAATAGTCTTGTTGACGACGTTCTTTGATTTCTTCATAAATTAAAGCATCAATTGCACGTTGTTTACGGACAAAGTGACCCCAAGGACTGTATTTTCCTAAGTCAATTTGTAAGAAAGGAAAGAAAAATAAACTGGAATAGAGAGGATTAGTAATGGCTTCTAACAGTTCTGTAATTAATTGCTCAAGTTGGCGCGATCGCGCATCTGATTTAATGCCAAAAACCACACGCAAAATAACTTTTAATGTAATTTTAGCCGTTAACTTCCGGCTGGAAAAAGGCTGATTTTTTGGAAGTGTAGATAACAATTCTTCGGTTAATTCACAAATCACATCCTGATAAAAATGCATCCGCTTGCCATGTAGAGGCGGCATTAATAACTTACGCTGTCGCAAATGCTCTTCTCCATCCAACATAATCAGGGATTGATTGCCGGTAAATGGGCGAAAAACATGAGTGATTTTTCCCAACTGAAATTGTTCTGGAGGAGCGGTGAAAATGGTTTCGATGGCTTGCGGGTCACCGACAAAAAATATATTAGGGGACCGATTCCCTAAAATTTTTGCGGAAAAGATATCTCCATAGCGATGTTGATATTTCTCAAAAAAGCGAATCGGGTTTGCAATCAGTTCTAAAGTTTGCAATAACGGAGGGGTTTCTAAACCAGGAATTGTCTGCTTCATAAATGTTGAATAATGGAAATTCGACAAGATGTCTTTTGACGAATCTACAAGAAATCGCTTATGCTCTTATAGCACTTATCATCGAGAAATGAAGAAGCAATGCGACTCTCGCTTAAAAAACAAAAATTATTTAATATTGGCGTGGCTCCCCATGATGGTATTTTCTGTATTGGGATCTCTCCTCATGGTTTAATCTCCATTGGTGCAATTCCCCACGGTTTAATCTCCATTGGTTTAATTCCCATGGGGCTGTTTTCAGTTGGATTAGTCTCTATGGGAATTCTATCCATTGGTCAAATCACAATGGGTTTAGTGAGCGTAGGACAAAAAAATATGACGATTATCGAGCTGAATGTCGGTGAGGTTTCTTCACCAAAGCAATTAGAGCCTGAGGGAATGGAAGGTCACAATCATTAATGAGTTTCTAAAACCAGTTTGACCCCACCAGCAGGGGCAACAGTGACCCCTCTTCGTACCGGTTTGACTGGCTTCTCTTCAGCTAAACTTAATGAAAATTGTTTCATGATAGTAGCTATAACAATTTTCATCTCCATTGGTGCAAACGCGTCACCAATACAGCGACGGGTCCCACCGCCAAAGGGCATAAATTCATAAGGGCTGAATTCATTTTCTAAAAACCGTTCGGGCTGAAAGTGATTCGAGTTCGGAAAAATATCTTCTCGATGATGTAATAGATAAATGCAGGGGGCAAGAATGGTCTCAGGGGGATATTCATAATTGTCAATTCTTATGGTAGATTTTGTAATGCGAGGAAAAGTTATGATTGCAACCGGATAAATCCGTAAGGTTTCCTTACAAACAGCATCTAAATAAGGGAGTTGGTTCAGTGTTTTGATATCGCTGACATCAGAGATATTTTCTAACTCGGCTAATAGCTTATTTTTCACTTCTGGGAATTTGTAAATCCAATAAAATGCCCAAGCTAAAGCGGTTGCTGTTGTCTCGTGTCCAGCAAAGAGCAAAGTAATGAGTTGAGCCCGTAACTCGGAATCAGTCATTGGGTTTCCATCTTCATCTTGCGCTGACATCAATAAACTTAAAACATCTTTTCCTGCTGAGTGATGTGTTTTTCGTCGTTGTTCAATTTCGGTTTGCAGTAATTGATGAATCCCTTGCCGACGATTGAGAAAATGACGCCATGGACTGCCCGGAAAGTCTTGTTGTAAAACCGGAAAAAAGAGTAAGCTGGACCGTAAAACTGAGCCCCCTGTTAACTCTAGTAACTTTACTAGAGGGGCTTTTAATTGGGCGTGACGCTTAGCGTCCGAAATGCCAAAGACAGCTTGCATAATCACTTCTAGGGTGATTTCTTGCAGGGATGACCGTATGGAAAACGGTTTTTTTACGGTCCACCTCTGAGCTACCTTTTGCGTCGTTTCCGCGATAATATTGCCATAATGACGAATTTTTTCGCCATGAAAGGGTGGAAATATCAGTTTGCGTTGGCGGGCATGATCTTCGCCATCGGTGAGTAACATCGAATTTTCCCCTACAATCGGCAATAAAATATAATTGCCTCTTCCACTATCAAAATTGGTGCCCTCGCTGCTGAGAATTTTTTGTATCGTTTCTGGGTGAGAGAGAAAAACAAAGGGTCTCCCTTTCCGGAACTCCAGAGTAAAAGGGTCACCGTAAACTTGGGCTGATTCTTCTAAAAGATCAAGGGGGTCTGCCGTCCACTGTATCAGTTGCAGGAAACTGGATTTTTGAGGACCGGGAGGAAGGTGTTGGGTTACAGGATGCGTCGTTGTCATGGCAAGTTACATGGAGACTTAATCATCTTGCAGTTTAACGTATCCTTATTTTGTGAAATGCTCATAACCATTGAGACAGACTCGGATCAAACCGTATGATCTTGATCCTTGTCTCATCAAGTAGCTAATTCTCACTAGCGTCACCTTTTCTCCTATAATGACCCGTGTGATAAATGGATGGAATCCTAATTCATGGCTAAGTATTTGTTTTTATTTGGCATTATTATTGTCATTGTTGGTTTGACAGCAGGTTATGTGGCGAATGAGTGGTTACCGATTCCGTTGGGATTAGTGGGAGGAGGTGGCATAATTGCAATCATTAGTTTAGTTTTTATAACCCGACGCTTCTGGCAGCGACGTTCAACCCAAGCCAATTTAAATGCTGTAATTGCCACGATCGCGCTATTTATAATTGTTGGCTTATTAAACTTTTTAAGTGTTCGTTATCAAACAACCGTTGATTTGACAGAAAATAATCTTTATACCCTTGCTCCCCAATCCAAGCAATTAGTGTCAAACTTAGAACAACCGTTAACGGTTTGGGTCTTTAAAAATCTGCCGTCTCAGGAAACCGAACGGTTATTAAACAATTATCAACAACAAAGCGAGAACTTTCAGGTGGAATTTGTTGATCCTCAGACGAATATTGCGAAAGTGGAAGAATTTGGTGTGGAATCTTATGGAGAAGTTTATGTTGAATATGGAGACAAAACCCAGTTTGTTCAACAAGTGAGTGAGGTTGAACCCATTTCAGAAGTTAAATTAACCAGCGCCATCCAAAATATTCAGCGCGATCGCGTTTCGTTTGTCTATGTTTTGCAAGGACATGGCGAACCCCCATTAGAAGCGGTACAAGGAGGCTTATCGCAAGCGGTTGCTAGTTTAGAACAACAAGGGTATAAAGTGGAACCGTTTAATTTTGCCGAAGAAACCAATCTTCCCAACTTAGCCAATAGTGTGTTGCTGATTGCCTCTCCTCAGCGAGAATTATTTGGCGCAGAAATGGATGCCATTGCCCTTTATTTAGCGGAAGGGGGTAGCCTCTTACTCATGCTTGATCCCGATAGTAACAGTGGCTTAGACCCAATTCTAGAAACTTGGGGAATTCAACTCGATGATCGGGTCATTGTTGATGCCTCTGGACAAGGACAAGTGTTAGGGTTTAATGTGGCAACTGCTCTAGTCACACGTTACGGGGATCATCCGATTACCAATCCCTTTGGCAATGGGATTTCCGTTTATCCCCTAGCTCGTCCGGTTGATGCGGTGGAAAAAGAAGGAATTACTGCCACGCCTTTAGCGTATACCAGTGAAGAGAGTTGGGCAGAAAGTGATACCACCCAAGAACAGTTAGAGTATAACCCAGAACGCGATCGCGCTGGACCCTTAGTGATCAGTTTTGCTTTGGATCGCGTGGAAGCCTCGTCCTCCGAAATGCAAAGCGAGGAAGAAACAGAAGTATCTCCAGATCTGCGTGATCAGGAAATGCCTGAGGCTGAACCACAAACGGAAGAAATGCCTTCTAATGCGGAAGCAGAAGCCACCAATCCTATTGAGGAAACCCCAGAAGACACAGCAAGTGAAGAAATCGCTTCTCCGCAACCGAGTCCAGATTCAAGAGTGGTTGTGTTTGGCGATTCTGATTTTGCAAGGAATGGCTTGTTTATGCAGCAACTGAATGGGGATATGTTCTTAAATTCTGTTGACTGGCTAGCGAATCGGGATACCGCCGCTTTAGCCTTGCGTCCGAAAGAAGAAACAAACCGACGGATTAATCTCAGTCCGCAGCAAGCAGCAATTTTAAGTCGAATCGCGATTGGAATTGTTCCCCTGTTTGGTTTGATTCTGGCAATTATTAGTTGGTTGAGACGGCGTTAACAATGCAGAAAACAACTCTTGTTTTAATACTCATTGCCCTAGGATTAGGGGGATATGTTTATTTTTTTGAAATACGCTTTCCCTCTCAACAAGAAGCAGCAATAGAATCTCAGCGAAATTTATTTTCTTTTGCTGAAGAAGACGTACAACAGTTGGAAATCGAAAAGAACAGTGGAGAAACTTTAGAGTTTGTTCGTTTAGAAAATACTGCCAATTCTTGGCGGATGAAACAACCAGAAAGTGTACCGGCAGAAGAAGGAACGATTGTCTTTTTATTAGATTTATTAGTGAAAGAAAGCAGTAGTAAGACCTTTACGGTAGAAGCAAATCAATTAGAAACTTACGGCTTAAATAATCCTTTAGCAACCATCAATATTGAGTTACAAGATAATACCAAACATCAATTAGTTTTAGGCAATTCTACCTTTAATCAGGAGCAGATTTACGCACAAATCAATCCAGAAGACGGTGAAACCCAAGAAGTCTCGATTCTTCCCATTGATTTTCAATATGCCGTCGAACGTTCCTTATCCGAATGGAAACAATCTCCTGCAGCAGAAGAACAAGAGATGCCAGAAACGGATTTACCTTCTCCCGAAGCAAAAGAGAGTAATTCATCTGGTTCACCCTCTGAGGAAGAGGAATAAATAACCGCCAAAATAGCACAGGAGGACTAAAAAACTTTCAAATCCAATATTGGCAATGCCATATTTTTCTCGACGTAGCAGTCCCAACAAAAGAATACTGGTAATGAGGAGAGTGAGCGCGATCGCGAAAATTTCATTGCTGGTAATGGCTTGATAAATCGACCCTTGATCATAGGCAAAATCAGAAATCGCTAAGAACAAAACATCAAAACTATTGCCTCCCATTACCCCTCCCACTGCTAAGGTTAATGCCCCTTCTCTGACTGCAGCAACCGTTGTTACTAATTCTGGCAGCGAAGTGACAACAGCGGTAAAAATGCCGCCCATGACGGACTCAGATAGCCCTGTCTTTTCAGCAATCACTAATCCACTCTTAGCAATCAAATATCCTGCTTCTCCTAGCAATCCGGCTAAGATAATAAATTGACCCCACAGCCGGAGGAGAGAGGAATTGGCTGTCATCTCCGCTGGTTCATCAAAGCGGGTTTGTTCGGTTTTGCGCGGTCGCCACATCGGTCTGGCGCGGACTTCTGAAGTGAGGAATAGTCCGAAAAGATAACTGAGAATCAACACGCCAGATACAGGATGAATCCAACCCCAAAGGCTAATTTCTGGCGTTGCGATCGCGAGTAAAGGGAGGGAAAGGAGGGTGATCAGTAACGTTCCTTGGATTAAGTTGGCTACGGATGCTGCAGCGTGTTCCAGATTAGCCCGGCGATAAAAGATATCCGCGATCGCGAGAAAAGCCGTTTGCGCGGCAATCCCCCCAATCGCATTACTAATCGCTAAACTGGGATGATTATTGGTTGCAGCGGTCACGGAAGTAACAATTCCCGACAGAGACGTGCTTCCCCCTAAAAATACGGCACCGATCATCGCTTCTCCCATCCCCGTTTTGTCGGCTAGGCGATCAGAAAGTTTGGTCATGCGCGTCCCTAGCAGCGCGATCGCGCCAGCGCAAAAGATAAAAATTATGAGACTTGTGGTTACAGACAAACTCGGCACCCACTATGGTTGGAACTTTTCTTAAAATAGCAAGGAGAGCACAGCAATCATAGCAATCTGGATTATGTTTAACCGTCAACGCATCGAACCGAAACCTGGACAAGAATCAGTGTGGGATTATCCCCGTCCGCCCCGTCTTGAACAATCTACAAAACACATCCAAGTTGTATTTAATGGTGAAGTGGTTGCAGATACCAAAAAGCCCTTGCGAATGTTAGAAACGAGTCATCCGCCGGTTTATTATATTCCCGCTGCAGATGTCAAACAGGAGTATCTCACCCCAACTAATCACCAAACGTTTTGTGAATGGAAAGGGAAAGCCCGTTATTACACGTTGAAAGTGGGTAATCAAGAAGCAGTGAATGCGGTTTGGGATTATCCCAATCCCAGTTCTCGTTATCCTGAGATCGTGGACCACTTCGCTTTTTATCCCGCAAAAATGGAAGCGTGTTATGTGGATGGTGAGAAAGTGCAAGCCCAAGAAGGAGACTTTTATGGCGGTTGGGTGACCAGTGATATCGTGGGTCCGTTTAAAGGCGCACCGGGGACGTGGGGGTGGTAATTCAGTGATCAGTTACCAAGAAAGGGAGACAGGGTGAGGGGAAATCATTTTTAGGTTAGAACTTTCACGCTGATCGGTTAAGAGGTGGAAAGGGGGAGACAAGGAGGATTTTTCTTGGTTAGAGTGAAGTTGTCTATTACCTAGGCAGTTAACAGAATTAATTGACTTCTACTCATAATGAGACCACATTCTCAAAACTTTAACCACTTTCTGGTCATCAAAAACCTCATAAACTAAGCGATGTTGAATATTGATTCGTCGATAATAGTACCCGCGCAAGTTACCCACTAGCTTTTCATAAGGGGGTTGATAAGGATTATTTTGTAGAGTGTTAATGAGTTCTTTAGCTTTTTGACTCAAACCGCAGGCTTTTATTTTTTTAGCATCTTTAGCTGCTTGTTTTGATAAAAAAACTTTCCAACTCACCACTCCAAATCCTCTACGGGAATACATTCATCAATTGCTTCTTTCGAGGCTTCCTCAATTGATTCCACCATTCCTGGAATTTGATTGAGATAAAGCGTTTCTTGAATTGCTTCCCAATCTTCTCTTGACAGTAAAACGACATCATTATGATGATCGCTGGAAATATAAATCGGTTGATGCTGTTGAGTTACTTCATTAATTAACTCGTATAGTTGCTCTCTTGCTTGTTGAGCTGATAATTGTTTCATCTTCTCAATCTCCTTAGGATAATTGCACCGTTTTGTCCGCCAAAACCGAAACTTAAAACAAGAGCCGCGCTAATCTCACTTGGCATCGCATGTTGAACTAAGTTTAAACCAAATTCAGACTCCCGCAACCCCACACAAGGGGGTAGAGTCTGGGTTTGCAAGGCTATTAAGGTAAAGGCTAGCGCGATCGCGCCGGAAGCCCCTAAGGTATGTCCGGTTGCGCCTTTCGTCGAACTCACTGCAACGTCATGAGGAAACAAAGATTGAATCAACTGTGCTTCTCGGGCATCATTGAGTTGCGTACTGGTACCATGGGCATGGATGTAATTAATTTCACTTGCAGTAATCCCACTCATTTCTAAACTCTTTTTTACCGCGAGACTCGCACAACGATAATTGGGATCAGGGGCACTAATATGATAAGCATCGCAGGTTAACCCAAAGCCTGCGATTTCCCCATAAATATGAGCGTTTCTGCTTTGCGCCGAGGCAAGAGATTCTAACATAAAAACGGCTCCCCCTTCTCCGAGAACCAGCCCTTCCCGTTTTGTATCGAAAGGATAACAACCGGTTTTGGCTAAAGCCCCCATTTGAGCAAAACCAGCCAAAGTAAGAGGCGTGACGGGGGTTTCAACTGCACCTGCGATCACTTGTTCACACTGTCCAGTTTGGATTAATTCATAGCCTTGCGCGATCGCGCAAATTCCTGTGCTACACGCTGCCATTGGCGATAACACAATACTTGTCGTCCCGACAATTTGCGCAGTAGTGATTGCGCCTTGGTTGGGCAAAATCTCTAGCCAGTTAGCGAGTTCTCTTTCTTGTTTAGCAATTTTTTCAAGGTCTCCTTGACTGCCTCGGCTTGAACCAACAACAACACCACACTCTGGGAGAGGAGAAGCCAGTTTTGTATCGACTAGTACAGCGTTAACGATCCATGAAGTCAGAACCGAGAGAGATAAAGGTTGATCTTGAATTAAAGATAAAGGATAGAACGGTAATTCTGGAAACGGTTGCCGTAAGGAAATGCTGGACTGTCCAGCAATGAGTTGATGCCAACTTTGGGTTAAATTTCCCAATCCTGTCCAACAACCGATTCCAGTTACAACGACAGTTCGCGTCACGATTTTTCAAGATTATCAATGCCAGACACCACTTTCGCCGATTCAATACGATCCCCTTGCTGAATCGTATCAACAACATCCATTCCGCTAGTAACTCTACCAAATACAGCATAGTCACCATCTAAAAATGGTAATTCCGCCAGCGTAATAAAGAACTGAGAAGAAGCGGAATTGGGCATCTGCGATCGCGCCATCGATAAGACGCCGCGCTCATGTTTCAAAGCTGGGTTTTTTTCAATTCCTGCTTGTTTTAAAGTTTTACCATAAACCGGCTCCTCTGCCTCTTCCGGCAAAATTTCCAAAGGAATCGAGCGTCGTTGACCGGTTTCCGGATTCACAAAGCCGCCGGTGCCATTGCCTTTGGGATCACCACCCTGGACAACAAAGGGCTGCGGTTCCTTTACCACCCGATGAAAGGTTAAACCATCATAAAATTTTCGTCGGACTAAATCCACAAAATTACCAGCCGTTACCGGTGCCATCTCACCATTAAGTTCAAGCATAATGGGAGACCCTTTTACCATTAATTCAACTGTCGCTTTGCCATCTAATTGCGGTAAATTACTCATCGTTACACTCTCTTGGGGGGTTTGGGAATTACTTTGTTGATTATCTTGGCTGGGGTTGGAGGTTGCACTGCACCCACTGAGAAAAACAGTGATAACAACCATCACTGATACAACTCGGCTGAGCCACCGTTGGAAAGATTGATTCATTGACATATGCCTTTAAATTCCTTCAAGAGGGACACCTAAAAAACGAGCTAACTCTGCACCCCGATTCTCTAATTCACTTAGGGAAAGGGGTTCTCCCACACGCGTGAGAGGAATATTTCTCCGTCCTTTAATCCGTAAATAGAGAGAGCGTTTAGGGTTCAAGCCTTCTTTAATTTCTGCTTTGACCGCCTCAATTTCATTAAGATTATGCTCTAATTCAATCCGGCGGTTTTTACCGGGATAACCCCAACGGAAAATCTTAACTTGATTTGTGTTTTTATTAAACTCGTTGTAACCGCCCCCTACATCCCACAGAATGACGAGCCAGAGGTAAAGGGATACGAGTGAACCGGCAACACCGTAGAAGGTTAAAGCAATTCCCTGGGGAATGAATTGTAAATCAGTGGGGTCACTAACAATCAGTAAATTAACTTGTAAATAGCTCGATAGACCTGCCAAAAGAAAACCGACCCCGCCAATCATGGCAATGACAGCCCAGAAATAGTTGCTAGGACGGCGAGCACCAGTAATGTCTTGCCTCAGGACTTGGCTATCTTGAGCGGTTGCAGATGCACTCATCTAATATCTCCTTTAGTTCTTAACGTTTGCCTTTTCCAGGATCGACGGGAAAAGGGACTTAAAGATAATTGTTCTCTAATGACCATGTTCCATTCTAGAATGTCCATGAGACAGTAGAAATAGAGTAAGTCGCTTCGCGTTATTACACAATCCCCCTCGAAAAATGAGGAAAACTTGTGCTATTGTTAAAAAAAGTTAAGTTAACCCCCTCTGAATCTTTAGATAAATGTCCCGACAGGGGTTGTTTCTAGAGGGTGCAATCATCATTAACTTTTTTTTGTCTCTGCAGAGCCTTTCTTAACATTTTTAGTGCAGGTAGGTTATCCTAAAGAGACAAAAGCACGTAAAACTTAGTATTCTTGCAACAAATTATTAAGCAAGAGGATTTGAAACAATGACTATTGCAGTAGGACGCGCCCAACAAGAAAGAGGAGTCTTCGACCTCGT